>CAINDH010000162.1 GCA_903847285.1 uncultured Verrucomicrobia subdivision 3 bacterium | reverse complement strand
TGCGTGGGGTTGACGTAAATGCTGACGACCACTTTGCCCGCCTTGCCGACAGCCTGCCGCGCACGGTTCACGAGGCTTAAATGACCGGCGTGCAGAAAGCCCATCGTCGGCACAAAGCCGATGCGCGTGCTCTTACACTGCCATTTTTTGGCGAGCCGCTGCATCGCAGTGATGGAGGAAACGATTTGCATAACGGGAATTTAACTGCGGTTCAACAAACAAACAAGCCGCGCGGATTGCTCCACGCGGCTCGTGCGATAAATAATGGTTTATCGGCGCACGCCAAAGTTCAGCGCCTGCGGCATTTCGTGAGCGCACGGCTGGTTAATAGGCGCGTCCGGGGTCCTGTCGTTGGGCGTCACCACGTTGTTTGCGAGCATCCACGCTTCGACTTCTTCGCCGCTGATGTCGGGCAGCATTTGGCCGTTGATCTCGACGCACGGACTCATCATCTGGCCACTCTTCTCGATCATTTCCTGGCGTTGCAATGGATTGTTGATAATGTCGCGGTCCTCAAACGGCAGGTCATATTTGCGCATGACAGCGCGGACGCCCTGGCTCCAGCCGCACGACGGTTTCAAGTAAGCGATAATTTTCGGTTTGCTCATAGTTTTGTTAAATCTGTTTTACGATGGCCACACCATGCCACAAATTTACTCGAAGGGCAATTCCGCAATCCGCACCACGCTGCTGCGGGGCGTGCCCAGTTGTAATTCGTTCCCAATGGAATTCGCCTCGCGGCGGACGTAGCCGAGCGCGATGTTTCCGAACTGCGGCGATTTTACAGCGCTCGTGATGTAGCCGACCTCTTTGCCGTTGGAAAACAATTTCTCGCAACGCGCGGGCAAGGTTTTCAAATCGTCTCCTAGCCGCAAACCGCGCAGCTCGCGATTCACATGGCCGACGCTGTGGATGCGGTTAATGATTTCCTGACCGATGTAGCAGCCCTTGGTGTAGGTGATGGCGCGGCTCTCGATGCCACATTCGAGCGGGATGTTCGTCTCGTCCATATCCGCGCCGAATCTCGGAATGCCAGCCTCGATACGTGCGGTCTCAAAAGCCTGCCAACCGACGGCGCGGCCGCCGCTTTGTTTCGCCGCGGCAATCAGTTTGTCCGCGACTGCACCGAGAGAATTGTTTGGAACGAACAGGTCGAAGCCGCTTGAGCCCAAGCGCCGTTGATTCACCAGATAAATTTCACCAAGCGTGGTGTCAGAAACCTTTGCGGAGGCGAGCGGCTGGGTGGGAATTTCAGAAAACAAACCAAGCGAGCGGACCGCCGCCTCCGCCTTCGCCCCTTGCACGCTCAACAAACCGTAATGCGGCGCGGCATCCACAACCTGCACGTCATCAGCGACGATGAATTTTTCCAGCCGCGCGGAAATCTTTTCCGTCAGCCCCGGCTCGAAATCCACAAGCAATTCATCTGCGAGCGCGAATATGTTCAGGTCGCTTTCCATTTTGCCTTTGGCAGTGGTGATGGCGGCGTAGCAACCTTCGCCGACGCGGAGTTTTTTCACGTCATTCGTCACTTGTCCGTGGAGAAAGCGCGAGCGGTCAGCACCGCTGAGGCAGATGCGTGAGCGAGAACTTAAATCAATCACGCCCACCGATTCGCGGAGCGCGGCATGCTCGCCGAGCCAATCTCCGTAGTCGCCGACGACTTCGGCGCCGTTCAGTTCTGCGAACCGCGCGCCGAGGCCGTGGTGAAGTTCATGCAACATCAGTGGAGTCATTGGTTGCAAAATAATGTCACCGATTTGTCACCATGCAAACGGGAATCGAATTGCACGGCGCGAATTTATTTGTAGAATGTCCGCTATGAATTTGGATGAACTGTATTCTGAACTGACACTCAAAACGAACGCGAAGCATGTGCTGCTCGTCTTGGACGGCCTCGGCGACATCGCGACGAAGGAACAAAGCTATCTCACGCCCCTTGAAGCCGCACACACGCCAAACCTCGACGCGCTTGCCAAAAATTCCGCGCAAGGACGCATGATTCCGGTCGCGCCCGGCATCACGCCCGGCAGCGGTCCCGGCCATCTCGGACTGTTCGGCTACGACCCGCTGGAATTTCAAGTAGGTCGCGGTGTCATCGAGGCGCTCGGCCTCGGTCTGGAATTGAAACCCGGCGACGTTTGCGCGCGTGCCAATTTCGCAACGCTGGATGCGAAAGGAATTGTCACCGACCGCCGCGCCGGCCGCATCCCGACCGAGACGTGCGAGAAACTGGTTGCATTGCTCTCCGCGAAAATCAAAAAGATTGGCGACACGCAAGTCATCATCAAGGCGGGAAAGGAACACCGCTTTGTCGTCGTGTTTCGCGGCAAAGGTTTGGAAGGCCCGCTGACAGATGCCGACCCGAACCGCGAAGGTTTTGCCATTCCAACCGTGAAGCCGCGCAATGCTAAAAATCTTAAGCAGAAGAAAATGGCCAAGCTCATCGCGGATTTTTACAAAGCCGCGTTGCCGATTTTGAAGAACGAAAAACCGGCAAATGGATTCCTCATGCGCGGCATCGCGCATCAGCCGGCGATTCCGCTGTTTGAAGACCGCTATCTGCTCAAGCCCGCGTGCCTCGCGGTTTACCCGATGTATAAAGGCCTCGCGCAACTTGTCGGCATGACCAAGATCGAAGGCCCCCAAACCATCGCGGAGCAATTCGAGCGGTTCGCGAAGGAATACGACAACTACAATTTCTTTTTCATCCATTACAAATACACAGACAAATACGGTGAAGACGGAAATTTTGCCGCCAAGAAAAAAGCCATCGAAGAACTCGATACCGCGCTGCCGATTCTCCTGAAGAAGAAGATTGATGTGCTCGCCATCACCGGCGATCACTCGACGCCGTGCGCGATGAAAGGCCACTCCTGGCATCCGCAGCCCGTGATGTTGCACTCGGCCATCAGCGGCTCGGATAAGCTGGAACGGTTCACCGAGACCGGCGCAAACAGCGGTTCACTGGGCGTGTTCCCTGCGAAATTCCTCATCCGCCTCATGCAGGCGAATGCGAAGGCGTTCGACAAATTCGGCGCGTAAACTCTGAAAGCAAAGCGGGCTGTGGCAACACAGCCCGCTTTTATATTTTGTCACTTGCAAACCACCGCCAGCAACCGCCAAGCTTTGCGCGCATGAATCTGCCCAACAAACTCACCGTGTCACGCTTTGGCCTGACGACGGTCTTTCTGTGGGCGATGTTCTCCAAGTTTACTTTCAACGACACGCTTGCGCTGATTTTCTTCTGTCTGGCGGGCATCACGGATTTTCTCGATGGCCGCATCGCGCGCTCACGCAACCTTATCACGAATTTTGGTAAGCTCATGGATCCGCTTGCGGATAAAGTCATGGTTTGCTCCGCATTCATAGCATTTGTGGAAAGCACGCATTTGAATCTCAACGCACCGGTGAAGGTAGGTGCGTGGATGGTCGTCATCATCGTCGGGCGAGAACTAGCCATCACCGGACTGCGCTTGTTGGCGGCCTCGAAGAACATCGTGCTGGCCGCGGAACGCTACGGGAAACACAAGACCATTTCGCAAATCGTCTGCATCATTGCACTGCTCGTAGTCGATGCTTGCAATGAATGGCCGGACGGCTTGAAACATTTCTTCACCCCTTGGACTCCAGCGTTCGCGGAAATGATGTTGTGGATCACCGTCGTGCTGACGGCGGCATCAGGATTGATTTACCTCTGGCGAAACCGGGAGATTTATTTGGACGACGTTTGAGCAGCAGAAGCAGCGTGAGAAGTCGCTAACTATCGCCGTGGCAGCGGCAACGTATCGCCAGAATTCGCCGGCGAATAAACCGCTGGTTGTAAATTCTTCAGCGGGTCACTCGCCTGATGATGCCGCCACGCCCAGAACGCCATGCCCGCAATGACAATCACCGCGATAGCGATTACCCCAACAAAGCCAACCTTCCAGTTCAACTTCGCCAAAACCAACAGCAGCGTATCGAGAAAAGTCTTCTTCGTCTCCACCAGCGGCGGCGGCTCGCTGAATTTCTCGGTCTCCTTCAGCTCTGCCCCCAGCGCAGCCAGCAGCGACGGCTCATCCAGCTTGAGTGCTTTCGCATAGACCTTCACCGAGCCACGGATATAGACCGTCGCGGAAAAAACATTGAAGCGACCTTCTTCCAGCGCGCGCACGTGGTCGGTGCGGAGCTTGGTCATTTCTGCAACCTGTTCCACCGTGAGGTTCTTGGCCTCACGAGCAGAGCGGAGTTGTTCGGCAACCGTTGACATTCCTATCATTTAGCGGTTTTGACGCGCGCTTGGCAATCTTGGAAATTGTTTCAATTCGATTGAACCTTTCCTCGCCTCACCCATTCCACTGGATGAAAATGCCGGAAGTGGCCGAACACGAACAACTGCCCGTAGCCCAAGCCCGCGCCGGAGAACCGGCGGCTTGGGACACACTCTTCCGGCGATATCAACTGCCGCTTTATGTTTACGTCCACGAACTCATCCACGATGAACAGGCCAGCCTCGACATCGTGCAAGACACGTTCATCGCCGCCGCCAGACACATCGGCAGCCTGCGCGAGGACGGCAAGTTCGGCAGTTGGCTCTTCGGCATCGCGCACCAAAAAATCATCCAACACTGGCGCAAGCGGAAGGAATTTTTGTTCGATGAAATCCCAGAATCGCCGGATGAATTTGAAGACAGCCCGGACGACCTGCTCATCCGCCGCGAACAGGAAACCGAGTTTATGGATCTACTGAACCAACTACCCCTAGCGCAACGCTCCGTCTTGCTACTGCACTTCGTCGAAGATTTTTCGCTGGAAGAAATCTCCCGCATTACGGAGGCGCACCTGGGCACAGTGAAATCAAGGCTGCATTACGCCAAGAAAGCCTTGAAAAAATTATTGGAGGAAAAGAAATGAAAACGCCGCGAGAAATTTTGTTGTCGCAACATCGTAACGCCGAGCCAAAGCTCGACACCATCCGCCGCGAAGTTGTCGGCGAATTGAACAACCAAGGAACCAAGGAACCAAGTTTCCCGGCTTCCTTTGTTACTTCGTTACTTGGTTGTTCAAACAAACTTTGGCAGGAACTGTTTCTGCCCAGCCGCCGCATCTGGTCGGGGCTGGCGACGGTTTGGGTTTTGCTTTTCCTCATCAACTTTTCCCAGCGCGACCGTTCGCCGATGGACATGACCAAATCTTCAACGACAGCAGAAACCATGACGACGTTTCGTGACCAGCAGAAATTGCTGAATGAATTATTCGCCGACCGTTCGCTGCCGGTGGATGCGGAGCCACGCAGAATTTTTTCACCGAAACCACGGACGGAAACCATGAGACTTGAAACGGTATGAATGAATCTTCTCCAAAACAAAATCGCCAGTGGCTTCGCCGGGCTTGCTGGATTTGGCTGGTATTTTTTATCGCCATTGCTGCAGTGCCCGCTTGGTTGGATTTGGAATCGCTGCGGCGCGGGGATCACCAGGCGGCGTATTGGCAGCAATTATTGATGATCTCAGTTTGGGCAACTTTGGCACTGGGCTTATCGTATTTGATCCGCTGGCCTTTCACCAGTTGGCGCAATTTCCGTCGAACACTTGTTGGTTTCGCCATTCTTGCGACCTTGGTTGCCATTTTCTACGCCGAAGAAAACTGGCGCGGCAAACGCGCGTGGGAAAATTGCAAACGCGAGCTGGAAGCCAAGGGCGCGGTGTTAGACTGGAACAAATACATCCCGCCACCCGTGCCGGACGACCAGAATTTTTTCACGGTCAATACCAACTTCTATCTGCGGTTCGTGAAACTCCATACCGCCGAGCAAAGCGACGCGTTGAGCCGCGTGCAGTGGCTGAATCTTTCCAACGGATTTCCTATTCTCGACCTCGCCAAAGTTCAGCCGGTCGTGGCCGAAATCATCGCCACTGCGCCGTCAGCCAAAGTAAAATCCGGCATCGCGGTGAACGATGCCAACACCCGGCAACAGCTTCAAGATTCACTCCGTTCGATTGTGGGCCGCTCGGCGATTGGCTCCGCTGGCTTCCATTTTTCCGAGTTGCCGTTGAGCCATCCGACACCGGTGCAGATTCCCATGCTCGCAGACCGACCGATTTCCCTTGGCGAAATGGAAAATTGGATTCCGCAAAACCTGTTCACCAACATCGGAAAACTCGCCGTTAGCACAACGGCCGACCCGAACATTTTTCAATTGAAGTTCACCTCCGGGCGCATCACGGGCGCGGCAGATTATCTTGCGTGGGGCGACCGCCAATTCGGTTCCGATCTAGACGATGTTCGCGCGGCGTTGAAGCGCCCGTGGGCTATGATTCCCGGCAACTACACCGTGCCACATGAGATGCCCATTCCGAACTTCGTTTTGCTACGCTTGCTCGCCCAAACGCTGGCACAACGGACGCAATGCCACCTCTTACTCCATGAGCCAGAGCAGGCGATGCACGAGCTGGCCTTGATTCACGATGTCTGCCGAATTTTGGAACGCCCGCTTACCGGCAAACCGATGACGCTTGTTGAAGCGATGATTAACACTGCCATTACCGGGCTTTACGTTGCGGCGGTGCAGGAAGGTTTCCGGCTGCATGAATGGCAAGAACCGCAGCTCGTAGCGATTCAAAACCAGATGGCCGCGGTCAGCTTACCGCCGCTTGTGCTGTCGGCGCTGGAAACTGAGTTGCCTTCGGTCTGCCATTCAATCGAAACCACTCCCATGAGCAAAATATTAAACGTGGCCAGCATTGTAAGCCCGAATAAGAAACATACCCTATGGGATATGTTTCAGAAATTGCCGAGCCGGATGATTGATCTGGCACCGCACGGCTGGGTTTATCAGAACATGGTCGTCTATGCCGAACTGATGCAATTGCCGTGCAAAAACTTGCTAGATGAAGAACACAAAGTAATCCCCAAACGTGTGGATTGGTCAATGAATGAACTTTCCAAGGCAATCGAAAATAATTATTCACCGTTTGCCATGGTCGCAAAAATTGGGGTTCCTAATTTATCCAAAGCGATGCAATCGTGTTCTTTCACCCAGACGCTAGCCAACCAAGCGCAAATCGTCTGCGCGCTGGAGCGCTACAAACTGGCCAATGGAAATTATCCCGACGCCCTCGCCACGCTCGTGCCGCAGTTCATTGAGAAGATGCCCAACGACATCATCGGCGGGCAACCGCTGCACTACCAGCGCACGACGGATGGAAATTTTCTCCTCTACTCCGTCGGCTGGGATGAGAAAGATGACGGTGGCCGAGCATCCTCAATCAGCAACAACGGACGCGGCGCGACCGGATATGCTCAAGGCGACTGGGTCTGGCCGTTTCCGGCGAAGTGATTCGCAAGCACCCGACATTGGCCACCAATTCGATTCCGAAATTTAGCCGCGACTCCTAAGCCTGCCTGGTAACGAGGGATGGCGGCAGTCGGCTGAATATCACGCGGCTGATTTACTTCGCCGGTTCCAGCACACAATCCACCAGCTTCACATCTGCCTCGATGATCTGGTCGGGTTTCTTCACCTGCTTGAAAGTGGAATTGTAAATGCGCACATCGGCGATGGTCGCGGCTGGGAAGGCTCGTGCGTTCACCACGCGCGGCGTGTTGGCGCAGGTGATGTTTTCCATGACGACATTCCGGGCAATGGGTTTCTGATCGCCCTTTGCGCCTTCCTCGTAAAGAAAATCAATCTGCAGCACCGCGTCATGCACCGTGCCGACGTTCACGTTGCGCATGAAAATATTTTGCAGCACGCCGCCGCGCATGGCGTTGGATTTCAACCGCAGCGCACAGGTCAAATCCGGGCTGCTCATCTCGCAGTTCTCCACGAACACGTTGCTGCAACTGCCTGAAATCTCGCTGCCGATGGTCGTCCCGCCGTGACCGTCGCGCATCGTGCAGTCGCGGATGATGATGTTCTGCGACGGCACACCGACGCGGCGGCCATCGGCATTGCGGCCAGACTTGATCGCGATGCAGTCGTCGCCGGTGTCGAACCAACATTTCTCGATGAGCACGTCCGTGCAGCTTTCGGGATCGCAGCCGTCGTTGTTCGCGCCGTGGGAAATGATGTTCACGCCGCGCACGATGACATTCGTGCAAAGCAGCGGATGCAGCTCCCACATCGGCGAGCGGCGGACGCGCACGCCCTCGATCAAAACATTCTGGCAACGATTGAACTCCACAAACGGCGGGCGCAGAAAATGGCCTTCGCCGAACACGCGCTGGCTGACGGGCACGCCTTCATTGTTCATCATGTCGAGCCGTTTGCGCGCGGCCTTCTGCGTGCCGGTGTCGGCATCCTTTCGGCCCTTCCACGCGAGCCAGTTCGTTTCCTCCGCCTGACCGTCCAACATGCCGGGGCCGGTGACCGCGACATTTGTCTGCTCAAATGCGTAGATGAGCGGTGAGTAGTTGTAGCATTCCATGCCTTCGAACCGCGTCGCCACGACGGGCAGATATTTCTTCGGGTCGGTGCTGAACTTCAAAACGGAACCCTCGACGGCGAGATGTAGCTCCACATTGCTCTTCAGATGAATTGGCCCGGTCAAAAATTCCCCAGCAGGCACGACCACGCGTCCCCCACCCTGCTTCGCCGCAGCATCAATGGCCTTCGCGATGGCGGCGGTGTTATCGGTTTTGCCGTCGCCCTTCGCGCCGTAATTGGTGATGACGAAATCACGCGCGGGAATCTTTGGTGACACGATCCGCGCTAATATTTCGGGCACCTGTTTCCATTCCGGTGCTTCGGCGCTAGTGGACAAGGTGAAAACCAGGCCAGCAAGAATGACTAACAGGACTTTTTTCATAGCAGTTTTAAGTGAAACAATTAAATCGTTTTTATCAATAGGTTGTTTTGAGCCAGTTCGTCTTGGCCCAGGTCAGCACGCCGGCGCCACAGCCGGTGGACGCGTTGGTCAAAATAGATTTGAGCTGGTTGGGATCACTCATGACGTTTGAATACGCATAGGGCAGCACGTTGCCGGGCAGATTCCAGGAGAACGCAATCACCGGCGCCTGCACCGGGCCGAAGTATGTGTCGCCGGGCGCGTTGGTGCTGCTGCCGGTGTAAGTGTTGGTCGTGCCACCGGTGGTGCGAAAGCTGTAAATGGAATTCAGCGCCATGATCTTTCCAGTATAAGCCGCGTTGTTCACATCGGTCTGGTTGTTGCGCAGCGGCGTGAGGCAATCCTGGTAGATGGAATTTTCCAGCAGAATCGCGCCACCTTCCGTGGCGATACTGCCATTCAGGGGCGGATTGAAGTTGTAGGAACTGTTGACGCCCTTTGCGTCGCGCAGGCGTTTGGCGTCTAGCGCGAGGGAGTCGTCCGCGTAGATGTTGAAGCTGTGAACATTGCCGCCGCGCAGACGCGGCACGCAACGATCCCAGCAGTTCTGAAACCATTGGTGGTGAAAGGTGATGGAGATTAAAGCGTTTTCGGCGGCATTGCCTGCGTTCCCGACACCATCGTTTGCGCCAGCAAGATGGGTTTTGTCGTGGCCTTGGATGATGGTGACGATCTCCGCCGGGGTAAAGCCACTCGCCGTGCGCAACGAATTATACATCGCGTAGGATGTCTTGTTTGATTCAAGCGTGTTGATCTGCTGCCAGACAAAACTATTTGGATTCGTGGCGCTGTCATCGCCCACATATCGGTTCCAGGAAAGCGTGATGTGATTCGCGCCGCCCTTGATGTCCACGATGCCGTCGTAGGCTTTCGTGAAGGTGCAATGATCAATCCAGATGTTCGTGGTCGTGCCCGTGCCGCCACCATTTCCGAGGTCAATGAAGTCCCAATCCTTGCTGTCGTAATTGCCCTTGGTTCCTTCATCCCATTCCCACATCTCATCGAACTTGAGATTCCGCACGATGACATTCCGCGCGTTTTTGATATTGAAACAGGCATGGCGCACCGTCGCGCCATTGGTGGAGAAAATCGTTAATCCATCCTTGTTCTGAATGTCCAGCAAGCTCACGCCTGTCTGGATTAGCCGCGGATGCAGCGAGGGGATAGCGTGCTGACGAAACGGCCCGACCGCCTGCGCCGCCGCGCCAATCTCTAACCAGCCGAGGTCGAGGTTGGTCATGATTTCAATCACCTTGATGCTACTGGTGTTGATTGCATTAGCCAGGTCGAGCGCGTTGGTGACTTTCCGGTAAGCCGTGTTTGATTCGGCCATGATGCCACCGCCAGTCGTGGTGAAGGCGAAGCCGGCGAGATTGAACTGCGTGTTGTTCACCGCCGTCGTGCTGACCGTGAGTGTGGCAAAAGCGCTCGTGACCGCGCCGTAATTGTTCGTGATGATGACCGAGTAAGTGCCGGCGTTGGTGGCCTGCGCGTTGATGCGTGTGTAGGAATTGCTGTTCCCACCCACCAATGTATTCGTGTTGAAGAACCAGCGATACGCAAATGGAGCAGCGCCGGCGGCCGTCACGGCGAACGTCGCGTCATTGCTTGCCGTCACGCTCTGGTCCTGCGGCTGCACGGCGATAACCGGCGAGCTGAACACGGCAAGCAACGCCACCGAACTGGTCACGCTGCCGACACTGTTGGATACCACGACGCGATAGTTGCCCGCGTCATTCGTCGTCACGTTCACGAGCGAAAGCGTGCTGCTGTTGCCGCCCACGGGCGTGTTGGTATTGAACGACCAGAAATACGCGAGCGGCGCGGTGCCGTTCGCGCCGACAGAAAAATTCGCGTTCGCACCGACGGCAACCGTGAGACTCTGCGGCTGGTTCGCAATACTCGGCGCGCTGGACGCGGGCGGATTCGTCGCGCCGACGAGCAGGCGGAAAAACTGCAGTCCCGCTCCAGCCTGCACCGGATTGGTCGAATCAAAATTTCCGATTCCATCAAATGAATAATTTCCCACCGCCGGCCAGTTGGACATTGGCAACGCGAGGTTCGTGCTGGTGATGACTTGGTAATTTGCGGCGGGCGTTCCGTTCGTGCCACGCAAAATCATTCCCTGCGGCGCCAGCCGCGCCACCGTGATGACAGGGGCAACGTTGGGAGCGGGCGAATTCGTCCCGGTGGACGGCGTCACTCCCGCCCAGTTCGTTGCGACCCGAACTTCGTCCATCCACTGCGTGCCGGAGGCCGTGCCATCGCCAGCCGCCGAACGATTGCCGATCATGAAACTCGCCATAGTAGCCAAATCCGAGCCGCTCGTGGTGGAAATAGTTGGTGCGGGAACCTGCCCCTCGGCGACGCCCAAATTGCCCGGGTTCAGCCAGAGGGCAACCTCGTCATCGCTACCCGCAGCGCTGATCCACTTGTAGCGCAGCACCACAAAATAAGTTTGGTTGTTGCCCAACGGGACCGTGCTCGCGGCGGCGGGCGTGAGATTATTTTTTGACACGGATAATTGATTCGATTCGTCCAGAAAGATGCCGGCGTGCGGTGTGCCTTGGCTGGCATCGCTGCGCAGATATCCGACCAACCGGTTGGTGGTGGCCGGAACCTGCACGTTAAAAAGGAAAGAGACATAAACGGTGGGATTGCCGGCACCGAGCGTTTGACTCGTGAACGACGCGCCGCGATCCCGGTTGGAACTCGGCGTGCCCGCGAGCACCAGACCGCGCGAACCGTTCGAGGTCACGAGGCCGCTGCTGCTCAATGCGGCGGCGCTCGCAACCGTGACCGCCCCGGAACCGGCTCCATTGCCGCTATCCCAGACCGTGACGGCGGGCGAAACCGTTAAGGCACTGCCTTCCGCGTAATTCGTCGGAAACGATTCGTAGAATGGAAGGTTGGAAATCGCGCGAGCCGACAGTTCAAGCAGCGACATCATCACTGACACACACATCACAACCTTACCGAATTCAGAAACCACGTTTGAGACGTGCGGGGAGGAAACAGGGGCGGTCATAATTTGTAAAATGGAATGAGCATAATTTAGCGTAAGCCAGCGGAATGTCATGTGCCGCCGCCTGCATATGCTATTGAAATAAATGCACTCTGAAAACGCACCCACCACCCGCCCATCATGTATCCGCCTGCCACCTAGTTATAATTCGCGGCTTCAAATTTCAAAACCAAAGTTGAACTTGAAACTTTCAACCTGAAACTTGAAACTCATCGCATGGCATCTGCTGAACTTGATGTGAAATACGTCGCGCACCTCGCGCGGCTAGCGCTCACACCCGATGAGGAAAAAAAACTCGGCGCGCAGCTCGTCAACATCCTCGGCTACATCGAAAAATTGCGCGAGCTGGACGTGACGAACGTCGAGCCGACCGCGCACGCCGTCCCGATGGTCAATGTCACCCGCGCCGACGAAGTCCGCCCCTCTCTCCCGCACGAAGACGCGCTCCGCAACGCGCCACGTCAGGCTAACGGCCTTTTCATCGTCCCAAAAATCGTTGAGTAATTTTTGTCATGTTGAACCAGCTCACGATTTCCGAACTAACGGCCAAGTTATCGAACCGCGAAGTCTCCGCGCGCGAGGCAACCCAAGCCTGTCTCGACCAGATCGCCCGCGTGGATGTATCCATTCACGCTTTCATCAGTCACAACGCCGCCGATGCGCTTGAGCAGGCGGATGCGGCGGACAAAGAACTTTCCAGCGGCGTGAAGAAACCGCTGCTCGGTGTGCCGATTGCGGTGAAAGACGTTCTCGCCGTCAAAGGCCAGCCGCTGAATTGCGCATCAAAAATTCTCGGTAACTTCACCTCGACCTACGACGCAACGGCGATTGAAAAACTGAAAGCCGCCGGCGCGATCGTTTTTGGCCGCTTGAACATGGATGAGTTTGCGATGGGCAGTTCAACGGAAAATTCCGCGTTCGGCGTCACCCGCAATCCATGGGACACCACGCGTATTCCCGGCGGTTCGTCCGGCGGCTCGGCTGCAGCGGTCGCAGCGGATGAGTGCATCGCCTCGCTCGGAACAGATACCGGCGGCTCCATTCGCCAACCGGCGGCGCTCTGTGGTTGCGTAGGTATGAAGCCAACTTACGGAAGGATTTCGCGCTATGGCCTCGTGGCATTCGCAAGTTCACTTGATCAGATCGGGCCGTTCACGAAAGACGTGCGTGACTCGGCGACGTTGCTCAGCGTGATGAGCGGCGTTGACCCGCGCGATTCCACGAGCGTGGCGCAACCGGTGCCCGATTACACCAAAGCGCTGACTGGCGACGTCAAAGGGTTGAAGATCGGTCTGCCAAAGGAATACATGATCGGCGGTCTCGACGCGGAAGTGAAAGCATCGGTGGATGCTGCCGTGAAAAAATATCAGGAGTTGGGCGCGGAAATCGTGGAAATTTCTTTGCCACACACGGATTACGCGGTCGCGGTTTATTACATCATCGCTACGGCAGAAGCCTCCGCAAACTTGGCGCGCTTTGACGGCATCCGCTACGGCGCGCGTGTGGAAGGTGCGGACCCGATTGAATTGTATTCCAAAACTCGCGGCGCAGGTTTCGGCGACGAAGTGAAGCGCCGCATCATTCTCGGCACTTACGTTTTGAGCAGCGGCTACTACGACGCGTATTACCTGCGCGCCCAAAAAGTCCGCACCCTCATCCGCAACGATTTTCTGAAAGCCTTCGAGAAAGTGGACGCCATCGTCACGCCCACTTCGCCGACCGCTGCGTTCAAGATCGGCGAAAAATCCGGCGACCCGTTGCAGATGTATCTGTCCGACATCTTCACCATCTCGTGCAACCTCGCGGGCATCTGCGGCATCAGCATCCCGTGCGGCTTCACGAAAAACCCGAAGCTGCCCATCGGCCTGCAATTACTCGGCAAACCGTTCGGCGAGGAAACGATGCTGCGCCTCGCGCACGCTTACGAGCAAGCCACGCCTTGGCACCGCGAAAAAGCCGCCGTGTGAACGGAACACCGAGCATTGCTCGGCTCGTTTCGGGTTTAACATCTCCAGGCCGAGCAATGCTTGGCGCTCCAAATATAATCCCACCTCACCGGGTTTGACACAGTTGGGACAAAACCGATACGTTTGACGGCAAACAAGGAATCAAACGTAACTGATATGGAACTCAAAGCCCCCGGTGTCGTCCAGACGACTGACATTTTAACGCCAGATGCGATAGCGTTTTTGGAAAAACTTTGCCGCCAATTTGAACCCACGCGCCAAAAACTCTTGGCGAAGCGCGTCGAGCGGCAGAAGGAAATTGATAACGGTGCGATGCCGGATTTTCTCGCGGCGACCAAAGCCATCCGCGAAGACAAGTCTTGGCGCGTCGCCTCGATTCCTTCCGACTTGCAGGATCGGCGCACGGAAATCACCGGGCCGGTGGATCGCAAGATGGTCATCAACGCGCTCAATTCCGGCGCGAAAGTGTTCATGGCAGATTTCGAAGACGCCACGTCGCCCACGTGGAAAAATCTCATCGAAGGCCAGGCGAATCTCCGCGACGCCGTGCGCCGGACGATTTCGTTCAGCAATCCCGACGGCAAGCAATACAAGCTCAACGAGAAGACAGCCACGCTCATGGTGCGCCCTCGTGGTTGGCATTTGCCAGAGAAACACGTGCTTGTGGACGGCAAGCCGATTTCCGGCAGCCTCTTCGATTTCGGTCTGTATCTCTTCCACAACGCCGATGAGTTGTTGAAGCGCGGCAGCGGCCCGTATTTTTATTTGCCGAAGATGGAGAGCCATCTCGAAGCGCGACTCTGGAACGACGTTTTCAATTTTGCGCAGGAGGCTCTAAAGATTCCGCGCGGCTCGATTCGCGCGACGGTTTTGATCGAGACGATTCTCGCCACGTTCGAGGCCGAGGAGATTCTTTACGAACTGCGTGAACATTCGGCAGGGCTGAATTGCGGGCGCTGGGATTACATTTTCAGCTTCATCAAAAAATTTCGTAACCGCCCCGGCTTCACGTTCCCCGACCGCACGCAGGTCACGATGACCTCGCCGTTCATGCGCGCGTATTGCCTGAACGTCATCAAGGTCTGTCATCGTCGCGGCGCGCACGCGATGGGCGGCATGGCGGCGCAGATTCCCATCAAGAGCGATCCAGCGGCGAACGAAGCCGCGCTCGCCCGCGTCCTCGCCGACAAGGAACGCGAAGCCAGCGACGGCCACGATGGCACATGGGTCGCGCATCCCGGCCTCGTGCCCGTCGCGCTCCAGGCGTTCGACAAACACATGCCGACGGCGAATCAAATTTCCAAACAGCGCGACGACGTGAACGTGTCCGCGAAAGATTTGTTGAGCGTCCCGACCGGCACGATCACCGAGGACGGCCTGCGTGGAAACATTCGCGTGGGCGTGCAATATCTCGAAGCATGGCTGGCAGGCAACGGCTGCGTGCCGCTTTACAATCTGATGGAAGACGCCGCCACCGCTGAAATTTCCCGCGCGCAAATCTGGCAATGGCTGGCGCACAACGCCGCGCTCGCCGATGGTCGCAAGATCACCACGCAGCTTTACGACGAAATCCTGCCGCAGGAAATGGCGCGCATCGAAAAGGAAGTCGGCAGCGCTCGCTTCAACGCCGGGCACTATGCCCGCGCCGCTAAATTATTCAGCGAGATGTCGAAAGCGAAAGAGTTCGCCGAGTTCTTGACGTTGCCCGCGTATGAGTTGATTGATTGATATGGCTGAGGCCTTTGAATTCACCCTGAACGGCAAACCGATTCGCGCCGAAGGCGTTTCGCCGAATACGACGCTGCTCGAATATCTTCGCAACACTGGGTTGACCGGGTCGAAGGAAGGTTGCGCCGAGGGCGATTGCGGCGCGTGCTCCGTCGCCATCATCGAACGCGACGCGAACGGTAAGTCGGCCTATCGTGCGGTGAACAGTTGCATCATGCCTGTCTGCCTAGTCGCTGGACGCGACGTGGTGACCGTCGAAGGCGTCGGCTGTTCCTCCAGACAACATCCCGTGCAGCATGCGATGGTCGAGCACCTCGGCTCGCAATGTGGTTACTGCACGCCCGGTTTCATCTGCTCGATGTTCGAGGGCTACTATCGCGACGATCTGCACACGCATGATGACGTGGATGAACAGCTGGCGGGTAATCTCTGTCGCTGCACCGGCTATCGGCCGATCCGCGA
>CAINDH010000161.1 GCA_903847285.1 uncultured Verrucomicrobia subdivision 3 bacterium | reverse complement strand
TGCAAGGGTACTTTTCCGTCCGGACTCGATTTGCGCGGGCTGAAAATCGTCGTCGACTGCGCCAATGGCGCCGCTTATCACGTTGCACCGCACGTCTTTCACGAACTCGGTGCGGAGGTTTCGGCCATAGGCGTCACGCCTGACGGGTTCAATATCAATGACCATGTGGGCGCGACTTCGCCGCAGGCCTTGCAGGAGGAGGTGCGGCGCGTCAATGCCGATCTTGGCATTGCGCTTGATGGCGATGCCGATCGTTTGCTCATGGTTGACGGCGATGGCAGGCTGTTTGATGGTGATCAACTGCTCTACGCTGTGGCAAAGCACCGGGCCGGAAAAAAGGCATTGAGCGGAGTGGTGGGCACACTGATGTCCAATCTTGCACTTGAACAGGCGGTGAAAAAACTCGGCGCCGGGTTCGCCCGTGCGAAGGTGGGAGACCGCTATGTGCTGGAACTTTTGCACGAAAAGGGCTGGGAACTGGGCGGGGAAAATTCGGGGCACATCATCTGCCTGGACAAGCACACCACAGGGGATGGCATCGTCGCGGCATTGCAGGTGCTGACGGCCTTGCGCGAGTCCAAGTCCGCGCTGCGCAAGCTGGCCGGACAGCTGACGCTGTTTCCTCAGGTGCTAATCAATGTGAAATTGAAGGGCAAGTTCGACTGGCAGGCCAGCGCAGTCATCAAAGCGGCGAAGGCGGCGGCGGATAAGGAATTGGGTGCCAGTGGACGGGTGTTGTTACGACCGTCAGGAACAGAGCCCCTGCTCCGGGTAATGGTGGAGGGGCGCGATGAGGCCCGGGTTAATCGACTGGCCAAATCGCTGGCGGAAGTGGTCACGCGGGTGGCTGCCGGCCGCTGAACTTGCGTTCGCAAATTTCATGACCTAATCCAATAATTTTTTAAGCTTCTGATTCAATGTACATTTAAGTTTTTACCGGGCTCCGCGTCGGACGAGTGTGCGCGTTCTGTGTCATGTTGCTGTCACATGACATGGCTAGACTCGCGGCTGAAGCAATCTGGCGCTAAACCAAAGGAGTCTCACCCATGAAATTCAAACGAATCGCAATTTTGTCGACGGTACTCGTCCATGGTGCACTGTTCTCTGCATCCGCTGCCTATGCTCAGGAAATTACTGGTGCCGGCGCCACCTTTCCGGCTCCGATTTACTCCAAGTGGGCCGATGCCTACCAGAAGGCCACCGGCGTAAAGATGAACTATCAGTCGATTGGTTCGGGCGGAGGCATCAAGCAGATTACCGCCAAGACCGTTGACTTCGGCGCCTCTGACATGCCGCTCAAGCCCGCGGATCTCGACAAGGATGGCCTGATGCAGTTCCCGACCGTGATCGGTGGTGTCGTCCCCGTGGTCAACATCGTTGGCGTAAAGTCGGGCGAGTTGCGTTTCACCGGCGCTGTACTGGGCGACATTTACCTTGGAAAAATCACCAAGTGGAACGACAAGGCCATTGTCGATCTGAACCCCAAGGCGCAGTTGCCGAACCAGGACATCGCCGTGGTACGGCGTGCCGATGGCTCGGGCACCACATTCGTGTTTACCAATTATCTGTCCAAAGTGAACGCCGAATGGAAGGCCAAGGCGGGCGAGGGCACCACCGTGCAGTGGCCGCTTGGGCTGGGCGGCAAGGGCAATGAAGGCGTGGCTGCGTTCGTGCAGCGCGTACCGGGCTCCATCGGTTATGTTGAGTTCGCCTACGCCAAACAGAACAAGCTGGCTTACTCGTTGATGCAAAATGCGGACGGCCAGTTTGTCGAGCCTGATGACCTTACGTTCAAGGCTGCGGCCGCCGGAGCGGACTGGACCAAGTCGGCGTTCTACGAAATTCTGACAAACCAGCCAGGCAAAACCAGCTGGCCGATCACAGGTGCGACTTTTATCCTGATGCACAAAGTGCAGGCTAAGCCGCAGCAGGCGGCCGAGGTGATTAAATTCTTTGACTGGGCTTATAAGAACGGCGGCAAGATGGCGACGGAGCTCGAGTACGTGCCCTTGCCCGATGCCACGGTAAAGCTGATCCAGTCTGCGATGGCTGGGGTCAAGGATTCCGCGGGCAAGGCGGTCTGGGCTGGAAAGTGACACGGGTCGGTACCCATTCCTAGGCGATACACCTGTGTCCGCCGGCGATTGAGCGGATATGGGTGTTTTGTTTTGTAATTTCAGGCCAAGGCGACAGAGAATGAGCAGCGTGGCAAATGAAGCGGG
>CAINDH010000160.1 GCA_903847285.1 uncultured Verrucomicrobia subdivision 3 bacterium | reverse complement strand
TGCGTCATGCTGAATTACATCTGGCTGGGGCTGATGTTGTGCGCCGTGCTCATCGGCGGCTGGAACGGCCAGCTCAAGGAGGTCGCCGACAAGGCGCTGGAGATGGTGAACACCGCTGTCGTCGGCATCGCCTTCGCGCTCATCGGCGTGATGGCGCTCTGGCTTGGCATCATGCGGCTGGCGGAACGCGCCGGACTCGTAGGACTGCTCGCGCGGGCCTTGCGGCCGCTGATGCGGAAAATTTTTCCCGAAGTCCCGCCGGAACATCCCGCGATGGGTTCCATGCTGATGAATATCGCCGCAAATATGCTCGGCCTCGGCAACGCCGCGACGCCGCTCGGTCTGCGCGCGATGAAAGACTTGGAAACGCTCAACCCACGTCCCGGCACGGCGACAAATGCGATGTGCACGTTTCTCGCCATCAACACCAGCGGCATCCAGCTCATTCCCGTCACGGCCATCGCCATTCTCGCGGCGAACAAATCCACGAACCCCACGGCCATCGTCGGCACGAGCATCATCTGCACTGCGTGCGCGGCGGTCAGCGGCGTGCTGATGGCAAAATTTTTGAGCAAGCTGCCGATGTTTGCGGTGAAGGCTGAAACTGGAAACCTGAAACCTGAAACTGCCAAAGCGGAAAGCGGGAAGGCGGAAAGCGAGAAGCCGGCGGTGAAGGAAGCCGCCACGCTTCAGCCGATTCAATGGTGGGGTAATTTAATTTTCGCGGCGTTTCTGTTGTGCTTTGGGTTTTTCTTTCTGCGGATGGTTTTTCCGGAACCTTTCGGCCTGCAACTTTCGGTTGACGCGGCGAAACAAAATCTTTTTATCCGCATCGTGGGCGCGGTGTCGCTGCTTTCGATTCCGTTTCTGCTCTCGGCGATTCCGCTGTTCGCAATGTTGCGGTGCGTGAAAGTTTATGAGGAATTTGTGGACGGCGCGAAGGAGGGTTTTGACGTGGCCATCCGCATCATCCCGTATCTCGTGGCGATGCTCGTCGCTGTTGGAATGTTCCGCGCGGCGGGCGGGATTGATATGTTGAGTCGCGCGCTGTCGCCGGTGTTGAGTCTGGTCGGCTTCCCAACGGATTTGCTGCCAATGGTTTTGGTGCGGCCATTGAGTGGTAGCGGCTCGCTCGGATTTTTCACGGAGCTGGTGAAGCAGTTCGGGTCGGACAGCCTCATCGCGCGGATGGCGGGGACGATTTACGGCAGCACGGAGACCACGTTTTATGTGCTGGCAGTTTATTTTGGCTCGGTGGCGATCAAGCGCACACGGCACGCGCTGCTGGCGGGCTTGACGGCGGATTTCGTGAGCGTGGTCGTGGCGGTGACGGTCTGCAAAATGGTTTTCGGCTGAAAACTATTTCTGAAAAACGCTGACGCGGGCGGGCGGAAAATTCAGCCAGACAATCTTCGAAGCGAGTAGGCGAAAATCTTCACCGCCACGGGCGCGGTCTTTCACGATCTGGTAGCTGTATTGCACCCAACGGCCGCGCGGTTCGAGGATGGAACGGATTTTTTGCGCGAGTTCATCGGCTTTTTCCTTGGGAAAATTCAGCAGCGG
>CAINDH010000159.1 GCA_903847285.1 uncultured Verrucomicrobia subdivision 3 bacterium | reverse complement strand
GCAATGTGGTTACTGCACGCCCGGTTTCATCTGCTCGATGTTCGAGGGCTACTATCGCGACGATCTGCACACGCATGATGACGTGGATGAACAGCTGGCGGGTAATCTCTGTCGCTGCACCGGCTATCGGCCGATCCGCGACGCGGCGGAAAATGCTTTTACTTGCAGCAATAAAAACGACGCCTTCGCGGAACGTCTGCAAAAAACTCCCAAGCAACTCGCCGCGGCTGAATTCAATTGCGGCAGCGAAAAATTTCTGCGCCCGACTTCGCTCGGCGATTTGTTTGCCGCGCTCAAAGCAAACCCGGAAGCCCGTCTCATCGCCGGCGCGACGGAACTCGGGCTTGAAATCACCAAGCGCTATAAAAAGTTTTCCACGCTCATTTCCACGGAAGCGGTCGCGGAGTTGAGGCAGATCAAATCCACCGAGACTGAGTGGCACATCGGCGCGGCGGTCACGTTGACGAACATTGAGGACAAACTTGGCGCAGAGTTTCCGATGCTCGGCGATATGTTGCGCGTGTTCGGTTCGCGTCAAATTCGCAATCGCGCCACGATGGGTGGCAACATCGTCACCGCCTCCCCCATCGGCGACAGCGCACCGTGTCTGTTGGCGTTGGAGGCGAAAGTCATTTTGGCTTCGGCGGGTGGTGAGCGGACTTTGCCCGCGAGCGAATTCTTCCTCGCCTATCGCAAAACGGCGTTGCAGACCGGCGAAGTGCTCAAGACCATCATCATTCCGCGCTGTGTCTCGGCGATAGGACTCACGCGCAAGATGGCGTGGTTCAAAGTTTCCAAGCGTCGCGAGATGGATATCAGCACGGTGGCTGGAGCGTTCGTCGTGGATTTGGATGCGCAAAAAATCGTGCGTCATGTGCGGCTCGGCTACGGCGGCGTGGCCGCGATGCCGTCGTGCGCGAAGCAGACGGAAGCGGCGTTGCTCGGCAAGGTGTGGGGTGCCGAGACCATTGCAAGCGTTTTGCCGATTCTGAAAAAGGAGTTTGCGCCAATCTCCGATGTGCGCGGCACGGCGGAATATCGCAGCGGATTGATCACGAGTTTGCTGGAAAAGTTTTTTGCTGAACCGGTAGGGACGAACGGCTGCTCATCCACGAAATTGCAATCGAAGCAGGCCGCGCAGCAACGCGGCCCTACCGTTCCCCATGAAAGCGCGCACAAGCACGTTACGGGCGAGGCGATGTATGTGGATGACCAGACGTGCGGCAAAAATTTTCTCGAAGTCTGGCCGGTTTGCTCGCCGCACGCGCGGGCGAAAATTCTCAAGCGCGACGCCACTGCTGCGCGCCAGATGCCGGGAATCAATGCCGTATTGCTCGCCGAGGATGTTCCCGGTCACAACGACGTCGGCGCGGTGAAGCACGATGAGATTTTGCTTGCTGACAAGGAAGTGTTGTTTCACGGCCATCTCGTCGCGCTCGTCGTCGGTGATTCTCAAGAAGCCTGTCGTGCGGCGGCGGAAAAAGTTGTCGTCGAATACGAACCGCTCGCGCCGATTCTCACGGTCCGCGACGCCATCGCCAAAAATAGTTTCCACAACGAACCCAACTTCATCCGCCGTGGCGATATGGCCGCTGTGTTTGAAGGTAGGGACAGCGCGCAGCGCTGTCCGGACGCCGCAGCGCGGCGTCCCTACCAAATCATCGAGGGCGAATTCGAGTTCGGCGGGCAGGAACATTTTTATCTCGAGACACAAGCGGCCCACGCGGAACGCGGTGAAGACGGCGCGATCACGGTCGTTACCTCATCGCAACATCCGTCCGAGGTTCAGCAGATTGTTTCTCACGTGTTGCATTTGCCTGCGAATAAAGTTGTCGTGCAAATGCCGCGCATGGGCGGCGGTTTCGGCGGCAAGGAAACGCAGGCCGCCACGCCGGCTGCGCTCGCCGCGCTCGCCGCGCATCACACCGACAAACCGGTGCGCGTGCGCTTCAATCGCGATCAGGATATGATGCTCACGGGGCATCGTCATCCGTTTCTCGCAAAGTTCAAAATTGGTTTTGAGGCCGATGGCAAGTTGCGCGCGGCGCAGGTTCACCTCACGTCCAACGGCGGCTGGTCGCAGGATTTGTCGCAGGCCGTGACCGATCGCGCGCTGTTCCATCTCGACAACAGCTACTACATTCCCACCGTGGAATTTCGCGGGCAGGTTGCGAAGACGCATCTCTCGTCGAACACTGCGTTCCGCGGTTTCGGCGGACCGCAAGGGATGTTGGTCATCGAGGAAATTTTGGATCGCGTCGCGCGCCGGCTGGGTCTGCCGCCGGAAGTTGTGCGCGAACGGAATCTTTATCACGGCACGGGCGAGACGAACACCACGCACTACGGCCAGCTCATCGAAGACAATCGCATTCAAACCATCTGGCATGAGTTGAAGAAATCCGCCGAGCTGGAAAAACGTCGCGCGGAAATTTCCGCGTGGAACGCCGCGCATCCGCACCGCAAACGCGGCCTCGCGATGACTCCCGTGAAATTCGGTATCAGCTTCACCGTCACGCATCTGAACCAAGCAGGCGCGCTCGTTTTGATTTATCAAGACGGCACCGTGCAGTTGAATCACGGCGGCACGGAGATGGGCCAAGGGTTGCACACGAACGTCGCGATGATCGCCGCGCAAACGCTCGGCGCGAAGCTGGCGGACATCCGCGTGATGACCACCAGCACCGACAAAGTGCCGAACACTTCCGCCACCGCCGCGAGCGCGGGAACGGACTTGAACGGCGCAGCGGTGAAGAATGCCTGCGACATTTTGCGCGCCCGGCTCGCGCCGATCGCCCTTAAACTGGTAGCAGCCGACGTGAGTCGGCTCAAATTGAAATCCAAAAACAGTCAGAGCGAACTCACGTTCGCTGCTACAGATTTAATCTTCTCCGACGGCTATGTTTTTGATCCGCAAAATCCGGACGCGAAAGTTTCGTTCGTTGACGTGGTTCGCAAGGCTTACATGGAACGCGTGAGCCTTTCCGCGACCGGTTATTACGCCACGCCGGGGATTCATTGGGATCGCGTGGCCGGACGCGGCAAGCCGTTTCATTATTTCGCTTACGGCGCGGCGGTGACCGAGGTGGAGCTTGATGGCTTCACCGGCATGCAACAAGTCACGCGCGTGGACATCCTGCACGACGTCGGCAACTCGGTGAACGACGCGATCAATCGCGGCCAGATCGAAGGCGGCTTCATCCAGGGCATGGGCTGGCTCACGGCGGAAGAACTGTTGTGGAGCGACCAGGGCGTCAAGCTCACGCACTCGCCAGACACCTACAAGATTCCCGCCATCGGCGACGCGCCGAAAATTTTCAACGTCACGCTGTTGCCGGATGCCGCGCAGAAAAACGTCGTGCACGGCAGCAAAGCCGTGGGCGAACCGCCGTTGATGCTCGCCATCTCCGTGCGCGAAGCGATCCGCGATGCCGTGGCGGCGTTCGGTGCGAGCAAAGGTGAAGTGGCGCTTGCGTCACCGGCGACGTGCGAGGCAATTTGGATGGCGATTCAGAAAGTGAAAAAAATCTAAACCGCAGCGGCGCAAAGAATTTTTAACCGCGAAACACGCCCCTGCCGCGCCGAAGTCTGACGAAGGCGGAAGGGCTGTAAGCCCGAAAGATAATAGCCCAGAGCAACGCCCTGGGTTAATCGTCCAACAAATTTCCAAGCCCTGTAAGGGCGACAGAAAATTCTAGAAGACCGCGTTTGTTATTCATCCTGGAGAATATTTGCAGACTGTGACAACAATCTTGCGTGGCAAGTCTCCCACAAGACATCTATGAAGCGCTGCTCGACGAAGAGCTGCAATCCATCTTGCAGCGCCACCCGGAGTTGCGGTCAGTGTTCGGTAAACTCGATCCTGAAGAAGAGCCAGCTCGTTACGCTGCTTTTCTTGGAAGAATCTTGGAAAAAGCTCTGCGTCTTGAGGATGACCCAGCGACGCGACTGCGGCTCTGCAACGAGATTGTTGAACGTATTGCGGGCACTCCAACAACGCAGTTTCTCCAAGGAAGTCGCCTCGTTAAAGTAGACAAACCGCTACTGCTCGAAATCACGCCACCGAACTACGCGCAAGGTGGAATACAACGACCGGAGACGGCTTTGGTAGAGAGCAGCCTCTTCACTGGGTCGCCTGCCGACCCGCAACTCGTGCTCGAACTGATGAGAGAAATGCGGTCTGCGGATTCGGTGGACTTGCTCATATCTTTCATCAAGTGGTCAGGCCTGAGGCTGCTTATGCCAGCGTTTGAGGAAATCACGGGGCGTGGCGGTAAAGTGCGCATAATCACTACGTCCTACATGGGTGCGTCGGATGCAGAAGCTGTAGAATGGTTGGCGGGTTTGCCCAACGTTGAGATACGAGTTTCTTACGACACCGCGCGGACACGTCTCCATGCCAAGGCATATCACTTTCGCCGGGACAGCGGATTTTCGACTGCCTACATCGGTTCTGCAAACATGTCGCAGGCTGCAATGACAAGCGGGTTAGAGTGGAATCTCAAGGTAACTGCGCAGGATCTGCCGCACATTCTGGAGAAGTTCCTTGCGGAATTTGAAACCTATTGGAACAGCCACGAGTTCGTTTTGTTTAACCCGGCGGAACCGTTTGTATTTCGCGATGCCCTTAAACACGCACGATCGGCAGGACAAGGAATTACGCCTGTCTTTTTCGACATTCGCCCGCATCCGTTTCAGGAAAAGATTCTCGATGCTCTGGAATCCGAGCGCCTCGTTCACGGGCACTGGCGCAATCTCGTAGTGGCCGCGACCGGAACGGGAAAGACGGTCGTGGCAGCATTTGATTTCAAGCGATTCTTCGAAAATAAGCAGAGGCAAGCCCGCTTCTTATTCGTTGCTCATCGGAAGGAAATTCTTGAACAAGCCATCGGCACTTTTCGAGCCGTGCTCCGCATACCAGATTTCGGTGAGCTTCTAGTTGGTCCTCACATCGCCGCGCGCTTCGACCATCTTTTCTGTTCCGTGGATATACTTGGGTCGCGCCGTTTATGGGAGCATGTCGGCGAAGAGTTCTATGACTTCATCATTGTGGATGAGGTGCATCACGGCCCCGCGGCTAGCTATCGGGCGATATTCGAGCGTTTCAGTCCGCGAATCCTATTAGGACTTACGGCAACGCCAGAGCGCATGGACGGCGCCAGCGTGGCTGCGGATTTCGGCAACCGTTTCGCTGCTGAAATCCGATTGCCCGAAGCGCTCGAAGAAAAGCTGCTTTGCCCGTTTCATTACTTTGGTGTTGCTGACCCTGTGTCGCTGGTGACTGACAATTTTTGGAGCGGCGGAAAATACGACATAGCAGAGTTGGAGAAAGTTTACACGGGAGCCCATGCTTTAGCGCTTCAACGGTTGGATGTTGTGGTGAGTTCATTGCTCCGCTTCGAGCCTGACTTGGAGCGCGTCCGTGGCATTGGGTTTTGTGTGTCTATTCGGCACGCCGAGTTCATGGCGGAGAAGTTCAACGAGCGTGGAATCGCTTCCGCCGTGCTCGTGGGCGAGACCGTTACTGAAAAGCGAGCAGCCATGCTCAACGATTTCCGGGCTGGAAAAATCCGATTCCTATTCACCGTGGATGTGCTGAGTGAGGGACTCGACATACCTGATGTGAACACGGTTTTGTTTCTGCGGCCCACGCAAAGTCTAACGGTGTTCCTCCAGCAACTCGGTCGCGGATTGCGTCACGCGCCAGAGAAAGATTGCCTGACCGTGCTAGACTTCGTCGGACAGTCGCACCGCCGCTATCGCATTGACCGCAAGCTGAAAGCCCTGCTGTCGAAGCGCCGCTTTAATATTCAGCGGGAAGTGGAGATGGATTTTCCTCATCTCCCGGCTGGTTGTAGCATCCAACTCGACAGGGTGGCACGCGAGCATGTGCTGGCGAACATCCGCGAAAACTTGCGCAATCTTGCCGACCAAGTGCCTGACCGACTCGAATCCTTCGAGCATGAGGCGGGACAGGCGTTGACGTTTGGCAACTTCGTCCGCTTCCACGACTACGAGCCTGAAGCCTTGCTTTCACGCAACACGTGGACGCAATGGAAAGCGAGTGCACGTCTCGCGGAGACGCCCACCGACCAGATATCAGCCAAATGCAGGACTCGCTCATCAGCGCGGCGCAAACGAGCGGGCCAAGGGAAATTGTTCGGCTTCGGAAAGTCGTCACACACTTGAGGGCTGGAGACTCGGCAACAGCGCTTGCTGAAGCTGGAGAATCAGCTCTCGTAACACACTACCGCATCTGGGGAAAACCCGGCGGCAATCTAGGAATGGCGAGTATTGAAGAATCTTTTCGGCGAGCGGCTCAGAATCCGACTCTACTGCGTGATCTTGAAGAAGTATTGGCTTGGGCTGATGAGGAGTCGCGGGTCGGAAGTGCAAAGTTGGACTTGCCATTCCCATGCTCACTGGAACTTCACGCCACATACGGCAGCGACGAAATAAAAGCTGCGCTCGGTGGGGCGACTTTCGAGTCGGCAGGTGCCGCCGGTGTTGGACGGCTTCATTTCCCGCAAATCAAAACCTTCGTCTCGCTGGTAACATTCCAGAAAACCGAGAAGGAGTTTTCACCGAGCACTATGTATCAGGACTACCCTATCAGTCGCGAATTGCTGCACTGGGAAACTCAGGGGAAGACGAGCCAAGCGAGCGACGGAGGGCAGAACCTTATTCATCACGAAGAGCGCGGATACACAATGCTGTTCTTCGTTCGCTCTCGCAAGAAAGTGGATGGGACTACGTCTCCGTTTACATTTCTTGGCCCCGCAAAACTCGTGAGTTTCCAAAGTGAACGTCCCATTCAAATGATTTGGCGACTTGACCACTTGATGCCTGTTGAAATGTTCGAGGAAAACCGGCGAGGTGGATGACGCGGGGGAAAGTCGGATTAATGAAGAGTGGTTGAACTTCGATGGGCGACAGGCAGCGGGCCAGCGTTGGCGCACTTGGCTTTCAGATATTGCCCGCTAAACTTTTTCCCATGGCGACTAAAAATCTTTTCTCTTCACGCAAGCCGGTCATCGGCATGATTCATCTCGGCGCGTTGCCGGGCACGCCGGCGTGCGAACGGTCGCTGGCGGACGTGGAGAAGCTCGCCGTGCGCGAGGCAACGTTGCTGCGCGACGCGGGCGTTCACGGGTTGATGATCGAGAACATGCACGATACGCCGTATCTGCGCGGTCAGGTCGGGCCGGAAATCGTCGCGGCGATGGCGATCATCGGTCGCGCGGTGAAGGCAACGGCGAAGCTCGCGTGCGGCGTGCAGATTCTCGCCGGCGCGAATCTCGAAGCGATGGCCGTGGCGCACGCGGCGGGTTTGGATTTCATCCGTGCCGAGGGTTTTGCGTTCGCGCATGTGGCGGATGAAGGTTTTATCCAGTCGTCGGCGGCGGAGTTGCTGCGGTTCCGTCGCAACCTCGGTGCGGACCGCGTGCAGGTCTGGACGGATGTGAAGAAGAAACACAGCTCGCACGCGATCACGGCGGACGTGGACATCGGCGAGACGGCGCACGCGGTGGAATTCATGCGCGGCGATGCGGTGATCGTGACGGGCCTCGTGACCGGCGATGCGCCGCAGGCTGCCGACGTGCTCGCGGTAAAAAAGAAAACGCGCCTGCCGGTTTATCTCGGCTCCGGCGTGATGGCGGCGAATCCGGAATCATTTTTCCCGGCAGCGGACGGCTTCATCATCGGCTCGGAATTCAAGCAGGGTGGCAACTGGGCGAACACCGTGGATACCAAACGCGTGGAACGTTTCATGGCGGTGCATCGGAAGTTGAAGGGCTGAGAGAGAACGCAGCCACCCAAATTTCTCCTATGAGGGGAAAGCAAAATTCTTTACAGATTTTCTTCCAATCCCCAAAGTGTGCGCGTGTTGATTGAAAGTGATTCCCGAACGCAGTCGCCGCCTTCCGCCGCGCCCGTTCCTATTCCAGATGAATTTGCCCAGCATGTGCAGACGGCTCTCCGTCGGTCACAGG
>CAINDH010000158.1 GCA_903847285.1 uncultured Verrucomicrobia subdivision 3 bacterium | reverse complement strand
CGATGGCTTTGCTCGTGAACGGCACGGTGCGCGAGGCGCGCGGATTCACTTCGAGGACGTAAACGGTGTCGCCTTTCACGGCGTATTGCACGTTCATCAAGCCGACGACTTTCAATTCACGTGCCATCGCGTGCGTGTAGTCGCGGATGATGCCGATGACTTTTTGTGAAAGCGTGTGCGGCGGGAGCACCATGGCGGCGTCACCGGAATGCACGCCGGCGAACTCAATGTGCTCGAGCATGCCGCCGATGACGATCGTGCCGCCGTTCGGCAAACCGACGTCCGCGATGCAATCCACGTCCACTTCGGTGGCGTCTTCGAGAAATTTATCCACGAGCACCGGACGGTCGGAGGAAACTTCGACCGCGAACTTCATGTAGTGCGTCAGCTCGGCGTCGGAATAAACGATCTGCATCGCGCGACCACCGAGCACGAAGCTCGGACGCACCAGCACGGGATAAGTCAAACGCTTCGCGATGACGAGTGCTTCTTCGCCGTTCGTCGCGAGGCCGTTCGGCGGTTGCGGGATGTTCAGCTTGTTCAGCATCGCGGCGAACAACTTGCGGTCTTCCGCGATCTCAATGCTCTGCGGCGACGTGCCGATGATGTTCACGCCGTTTTTTTGCAAGCCAAGCGCAAGGTTCAGCGGCGTTTGTCCGCCGAACTGTGCTATGGCTCCCCAGCATTTTTCGCGTTCGTAGATGTGCAGCACATCTTCGAGCGTGAGCGGTTCGAAGAAAAGTTTGTCGCTGGTGTCGTAATCGGTGGAAACGGTTTCGGGATTTGAGTTCACCATGATGGTTTCATAACCATCTTCCTTCAGCGCGAACGCGGCGTGAACGCAGCAGTAATCAAATTCAATCCCCTGACCAATACGATTCGGTCCACCGCCGAGAATCATCACTTTCTTCGCGGTGTTGCCTTTCACTTCGTCATCGCCGCGATCATAGGTCGAGTAGTAGTAAGGCGTGTAAGCTTCGAACTCGGCGGCGCAGGTGTCCACGAGACGATAGCTCGGAACGAGGCCGATGCGTTTGCGTTCGGCGCGGATGGCGTCTTCGGTCGTGCCAGTGAGATGGGCGATCTGCCGGTCGGAAAATCCGAGCGACTTGGCGCGGGAGAGTTTTTCAGCGTTGATTAATGACATCGGGCGAAATTAAATTCGCGATAGTAAGCCGGAATTTTTTGTGTGTGTCCAGCCAGAGTATGATTCGCGGCTTGCTGCGCGTGCTTCTTTAAGTTACGAAATGCAGCGTGCGAACAATGACACAACGGCTGCTGTGGGTGTGGCTGTTTGTTCCTCTGCTTGCGGTTGCGCAAATTGATCCGGCCCGGCGCGATTTGGTCCAGTTCGGATACAACCAAGCATTTCAAGGGCATGTGCCATTGGCGGGCTATGCGTTCTACTATCATAACCAACCAGATTTTTCGCGGACGAACATGACTTTGCGCTTGGCGGTCGCGCCGGTTTATGTGGATTCCGAACTCGGTTTCGTCAATGCGATTGGTCCTAGCACGGGCTTTGGTCTTGGTTTGGCAGGCGGCGGGTTTGCGGACGGCTATAACGAGATCCGCGGCGGCACGTTTTACCCGAGCGAATCCTTCACTGGCAATGGTGCTGAAGTTTCTGCCAGCCTTTATCACCTATTCAATCCGGGTGAACTGATTCCCCTGAACTACGTCCTGCGCGGCTCAGCGCATTATTCGATGTATGATCGCAACAGCGACACGGCGGGCGATTTTCAACTGCCGAATGACCACGCCACATTCGCCGTGCGCACTGGCTTGCGCTGGGGCGGCGTGGAGCCAACGCTTTTTCCGCCTCTGGCGATGGAATTATCCGCGTGGTATCAGGGCAGTTTCCGCACCGATGCCGGAACATATGGCATCAACCGCGCGGATGAGCTGCAATCGCAGTCGTAATTGTTTTGGACGGAAGCTGCGCTGGCCTACACGCTTTCCGAGAGTCAGCAAAGTTTTTATGTTCGCCTGACCTGCGGGACGAGCGTGAACGCCGACCAATTCAGCGCTTACCGGTTAGGTGGATTTCTGCCCCTCGTGTCAGAATTTCCGTTATCGCTGCCGGGCTATTATTTTCAGGAATTCAGCGCCCGCCAGTTTGTTTTATTCAACGCCAACTACCTGCTACCGTTAGATTCAGCGAAGTTATGGAACCTAGACGTGAACGCATCCACTGCGGTGGTGGATTACCTGCCTGGCCAAGGGCAACCTGGCAATTCGCTGACGGGCGTGGGGGGAGGTATTTTGTATCACACGCCTTCGCAGCGGATCAAGTGGATGGTCAATTACGCCTACGGCATTGACGCCATCCGTGCGCACGGTCGGGGAGCTGGGAGCGTCGGGGTCTTGATGCAAATTGATCTCGGCTGGATGCACAGCGATAAATTCAGCCAGCCGCAGCCCTTGCCGATGCACGGCTGGCAGAAGCTTTTCAACTGAAGAATTGGTGCCGGAGGAGATTCAACTTGCGCGCCGTGCCGCTGCTTGGTTTATTATGCACCGGTTGCGCATATGGTGGAATTGGCAGACACGCTACTTTGAGGTGGAGTGTTCCCAATTCGTGACCGTTCTTCTCCGTCTCTTCTAAAGTTGAAATAAGTGTT
>CAINDH010000157.1 GCA_903847285.1 uncultured Verrucomicrobia subdivision 3 bacterium | reverse complement strand
GCGCAGTGCGCGGCGTTTCATACCAGAGATAATGAAAATTCCAGCTCTGCGATTTGGAAATCACTTTCGGCGTCCACGGCGCGTCAGGCGAAGCGGGTTTCCAATCGGCGGGATAATATTTTTGCATCACGCCGTAGGAATCGAGTCCTTCCGCACCGAACTCGCCGCAGCCGTAATGCCAGCCGGGTTTCACCGGCATCCATTCGCCATGATGCAGCGCGCCGAGGTCAACGCCGTGGCCGATATACCAGCCGCAATAGCAGTGATTGTCCGGCATACCGATGGTCGCCGGCGGATCGTAGTCGCCATCCACGCACTTGCAGACGCGGTCGGGATTTTCCTGCTGCACGGCTTCGATGCTCATGCGGAACATGCGCTCGATCTCGTCGCGCAACAAAAAGCGATGCGGTTGACTCGCGGCGGCCGGGCGTGGCTCGTTGATGAACGAGACGAGAATGTTAGACGGATGCGCGCGGACATGACGTTCCATCAGGCTTGATTGGCGAACAATCTCCAACATTTGATTGCGCCGCACCGTGGCGAACATCGGCATATCGGTCTGCAACATTAGACCGAGACGGTCGCACCATTCGTAAACTTCCTTGTGCACCGGGCGCTGCGTGAGGCGGAGGAAATTCATGTTCGTCAACTTCGCGAGCAAGATGTCGTCGCGGAGTTGATCGGAATCGCCTTTCATCACGCAACGTTCGAGATGGCCCATCGTGTTCGCGCCGCGCAAACGAATCTCGCGTCCGTTCAGGAAAAATTTTCCCTTCGGCGTGGAGTTCTCGTCTTGCGTGAATGTCCTCATGCCAAACTGCTGCTTCGCGACGTCGAGCAAATTCCCTTTGGTATCGAGCAACTTCACTTGCGCCTGATAGAGCCACGGCGTTTCGAGATCCCAGATGTTCGGATTCGGCAAAGGAAGTTGGACTGTGATGTAATTACGTCCCAGCCCCATACGTGCGGGAATTTCCTCCGCGTGGTCGCCGTCGAGATCGCCAAAGCCGCGCACAGTTTTACCAACGGCGCGATGTGGTTTGTCGAGATGCACGGTTGCGGGAAAATTCTGGCCGAAAATCGAGACAAGCACGTTGATTTCTTCGCTGGGATTTATTCCCTGGTTTTCCACCTCGATGCGGACTTCCACGGCTTGCTGCTCGACGAGCGGGCGCACCCAGAGATCACCAACCTGCACGTTAGCGCGACCTTCGACGGTGACGCGATTATAAATGCCCATGCCCGCCGGACAATGATGCCAGCCGAGGATCGGGTCGTCGTAGCCGAGGCCGGTGGCAGCGTAAATCTTATCACCATTCACCGCAGCGCCATTCTCGTGACTGCCAAGCATCGTGAAATCATTCTCGACACGGACGAGCAAAACATTTCCCTTCGCGCGCGCGATGCCGGTGCAGTTGAATTCGAACTCGTCGAAGAATCCCTCGTGCTGGCCGACGCATACGTCGTTGAGATAAACCTGACACTTGTAATCCACGCCAGCGAAACGCAGCGCAATGCATTCGCGCGAAATCAAATCGGCGGGCAAATCAAAAGTGGTGCGATACAGCGTCGCAGCCTTACCGAGCGGCGGACCATAGTGCGGGATAGTGACGGTCTCCCATTCACCGAGACCGGCGAGCGCGTCGTAAAACGTATTGCGGTCAGCAGGCTGCTCGATGCGCCACTGAAACGTATCCAACTCCAAACGACCGCGCGTCGCAGGCAAAGCGGGCGCATGATTCGCGAGGAACGGCTTAATGCGTTCGCGCATTTCCGAAAGTGCGGTGGTCAGTTGTTCCGCAGTCAGAATCTTTTTGCTCAACGGAAGCGGCGATGAAGGCTGGCCGTTTTGCAGCGGCAAAATCGTGGAAGGAGCAGCGGCGCGGGCGGGTTGCGCAAGACCGGGGCGCAACGGCACGGGACTCATCGTCGCGATCTCGGCAAATTCATCAGTTGCTTGCTGATTGTTTTTCATACTCAAAATCAAATGGCAGTTTCCAGCGCTGGGGCTTGCGACTGGCCGGGTGGCGTATAATTCAAATCGCCACCCAATTTTTTCCAGTGGCGAAAAAGCATCACCGACGAGGCAAATGCGAGAAGCACACTCACGCCGCACCAAGCGAAGATGTAGCGGTAGTCCCGCGTGGTCTCGAGAAACCAGCCGCACAAAACCGGCGCGAGAACCGCTCCGATGAGTCCGAAAATCTGGTTCGCACTGAAGAACTGACCGTATTTTTCGCGCGGCAGCAGGCGTGGATAAAGTGCAAGATACGCCCCGAGATAAATGGCGCTCGCGGCTTGGTTGAAAATGTAGAACGTCAGCAGAGTGCTTTCAGAATGGATAAAAAAGAAGCAACCGAGAAAGCTTAAGCCGGTCAACAGCGCACCCAGCATGATGACGCGCAACGGATGAAAACGATCCACGAACGGGCCGACGAGGAAAAAGATCGGTATCTGCACGATGAACGTCCATGCCTTCACTTTTCCAAACTGGTCGAGCGTGAGACCGAGTGTGTCTGCATAGCCAGGCTGACCGGCTTTGGTCGCAAAGAAAATCACGAAGGTCTGAAAAGGCACGAGCGACGCCCAGAAGAAAAACGGTATTAGATAGATGTTCAGATAGAACCGGTGGCGAAACGATTCGGTGAAAAAAGTTTTCAGATAACCGAACGCACCGCCCTTTTGCCTCGGAGGCGGCGGCGGATATGCACCTTCCTTCACGCGCCAGACAAGCAAGCAGAACGCCGTCGCATACAGTAACGCCGCGAGCGCGTAGACGTGCAGCGTGTGATGCTCGACCCAGCCGAGAATCCAGCGGTTGAAGGCGAAGCTGCCGAGCGCACCAATGGCGCGATAGCTGCCGATGAATTTCCCCATCACCTCCGTTGGAATGACATCGGCGAAAAGAAATTGATACACCTGCATGACGTAGGTGTTGAACACCACGAAGATGACAGCGGCAATCGCCAGCCAAACAATTGTGCATCCCGCAGTGGTGATTCCCGCGCCAAACATCGGTTGTAGTAGGTTGTGCAAAAATTCTCCGGCGGGTTTTGCTCCCCCCAACAGCAACAGGCTCACCACCACCGGCACGGCGCTCCAAAGCAGAAACGGTCGACGGCGGCCGAGCGGACTGCGATGACGGTCGCTTTGCATCCCAACCACCGGCCCGACGAGGATGGCGATGAAGTGCGGCAAACTGTTCGCGATAAGCCCCACGACAGAATCCCGCGCCCCTTCCCAGCGAAGCTGCAACGGCACAACGTTCGGCAGCAACTGCTCCATGATCATCAGGCAGAAGTCGCCCCAGAGCATCCAAAACATCACGTTGATGAG
>CAINDH010000156.1 GCA_903847285.1 uncultured Verrucomicrobia subdivision 3 bacterium | reverse complement strand
CGTGCTCTACCATTGAGCTATTCTGGAACTAAACGGGGGCGCAATCTACAAACCATTAGGCTCGCCGTCAAACGGTTTTCTCAACTTTTCTGACAGCGCGGACAATAAAATGTGCTGCGTGCCGCCTGCACGATGCGTTTTATGGACGCGCCACATTGCACGCATGGTTTTCCGGCGCGGTCATAGACCTTCAATCTCTCCTCATAATAATTCGTCGAACCGGCCGCGCGGCCAAAATAAAACAGTCCATCTGTTTTACCCGCACCAAAATTTAATTGCACCGTGCTGCCACCAGCAATCGCCTGTTCCAACACTTCACGGATGGTGCCTTGCAATTTCCTCACCTGAACCAGCGTCAGTTTGTTCGCTGCGCGCCTTGGCGAAATTCCGGCGCGGAACAGCGCTTCGCTTGCATAGATGTTGCCGACTCCCGCAACGAATGACTGATTTAACAGCTTCACCTTGACCGGCTGACGCGAGCGTTTGAGTTCGCGCGCAAAAAATTCCGGGGTGAAATTTTTATCCCACGGCTCCGGGCCAAGTTTTTCGACGGATGATAAATCGAGAGTCATCCGCCCGAAGTAGCGCGTGTCCTCGAAAACGAAATTGCCGCGATTCAATTCCCACACTACTGCCGCGTGTTTCGGCAACGGCTCGTTTTTACCCGCAACAAACATTTTGCCAGTCATGCCGAGATGCCCGAGAACGGTGACAGATTTGCGGAGCGTGGTGGAATGAAATTCAAACAGCAGGTATTTGCCGCGACGTGTTAGCGATTTAAACTTTGCGCCGGTGAGCACGCGTCTTAATTCGCGCTCGGAAGTCGGCTGAAGAATTTTGGCACGGCGAACGTGAACCGCCTGAATCGTTTTTCCGCATAGCACCGGACGTAAATGCCGCGCGAGCACTTCGACTTCTGGAAGTTCGGGCATGGTAATTAAAAAACATTAGGACGTCGCTACGGCAGCGATGTCCTACCAGATTCAACTAACAAACGTCCCGATTTTTTCGCCCAGCACTACGCGCCTGAGATTATGCGCCTTGAAGAAATCAAACACGATAATCGGCATCTTGTTGTCCATGCACAGCGAGAACGCCGTCGAGTCCATGACCTTGAGCTGCCGTTGCAGCGCGTCGAGGTAAGTGATTTTATCGAAGCGCACCGCTTTGGGGTTCTTCTTCGGATCACTGTCATAAATCCCGTCCACCTTCGTGGCTTTCAAAATAACTTCCGCGCCAATTTCATTAGCGCGCAAGGCCGCCGCTGTGTCAGTAGAAAAATACGGATTGCCCGTGCCGCCACCAAAGATCACCACGCGGCCTTTTTCCAGATGCCGCACCGCGCGCCTACGGATGAACGATTCGGCAATCTGCGCCATCGCAATTGCGCTCTGCACACGCGTGGGGCATCCAAGTTTCTCCAGCGCGTCCTGCAGCGCAAGCGAGTTGATAATTGTCGCAAGCATCCCCATGTAATCGCCTGTGGCGCGTTCGATGCCACGCTCGCTGCCGCTCAAGCCGCGAAAAATATTTCCGCCGCCCACCACGACCACGACTTGCACGCCGAGGTCGCGCACCTCACGGATTTGCTCGGCCATGTGCTGCACACCTTCAGGAGAAATGCCCATGCCATTGGCATCACCGAGCGACTCGCCGCTCAACTTGAGAAGAATACGGGAAAATTTTGATTTTTTGGTTTTGGTCATAGGAGTGAAAGCGCGCAGAGCATTTACAGATTTTTAGCAGTCTGCGTAACTCCCGTCAAACTTCCGTGAAGAAAAATCGTCCCGTCTGCTTACTTTAATTCAGTCGCAATCTGTTCTCCTAGCGTAACCGCTTCGGCAATCGGGCGTTTGCCTTCGCCATGCTTAACGGCTTCATCGCGAAAGGAAATGGCTTTAAGCAAAATTTTGTCACCGATAATTTCCGCGTGCGCGCCGACAGGGCTTTGGCAACCGCCGCCCATGCCGCTTAAAAAAGCACGCTCCGCCGTCACTGCATGGAAGGTGTTTATATGATTCAGTCGCTCGACAATTTTGCCGATGCGCTCGTCGTTCGCACGAATCTCGATGCCGATAGCCCCCTGCCCCACGCACGGCAACATCACATCCAAATCCAAAATCGTCGCCAACATTCCATCCGGCACAGCGTCGCCGACGAGCGAGCCATCGGGTTTGACTTCAAAGCTCAAGCGATTCAAGCCAGCGAGCGCCAGCACTGTCGCGTCCAATTCACCAATCGCGGCGACTTTCTGCAAACGCGTCGCCACGTTGCCACGAATCTCCACGATGTTCAAATCTGGGCGCACGTGCAGCAATGACATTTTCCGCCGCGTGCTGCTCGTGGCAATGGTCGCACCTTTCGGAAAATCTTTGAGCTTCAGATGCGGCTTGTAACCACGCAAATCACTTTGCCCCGACGACCGATCCATTGAATTTTCGATTGCCTCGGCGGAACGGTAGATCAAAACATCTCGCACGTCTTCGCGCCTCGGCGTGGCGGCGAGAATCAGGCCGGGCGGCAACTCCGTGGGCAAATCTTTCAGGCTGTGCACGGCTAGGTCAGCCTGGCCGTTGACGAGCGCAACCTCGAGTTCCTTTGTGAAGAGACCTTTCGGCAAAGCCGCCCCCGGCCTCGACATCGAAGCAGTCTGCAACTTGTCCCCGGTGGTCTTCATGATTTTCAGTTCGAAGTGTAACCGGGGAAATGCCGCGCGGCATTGGTCGGCGATGAGGTTGGCCTGCGCGAGCGCCAGCGCGCTGCCGCGCGTGGCGATGATTATGGGACGTTCGACAACCATTTTATTTCAAGCACAGATAAACACGGATGGACCCGGTTGAAAAGGAAACACAGCAAGCCGACTTTTTGTCGCGAAAGTTTTTGCGCGACTCAGTTCCATTTCAAGCTGCTGGCTAGCCTTTTTAACTTCTCCAGCAGTTGGGCGTCAGCCTCAGGGAATTCATGTGTCTGGAGTTCGTATTGATGAATCCACTTCACTGCCGCGCAATCCAGCGGCTGCGGTTTGCCTGCAACCAAGCGGCAGAGGAAAAATTTCAGGTGGACGGATTTCTCCGGATAGTCGTGGCGGATTTCCTCAAATAATTCGCCAACAGAAATCTCCACGCCCAACTCCTCGTGAATCTCGCGGATTAGACATTGCTCGAAGGTTTCACCCGGCTCACGTTTGCCGCCAGGGAATTCCCACAGCCCGCCGAGATGCGACTTGGCGTGGCGCTGCGTAATGAGCAGTTTGCCATCGAGAAAGATTATCGCCGCAGAAACTTCTATGACGTGATGCGTGACGGGTGATGCGTTACCAGAACCGACAGCGCCAGTTTTTTTCATCACGCATCACGGATTACTCGCCACTCGTCATCTTCCTACGCTCTTGTAAGTCCAACCGAGCTTTTCCATTTCCGCGGGGTCGAAGAGATTGCGCCCGTCAAAAAAGAGCGGTGCAGTCATGCTGTTTTTCGCACGCGCTAAATCTAGCTGCTTAAATTCATCCCACTCAGTTGCTACAACGAGGGCGTCGCATCCTTCGGCAACGTCGTTCATGTCGTCAACGTAAGTCACGTTCGGCAGCAGCGACTTCGCCTTGGCCATCGCCTTCGGATCGTGAACGCGCAAAGTCGCGCCGTCTTTGAGCAACCGCTGGCACAAATCAATCGCGGGCGAAGAACGCACGTCGTCGGTGTTCTGCTTGAACGCGAGCCCAAGCACGCCGATTTTTTTATCCTTCAACACCCAGAGCGTGTCAGTGATTTTTTTGACAAAGCGTTCCATCTGGTCGGCGTTGATGCGCTGGACTTCTTTGAGCAACTTGAATTCGTAGCCAACTTGTTCGGAAATTTTGATGAAGGCGCTCAAGTCTTTCGGGAAACAACTGCCGCCGAAACCGATACCGGCGTTGAGGAAACGGCGGCCAATGCGTTCGTCCAAACCAATGCCGTGGGCGACTTCCTGCACGTTGGCCCCGGCGGCTTCGCAGATGGTGGCGATGGCGTTGATGTAGGAAATCTTCAGCGCGAGAAAGGAATTAGCCGCGTGCTTGATCAACTCGGCGGAGTTGATGTCGGTGACGATGATGGGGGCGTTGAAGGGCGTGTAGATGTCCTTCATCGCGGCCACGGGACGCTGCGAGCCGACGCCGATGACGACGCGGTCGGGCTTCATCAGATCGCCGACGGCGAAACCTTCGCGGAGAAATTCAGGATTGCTGACGACGTCGAATTCCACTTTCGCCGGGCAATAGCGCTTGATGGTTTCGGTGACTTTCTCACCGG
>CAINDH010000155.1 GCA_903847285.1 uncultured Verrucomicrobia subdivision 3 bacterium | reverse complement strand
TAGTCCAGTCCGGCGCTGACGCTGTGGGTGGATTGGATCTGCCCGACTTCATCCTGCAAAATGTAGCTGCGCGTGCCCTGCAACACGCCGAGCGAGCCGCCGTGAAACCGCGCCGCGTGTTGTTCGGGCATGATGCCGTAACCGCCGGCTTCCACGCCGATCATGCGCACGGATTTGTCGTCGAGGAACGGATAGAACAAACCGATGGCATTCGAGCCGCCGCCGACGCACGCGCACAGCAGGTCGGGCAAGCGGCCTTCCTTTTCCAGAATCTGCGCGCGAGCTTCGTCGCCCATAACGCGCTGAAAATTGCGAACCATCATGGGATAGGGATGCGCACCGTAAGCCGTGCCGAGAATGTAATGCGTGCTTCGGATGTTCGTCACCCAGTCGCGCATGGCTTCGTTGACGGCTTCCTTCAAGGTCTTTTGCCCCGCGTGAACCGGCACGACTTCCGCGCCGAGCATTTTCATGCGATACACGTTGAGCATCTGGCGTTCGCAATCGACTGCGCCCATATAGATGATGCATTTCATCCCGAACATCGCGCTGACCGTAGCGGTCGCAACACCATGTTGTCCCGCGCCGGTCTCGGCGATGATGCGCGTCTTGCCCATACGCTTGGCCAACAGGATCTGGCCCATGGCGTTGTTGATCTTGTGCGCGCCGGTGTGATTGAGGTCCTCGCGCTTTAGATAAATCTTTGCGCCGCCAAGTTCCTTGGTCAGCCGTTCGGCAAAATACAGCGGCGTGGGGCGCCCGACGAATTCGGTGAGGTAGTAGGAAAGTTCCTTTTGAAATTCGGGGTCGTGTTGCGCGCGGAAATATTCTTCTTCCAGCTCCTGCAACGGGTGCATCAACGTCTCGGGCACATAACGTCCGCCGAACGGCCCAAAATGGCCGGTGGCGTCGGGTAAATTTAAATCAGCAACTGCGCTCATGCGCTAATTCTCACGCAAAGGCGCAAAGACGCAAAGATTTTTTCAGCCGGCGGCCATACTACCGATACCTTTGGGGTGTAACCTGAAGCCGGATGTGGTCGTCAATTGGGTTACTCACACTCGGGCAAAAAAGAATCAGAAAATGAAAAAAATTTGGTTTTGGCGGGTGGTCATTCTCTTGTCCGCCGGGCTCTGTATTTTTAATTCCTTCGCGCAAACCCAGCCGCCGTTCCGAATCGGGCTAAACTTTGCGTTCATCGGTGCGACCAATGTCGCCTCCGCCGCGGCGGTCTTCACCAACATCACTCCGCTGGGATTGCGAGGAACGCGCCATTCCAATCCGGGCGACGCCAACTGGCTTACCACCCACCCTTCGACCAACACCTACGTTTATCTCAACACCGACCTTATCTTTTTCAACACGAACGGCGTCATGCCCATCGGCACGCTTTACGAGGATCCGAATTCCGGCGCACCGGGAAATCCCGGACTGCAAGTTCCCTGGCAGACTAATGCCGGCGGCTTTAGCTTCACCAGTAACGAACTTTTTTTCGCCTCCAACTACGTCACCACCGTGGTTTCGCATTACACCAACGCCACGCATCTCTGGGAAATTTCCAACGAAGTGAGCGGCACCAACACGCCGCCGCGCAGCCTGGCACCCAACCTGTTCGCCGCGTATCTCATCACCAACCGCAACTGGATTCGCGCCGCTGATCCAAAGGCGCAGGTGCTATTGCCCGGCTGTCTCGGCAGCTACGGCCTGCCGTTCACCAACAGCTACGCGTGGCTCCGCACCGTGCTGACGAACGGCGGTGCGGCAGGCTTCGACATCATGAACTATCACGACTACAAATCGTGGTGGGTGCTCGCGACGAACTTTGACGGCTACCGTGCCGTGCTAGCGGAATTCAACCTGACCAACATGCCCATCTGGGTGACTGAATGTTCCAGTGCCAGCACGAACACTTCCGCCTCGCCGCCGTATGCGAGCGAGGATCAGCAGGCTGCCGACGTGTGGCGGCGTTCGTGCCTGCTTTTCGGCAAAGGCGTGAGCGTGTGGTATTGGCACTCGCTTTACTCATCGACCAGCGGCGGTTTCGCTTATCAAGGGCTTCTGACGCCCGTCAATGCCTTCCCGGCGGCGCAAAAGAAAAAATCCTGGCACAGCTTCAAACTCCTCGTAGAAAAAATCGAAGGCTTTCAATCAGCCAAAATATTGCAGCTCGGCAATACCACCAACAGCAACACCAGTGGCGGCGACGGCCAATGGGCGGCACAGTTCGACTGGAGCGACGGCACACGCCGCTACGTCGTGTGGAGCGGGACGAATCTGAATTACACGCTTACTAATCTCGATACGAACGCCGCGCCATTTCGCGTGACGACCGTTGTGCCAGCAACACTTTCATCCGACAACGAAACGGCGACGTTCACCGTCAAAACAAATGCGCTGGCGGGAACTTCGCTCGCGCTCACGGGAACCAATTTGCCGGTGGTGGTCGAGTCCACGCTGTCGCTCTATCAAATCTGGGCGAACACACACATCCCGAACGCGTCGCAGCGCGGCCAAAGCGACGACCCAGATGGGGACGGGCAGAATAACTACGCGGAATTTCTGGCGGGAACGGAACCGAACGAGGCGAACTCCGTTTTCAAGCTGACAGGGATTTCCCGCGAAGGCGCGAGTTGGCGGATTTACTGGAGCAGTGCGAGCAACAGGATTTATTCCGTATTGCGGACGACGGCACTGCCAAATTTCTCCGCGCTGCAAACCAACATGTCGGCAACTCCACCAACGAATTCATGGCTAGATACAAACACGGGAAGCGCAACACTGTTCTACCGCGTGCAGTTAAATTGAACTCAACCACGGATGCACACGGATAAATAAGGATTTTGAAGCAGCATCGGTTTTATCCGTGTGCATCTGTGCCCATCTGTGTTCAAGTCATCAAAACCATTATTGTTGCAGGGTTTCTTGAGCCGGTGGCCGGCCACTGTCAGTAAAACTGTCAGATTTGCGCGAAGATTAAACCGATTCGCCATGATTCGCCAGCATCTACTGAGACTCGCCACGACCCGTTAACGGGTTGATACGGTTCTGAGGCATGATTCAAACCATGCCTATGAAAACGAAATACACCTTGTTCCGACGCGGTGAAGTGTTCTATCTACAAGACACCACCAGCGGCAAACAGACCAGCTTGCGCACCAAGGACGAAGCCGAAGCCCGCAGCCTGTTGAACGCCCGCAACGAGGCGCAGCGCCAGCCGGTGTTGAACCTGCACCTTGCCCGCGCCTACCTGACGGCCAGCGACCCCGCCTATGTGGAACGCACCTGGCAGACCGTCATGGAACAGATGCAGAGCCGCGGCAAGGACACCAGCCGCGAGCGTTACATCAGCGCGTTTAAGTCCCCATCCTTTGACGGACTACGAAACAAGAAACTGCTCGAAACCACCGCCGATGATTTTCTGGCGGTGTTCAAACAGAACAAAGTCGCCATCAATGAGTTTTTGAAACGCTTGCACAACTTCGCCGTGCATCTGGGCTGGATCGCCATTCCCATCGTCGCCCCGTATCTCTGGCCGAAATACGAAGCCAAAGACCGACGGGGCATCACGCTCGACGAACACCAGAACCTTTTGGCGAAGGAGAAGAAAGCGGAGTGGAAGCTTTACCTTGAACTGCTATGGGAAACGGGCGCAGCGCAAAGCGATGCGGTGAACTTCAAAGCCGAAGACATTGACTGGCCGACGCGGACGATTTCTTACTTCCGCAAAAAGACGGGTTCGCTGGCGCAGTTCACCATCAGCAAGAAGCTGGAAACGGTCTTGAACCATCTGCCGACCACCGGCGTTTTGTTCCCGAACCTTTCCAGATTTTCACAAAGCGACCGCGCCAGCCGTTTCCGCCGCCGTTGTCACAAGGCAGGCGTGTCCGGCGTAACCCTCCATTGCTACCGTTACGCATGGGCAGAACGCGCCAAAACAGTTGGGATGCCGGAACGGTTTGCCCAAGCTGCCCTTGGTCATAACAGCAAGGCCATCCATCGCGCCTATGCCAAGAAAGCCGTCATCATCGCGCCATCGTTGGAAGACTACGAACGGAAAGCCGCTGAACCGCCGCAAGCGGTATTGGCCTAAAAAAAATCGGCGGTTGAGTTTTCAACTCAACCGCTTTTTTGTTCATTGGGGATTTGCGCCATCCCCAAACCCCACGCGCCAGAGGCATCGCCTCTGGACTCATCCCATGACCGCCAACGCTGGTTGTTGGTTCGCAGCGGGATTTCGTTGAGCCGCGTTTTTCTTGTGCCAGTGCTGGTAAATCGTGGCCGACATCCGCACCAGCCAGTTGCGGTCTTGCATGGACTCCAACACATCGGCAGTCGCATAGAACTTGATCCCGTTGGCCGGGGGATTGCCGAGCGGTTTCAACAGCTTGGCCGTGACCAGCGCCGGGATGTCATGCGGCTGGCAGTTCAACACCCATGCCGTCTGCTCCGCCGTCAGGCGGGCAGGCAAGTGGCCGAGCAGTCGCAAAAATTGTTGTTGGTCGTCGCGCATCGCAATCTCATCTGGGCATAGGAATTCTACAAGGAGCCTTGGCCAGAGTCCGGCTGCGGGGCGCTTCGCGCACCCCCAGCCGGGACACCCTCCAAGGAAAACCATAAATTT
>CAINDH010000154.1 GCA_903847285.1 uncultured Verrucomicrobia subdivision 3 bacterium | reverse complement strand
CCGGAGATTATGACCCAATTATTTCAGAGAGATCACATTGATCGGCCTAACCATACACCAAAGACAACCAAATGAAGGCAGAAGGAAGCATGATGAATGAAGAATTAAATCCACGTCGGCGGTGGCTCAGCTTTTTTCGTTAGGCTGCATCCGCACGCCATGACAAAGCTCATCATCATTTTGTTAGTCGTTGAGTTTCTGGCTGCATATTTTGTCGGCAGCTCCGGTTGCATTTTGCGCCACGATCAGGTTCGCGCTTTTGAGGCCTGGCATGATAATCCGACACCGGAGACAAGGGCGGAGCTTGATAGACAGAAGCGCATCACCGAATTTCAGACATTGGTGTTTTCCGCTACCATCTTTTCAGGGATGGCAGCCATCACGTTGTTCGGCGCACGTGCTTGGCGTCAGAAGCACAGACATATGACGCCACAAAAAGACAGATGATCGTAAAGTCGTCCGTCTTCGTCTTCTTCCAGATTCAATTTAGGTGGTTATTCGTATCCATCGCCCGCTTCGCATGAAGCCGTCTTAAACCGAAACGGCGTGGACAGGGGGGGATTTTTTCGTAACTTGTCCGGCGCGTTGGCGTCTCACAGGGGACGAGTCCGGCGGCAATCAAATTTATGGCGGCAAAAAACAACGGCGGTTGGGTGCGATGGGTGGTCATTTTGTTGATCGCCGGGGTGGCGTTGGCGGCGGGGGTCTGGTTTTTCCAGCGCGGCAAGAGTGATGGCCCGCAATACCAATCCACGGCGGCGGATCGCGGCGAGATCATCCAGACGGTCACGGCCACGGGCACGTTGAACCCGGTGGTGAATGTGACGGTGGGCAGTCAGGTTTCCGGGCGCATCAGCAAGTTGTATGTGGATTTCAATTCGCCGGTGACGAAAGGTCAGGTGCTGGCGGAGATCGATCCCTCCACGTATCAAGCCACGGTGGAGCAAGTGACGGCCGACCTCGCGAATGCGCAGGCGAACTTGGAATTGCAACAGGTGCAGTATCGGCGCAGCAGCGATCTTTACACGAACAAGCTCATCTCCGGCTCGGATTATGACATCGCGCGCGCGGCGTTGCATCAGGCGGAGGCGACGGTGAAGATCAAGCAGGCGGCCCGCAGCAATGCGTTGGTGAATCTGAACTATTGCAAGATCGTTTCGCCGGTGGACGGCGTGGTGATCTCTCGCGCGGTGGAATTGGGGCAGACGGTGGCGTCCAGCTTCAACACGCCGACCATCTTCCAGATCGCGAATGACCTGACGCAGATGCAGATCGCTTCCAATGGGGCCGAGGCCGACGTGGGCGGCGTGGAAGAAAAACAAGACGTGACGTTCCTGGTGGATGCCTATCCGTATCGGACCTTTCGCGGCATGGTGACGCAGGTGCGGAACGCGCCCACGACCATCAACAACGTCGTGACGTATGATTGCGTGATCGGGGTGAACAATCCGGATTCCAAATTGAAGCCCGGCATGACGGCGAATGTCTCCATCATCATCGCCCAACGTCCGGATGTTTGAAAATCCCCAACGGCGCGTTGCGTTTCCGTCCGCCGAAAACAGATTCTGCAACCGCAGCCAAAACCAACACCCCGTCCGCCACGAATGTGGTCGCAGCCGGCGGCGGCGATCGTCCACGTGGCGAAGGACGACGCGGCGGCGAAGGTCGGCGTGGTGGTGGGCACGGTGATGGTGGCGGGCGGCAAAACGTCCATACGATTTATTTGCTGAAAACAGATGCCGACGGCGGCAACCCAACGCTGGCGCCGGTGCAGATCAAAACCGGCATCACCGATGGCATCAGCACGGAAGTGTTGGAAGGCCTGAGCGAGGGAGACAAGGTTGTGACCAGCATGATCACCACCGGCGCGCAAGCGGGCGCACCCGCGGCGAATCCCTTCGGCGGCGGCGGCTTCCCAAGAAGGTAGAGGTAAGCATGCAGAATGAAGAAAAAGACCCCGCGCCGCGCACGAAAACAACCGGTGGCAATTTTCGTGACCATCGCCAAACGCGCCCGGGGCAACAGTTGATTTACTTCTGCATTCATCATTCTCCATT
>CAINDH010000153.1 GCA_903847285.1 uncultured Verrucomicrobia subdivision 3 bacterium | reverse complement strand
GACTGCTATGTCGCCAACACCAACGGCTGGGGCACCAACTATTTTTCCCCAAAGAATACGTGCCTTCATCTGGGCCGGACGCTGCTGGCGATTGAAAATTACCGGACCGGTTCGACTTGGAAGCGGATGAAGACCAGCCCGATTATTCAAAGAGGGCTGGCGCAGGCGGGATTTTTCGCGAAATACCCTTACTCCGTCGTGCCCGCTCCCTGGGCGTATGGCGACGTCGGGGTGCCGGATGGTAATGCCGCCGGGTTTTCATATTATTCCAACGGCGTTTTTCAGGTCTCTGGCGGCGGGGCAATTAATTCGGGAACCAATGATGCGATTCAGTATTGCTACCAGCCCGTCAGTGGGAATTGCATCATTCAGGCCTTGATAACTGGCATTGGCGATACGAACGCGCCCAGTTCCGCGCGGGCGGGGGTCATGATCCGGGAAACGCTCGACCCCGGTTCGACGCACGCCACGATGCTGTTCCGGCCCACGACGAACGGGGCGGCATTTTATTTCCGCACCACTACCGGCGCCGCCAATGGCAATTCGCTGACGGCGGGACAATTACCGTATTGGGTGCGAGTGGTGCGTTCAACCAACAGCTTCTCGGGATATGTTTCCCCGGATGGAACCAACTGGACCAGAGTGGGGGCGGTGAAGACGATCACTATGGCCACCAACTTCTATGTCGGCTTGGCCAGTTCTTCGTCTCAATTTGGCGTGCCTTGTCAAACATACTTTTCCAAAGTGACCGTTTCGAGCGTCCCGGTAATTACGGGCATCCAAAAGAGTGGGGCCAATCTGGTGTTCGGCGGAACCAGCGGTTCCGCCAATGGAACCTATTACGTTTTGATGACCACGAATATGGCGTTACCTTTGGCGCAGTGGCAGCGGATTGCCACCAAAAATTTTGACGCGTCCGGTAACTTTTCCGTCACCACTGCGATATCCGCCGGCAGTGCCAGTCGGTTCTATCGGGTTCAGCTACCTTGACCACGAACTAGATTGAAAGATGAAACGCCAATGCCAGTTTACACAACTATGAAAAACACCATCGCCCTCATCACCGTCCTGCTGCTGGCCTCGCCAGTTGCACTCCGCGCCGCCGAACCGCCGCTGAACATTCTCCTGATTACGGCTGACGACCTTGGTTTTGAAGCTCTGGACTTCCTTGGTAGCAAGGTGCCCGGCGTCACGCCCAACCTTGACAAACTCGCTTCTCAGAGCCTCAGCTTTCAGCACGGCTATGTGAACTGTGCCATCTGCGCTCCAAGTCGCAGCGTCATCGCGACCGGTCGCTACGGCCAAAACAGCGGGTTGTTTGGCTTTAACAAGATGCCCAATGAAATCACAACCGTGTTTGGAACCTTCCAGAAGGCGGGCTTCCTTACCGGCGTCCTCGGCAAGGTGGGCCACTCGACGCCCGATCCCCAGTTCAAATGGGATTTCGCCCACGATTATGCCGAACTGGGTTCAGGTCGCAGTCCCACCAAGTATCACGATTACGCCGAGGAGTTTTTTGCGCGCTGTAAGAAGGAAAACAAGCCTTTCTATTTCATGGTCAACTCCCACGACCCGCACCGCCCGTTTTATGGTTCCGGGCGCAACCTGAAAGGTGAAGAAGTCCCGTCACGGATTTTTAAGCCGAGTGAGATGATCATTCCGGGCTATGTCACCGATCTTCCGGCAGTCCGCGTTGAATATGCGCACTACTATGACTCCATCCGCCGCTTGGACGACACGGTGGGCCGCGTGCTTCAGGCGCTCGAGGTCTCCGGATTGGCGGACCGCACCCTCGTCATTTTCCTCAGCGACAATGGATCACCCTTTCCCTTTGCCAAGGCCAACACCTATCTTGCCAGTAACAAGACGCCGCTGCTTTTCCGCTGGCCGGGTGTGACCAAGCCCGGCTCCGTGGACAAGACTCATTTTGTCTCCGAAGTGGATTTCTTCCCCACATTCATGGAAGCCACCGGCCTGCCGATTCCGCAAGGACTCGACGGACGTTCGTTTGTCCCGCTGGTCAAGGGCGGAGACCAAGGCGAACGCGATGTCGTCTTTTCCCAGATTGACTACAAAATGGGCCGCAAGCCGACCCCGATGCGGTGCGTGCAAGACGACCACTACGGCTATATCTTCAATGCCTGGTCGGACGGCAAATTCAAATACAAGAACAACAACGAAGGCGAGACCTTTGCCGCCATGGAAGCAGCTGCGCCGACTCATCCTGATATTAAAGCCCGCGTAGATATGTTCCGGTATCGCGTTCCGCAGGAGTTCTATGATTTGAAGAAAGACCCCTTCTCCACGAACAATCTCATCCATGTGCCTGAATATCAGGAGACCATAAAAAAATATCAGGATCGGCTGCGGCGCTGGATGGTTGACACCCATGACTTCTGTCTTGCGGCGTTTGATGTTCGTGAAGATCCGGAAAAGCTCGCCGCCGCCGTGGCCAACTACCCGGAGCTAAAGGGGCCAATCGTTTC
>CAINDH010000152.1 GCA_903847285.1 uncultured Verrucomicrobia subdivision 3 bacterium | reverse complement strand
GGCTTGGCTTTCTTCACAATCATCGAGCGGCGCGCGAGTGGCTCGGCAAACGGCTGAAGATTCGCGGGCAGCGGGTCATCCGCCTTGGCGAGCAGGTGGTTCGGCACGAGCGTGGAAAATTTCTCGAACCAGAAGTGCGAGATCTGCGTGAGCACTTCGCCTTTGCGCGGGATGCCGTTGGGCATGATGACGTCGAACGCTGAGATACGGTCGCTGGCGACGAGCAGGAAGCTGTCGCCGAGGTCATAGACTTCGCGGACTTTGCCGGAGCGGACTTTTTTGATGCCGGGGAGATCGAGTTGGAGAATGGGCGTGTAATTCATCGCGCGGAAAATAAAGTTCCCTGCGCGCGGTGCAAAGGCGAAAATTTTTAAAAGTTTGGAGCGGGTGCGTGCAGGCGCGGCGGAAATCAGTTCACGCTGCCCGGCGCGGGTTTTTGCCAGTTGAAGCGGATGGGCACGAGCGCGCACGGCACCCCGGGCGGCTGCTTATTCGGGCTGTAGTAGGTTTCGTCAAAGCCCCAGTTGCGTGTGGGCGGCGAGTAGTAGGCACCTGGCAACTGAAATTGTGTTGTTGCGATTTTACTGCTGTAGAGCACCACGATGGAGGTGTTCAGCGTATTAGTGTCGCCACTCCAATTCTCCAGATAGCGTATCACGTTATGCACACCGCCGCTGAACGTCGTGGAGGTGGTGCCGGTGGTGGGCACGTTGCCGGTCACTACGGCTGCGTTCAAGGTCATGCTGGAGGCGTTGCGGCTGCTATAGGATCCGGAACTGGCGGCATCCGACCAGGTGGGCGAAAGGACGGTGATGGCATCGGATAGCAGCGCGGCGGGCACGGAGCTACCATTGGTAGTTGAGCCGGCGGCGGTCGCGTAGGTGTTACTGTTGATGGTGATGTTGTAATTACCCCAGACGTAAAGCGGGTTCTGCGTGGCGACGGTGAAGCCGAGGCCGTTGTTGTAAGGCAGTTTGGTGGCGCGGACGAGGCGCACGACCGCCTGTGTAGTGCTGCCGACATTTCGCTGGTCGGCAACGTAGAGAATGGTGGGCAAGTTGCCACCCGTAAATTTTCCGCCGACGAGACTGGTTGAATGCAGGGAGTTGGTGACCAGCCAGTCGTTGTATTGGTTCACATCAACCTCAGTCACAAACTGGGGGCTTACCGTGCTCTGCCGCTGGTCGGTAAATGACTGGCTTAGCGAGAGAAATGGCAGCGGTGCCACCGTGTTGGTATCAAGATATATGTCGGTGACATTCGTCAGCACACGGGTGGCTTTGGCCATATCCGCACCGGGCAAGCCTCCGTTGTAAGGCGTCTGGAGGGTCAACGTCACCATCGGTCCTCCACCCAACGGCGAGTTCGTCACTACCAAGATGACATGCGCCTGATTATACAAACGCACCTGCCCCTGCTGAGACATCACCGCCTCACCCGCCGCCGGAATGTCGATGATGGAATGAGTATTCGTCATCTGGATGGCGATGTTGACGATGGGGTTGTTCGTGGAGTAGCCGGCGTTGAACGTCGTGTTCCAAGTGGACGGTGTGGCCGGAGTCCAAGAGGTATAACCACCGAGCAGCGGCGCACCAAGCGAACCGACCGCCGTCACCAAGGAGTTGAAGGTGAGCGAAGAACTGGAAATTGTGCCCACGCAGATGTTCGTATTGGAGTGCACGCGGCCGTTGACGGTCATCGGCGCGCAGGCGGAGAACTCCAACTGGCCGTTGTAAAAAATCGCGTAGGTGGTGATGGGCACGAGCGCCAGTAACACATCTTCCATCGCCGTGCCCACGACTCCCGGCACCAGCGAGTTGGCCGTGGTCGCATTGGCGACGATACGGTAGATGGGTGAATTATAAGCAAACTGGTTGGTGATCTGTGTGGGCAAAGAGCCGGTGTAGTTGGTGACATAACTTACATAGACTTTCCCCGCTGTGCCGGTGCTAGGGTCGGTGAAGGTAAAATTCCCCCAATAGGCGTTGTCCGTATTTGTCGGCGCCATGGAGCGGTAGCCTGCCAGATTGTTGGTTACTTGCCCCGGCCCGTAAGCTTGAAAATCCCACGCCATCTTCGCGAACACTTTTTCCACGGCAGCCTCGGCGGCATTGTCCAGCACGCTCAACTGGGTGTTACGGTTGTTGAGCAGCGAGACGGTGGAGGTGCGGTTCATCACGCCCGCCAAAATAAAAATGCTGAACGCCGCCAGCAGTAGCACCAGCAGCAGGACAAAGCCGCGCGCGCGGCGACGTTGATTCAAATTGATTTTCATACTCCGTCAGGGATATGTGGCGTGGCGCGGCAGTCAATGCGGTAATAATCAAACAGTCCGTTCGTGCCCACCGCCGTCAGCGGATACTGGAACTGAGTGAACTGAAGAATCGTGTGGATGACTCCCTTGTAGGTCCGCACTGTCTGTGTAGCGCCGAGATAATTTTCGCTGGTGAAATAAAGCGTGTTGACCAGATTCGAGAGGATGACCTTGTTCACGCCATTCGTGCTGTTGATTCGGTTCAGCATTCCATTGCCGCTTGCCGCCAGCGTGGTATCGAACCAGTAAATGATGTAGCGGCTGGAATCAATCACCTGATTCGTGCTGATGGCCGCGACAAATAACCGGATGGCCGGCCCTTGAAAATTTCCGTTCGTGATAGCGATGAAGTTCGTCCCCGACATCGAGCCGACGTCGTAGCCCTTGGCCGACTTGATGTCCGAAAGTAACTGGCTCACATAGCGGCGCGACGAGTCACTCGCCCCCGCCTTGGCCTCCATCAGCTTGCTCTGGCGCAGCCCAAGAAAATTCGCGCTCAACACCCCCGCCACCACCATCATCATCACCGACCCGGCAATCATCACCTCCACCAACGTAAAACCCGCCCGCCGCTTGGTCGCGGTGGCTGAGCTGGCACTGGGCTGGAAAATAATATTCATCGCTCAAAGTTGCCGGTCATCCGGCGCAACCATCGTTGAAACGGTGTTGGTGAACAGTTTGCTTCCACGCATCCTCATCGGCCATACCGTATCCACGCGGATGAATTGCATCTGCACATTCTTCACCCCGCCGACATAGATCAATTGCACCGTCACAAAATTCGTGGCCATCGTAAAATTAGTCGTCGAATACGGCACGTCCAAAATTGAAACTGAATACCCCGTGTAAGTCCGCGTGCTGCCGTCATAGCTCGCGCCCGATAAATTCAAATTCGTCATGTTGTTTATCGGCGTCGCCTGTGCCGGATCCCAGTTTGCTGAGCGCACCTGTTCCAATACTGTGTTCGCCAGTGACTGAGCTGCCAGTGAATAGCCCGTCCACTGCACCCGCAGCCCGGACTGGATGTAGCAATTGATGATGCCCGCGAACACCAAGCCGATGATGGCCGATGCAATCACGACTTCCACCAGCGTGAACGCCGCCCGGCGTCGCACGCGGGAAAACGCCCCGGTAGGAAATCGCCGACGGGGCAATTCCGCGCCACTTGGTTCAAGCTCAAATCGCATGACAGAAATAAAAAACCGAAAATCATTCACCATTTGCCATGCCAAGCCTCTAAAACACAGGCTTTCCCCTTGTCCGATGCCGCCCTACGTCTCGATTTTTGGCAAAACTGTCCGCCTCCCGCTCAACTTGCGCGCATCGGCGGCGTCTTCACAAAAGCCGTCTCTCGCAAATATATCGGCTGCAAATCTCCGCCCGCTACAAAATCACCCCGTTCTGCCGCCAACCGCGCCACCGCCGCCGCCGTCGGCAAACAATCAGTGCCAAGAATGGTTTCGCCAGCAGCCTTGCGTTGCGCCACTTCCGCCGCCGCGATAATTTTTAATGGCGACACCTCCACCCGACTATCGGCGGAAAGCTCCCAGACTCCAACATAAAATTCACCGCGCTGTGCATCCACTGCCAGATTCACGCGCCCAAACCTGTTCGCCGCCTGCGCTTGTGCCGCCATCGCTGCCACACTGCTCACGCCGAGCAGCTTCACGCCGCGTGCCAACTGCCAGCCTTGCGCCACCGCAATCGCCGCCCGAATTCCGGTGTAGCTGCCCGGGCCCAGCCCGACCGCAATGACGTCAATGTCCTGCCGCAACACTTTTGCGTCAGCCAAAACTTTTTCAATCAACCCGAGAGCATCCGTTGCGCGCGACCCCGTCTGCTGCGCCGCCTCGGCGAGCACCATGCCGCCGCGCGCCAGCGCCACGCTCCGCCGGTCGGAAGAGAATTCAAGCGCAAGCATCATCATATAAAGTCGTCGTAAATAATTTTGCGTTCCGTCTCGCTGATGATTTCAATCCTTACCTGCTTCAAATCGCAAATCGCAAATCGCAAATCGTAAATTCTCTCGGCCCATTCCACCACGCTCACTCCATCCGGCGACAAATATTCTTCGATGCCCGCGCTCAAAATCTGTTCCGCCGTTTCCAGCCGATACAAATCCAGGTGAAACAATTTCAACCGCCCGCCGCCGTATTCATTTACCAGCGTGAACGTCGGCGAATGCACCCGCCCCACGCAGCCTAACCCGCGCGCCACGCCGCGCACGAATTGCGTCTTTCCCGCGCCCAGATCGCCGCTCAACGCCACGACTGTTCCTCGCGCCGCTGCGCGCCCGAATGTTTCTCCGAGCAATTCCGTTTCCGCCGGACTATGAGAAATGAGCGTAGCCATGGGCGTTAAAAGTATGCGTGCCAATCTTGTCGCGAATGGAAATACCTTCGCCGGCCACAATTTTTCCGATGCAGCTCAATTTCACTTCAGGAAACTTTTTCTTCCAGGCGTCTACCAGTTTCACGGCGCTCTTGCTCGCTAGCGTGAACAGTAGTTCAAAATCCTCGCCGTCCGTCAGCGCGGCGATGAACGGCGGCTTGGCGGCGGAGTTTTCCTTGGCCCGCAATTTCGCCGCGCGCGCGACTGGAACTGCCGACTTCAAAATCTGTGCGCCCACTTTGCTGGCATTTAAGATGTGCCGCAAATCGCCGCCCAACCCATCGCTTAAATCCATTAACGCGTGCAGGTGAAAATGTTCCGCCAGCCAGCGCGCCTCCTCGAGGCGTGGCTCAAAGTCCAGATGCCGGCCCGCAAGCGACCCGCCGAGTTCGCCGGTCACAAAAATCGCATCGCCCACCTTCGCGCCGTTCCGCAAAACTTGTTTTCCGCGCGGCACGGTTCCGAGCAGTGAAATAGAAATCAAAATGCGTTCGGGATTCGTCGTCGTCTCGCCGCCGACAATCGCCACGCCGTATTTTTCCGCAAGCGCATTCAGCCCGTCATAAATTTTCGCCACGAAGTCCGCGTCAAAATCTTTCGGCAGCGCAATCGTCACCAGCGCCGCCGTCGGTGTGCCGGCCATCGCGGCGATGTCGCTTAAACAACGCGCCAACGCTTTGCGCCCGATTTTTCCCGGCGGCGTTTCCTTGGTGAAGTGGATTCCTTCCACGACCGCGTCCGTCTTGAACAAAATCAGTTTATCCGGCACGCCCAAGTCCAGCACCGCGCAGTCGTCGCCCACGCCAGCCACAACGGTTTCATTTGTCGGCAGCGATTTGCTCAGGCGCGCGATGAGTTCAAATTCATTCATGAGTGTGGCAGCCCAAGTTTTTCAGCGAGCAGCAATAGCCCCAGATTCGCCGCGTTGAACAGGCTGTGCGCCAGTATCGGCGCAAGCAGACCTTCAGTTCCTTCATACATCCAAGTCAGCGCTAGCGCAAAAACAAACAGCGGCAGAAACGTCGGCGCGTTCACGTGGATGGCTGCGAACAGCAGGCTGGCGACGACTCCGCCCAACCTCGGCCAGCCCATTTTTTTGGCAGCAGAAAACAACAGCCCGCGAAAAATAAATTCCTCCGCCACCGGCGCAATCACCACGGCAAAGATTGCGAGATAGACACGCAGCCAGCCGGATTTCACGGCAAGAAACATTTCCACCGCGAGTTGGTCATTCGTCGCCCAGCCCAATTTTTCCAGCGCCATTTCGGAAATGAATTTCAAATCAACCATCACCGGGACTGCTGCCGCCAATAGAACGGCGGCGAAGATCAGATGAAGTTTCCATCGAGTTTGACCAAGTCCCAGCACCTCGCGCCAGCCTACTGCGTGCAGCTTCAGAAACACCAGCGCCGCCACGATGGCTGCGCCGTGGAACCCGAGCGTGGCAAATAGCACGCTCCCTGGTTCATTTGTTTTCACAAACCCCGCCACACTAAAATGGCGCAGCAATTCTGCCAAGAGGCTGGTGAAAAAAAACGCCAGCACGATGCCGCCTGCCAGCATCAGCACCACGTCCGGCTGCCATGTTTTTTTCCACAACACGCCGCCAGCGTAGCCGAGCAATACCCATGAGACGATTTCAATTTTTGCCGTTTTTAATCGACTGAAATCCTGTTAAACCTCCCGGGTGACGCACAAGCACACCAACTCGCTCGCCAAGGAAAAGTCGCCCTATCTCCTCCAGCACGCGCATAATCCCGTGGACTGGTTCGCGTGGGGTGATGCGGCTTTCGCCAAGGCACGCGCTGAAGATAAACCCATTCTGTTGAGCATCGGTTACTCAACCTGCCACTGGTGTCACGTCATGGAACGCGAAAGTTTTGAGGATGAACGCGTCGGGAATTATCTGCGCGAACATTTCGTCAGCATCAAGGTAGACCGTGAGGAGCGCCCGGACGTGGACAAGATTTACATGACCTTCGTGCAGTCCACCACCGGCAGCGGCGGCTGGCCGTTGAATGTTTTCCTAACGCCGGAACTAAAACCATTTTTCGGCGGAACCTATTTTCCGCCGGATAACCGCCACGGTCGTCCGAGCTTTTTGAGTTTGCTCCAGCAAATCTCGCAGGTTTGGCACGAGCGTCGTCTAGAGATTAGCGGGAGCGCTGACGAATTACACACGCGTCTCGAACTTATCACGGCGCGCGACGTGAAGGAAAATTCTCCGCTCACGCCCAACGTTCTGCGAAACGCATTGGAAAATTTCAAGGAAGCCTACGACCCGGCGAACGCCGGTTTCGGTGGCGCCCCGAAATTTCCACAGCCGAGCATCCCCTCGCTCGTGTTACGCGCCGCGAAACGTTTTCGCGATGACGCGGCTACCCAGATGGTTTTACGCACCTGCGACAAGATGGCGGCGGGCGGCATTCACGACCAGCTCGGCGGCGGCTTTGCGCGCTACGCCGTGGACGCCGAATGGCTGGTGCCCCATTTCGAAAAGATGCTCTACGACAATGCACAGCTGGCGCAGCTTTACCTCGACGCATTTCTCATTGCCGGCGACGCACGGCACGCTGATGTTGTCCGCGACATATTGGATTATGTCTTGCGCGACATGACGCATCCTGACGGCGGATTTTATTCAGCGGAAGATGCCGACAGCGAAGGTCAGGAAGGAAAATTCTACTGCTGGACGCACGACGAACTTTCCAAGCTGCTCTCGCCGGAAGAATTCATCGTCGCCACAAATCATTTCGGCATCACCAAGCAGGGCAACTTCGTGGATCACAGCCATCCGGATCCATTGCCGGGCTTGAATGTGTTGAGCGTCGTCAACCCGATTCGTAGCAGCGGACGTGAGTCCGCTCAAATTTTCCATGCGGTTGCGGGGCAGAATGAGCCGAATCACGTCGGCTGCTACCAAGATGAAAACCTCCTCGCCTCCGCTAAAGCCAAAATGCTCGCTGTCCGCGCCACGCGCATTCGCCCGCATCTCGACGATAAGATTCTTGCCTCGTGGAACGGCCTGATGTTGGGCGCATTCGCCCGCGCGTCCGCCGTTTTGGGTGGGGAAAGATATCGCGCGGCAGCGGAGAAGAATTTGCAATTTATCCGCGAAAAACTTTGGGATGAGAAATCCAAAACCCTTTTCCACCGCTGGCGCGATGGCGAGCGCGACTTTGTTCAATTGCTTGAGGCTTACGCATTTCAACTTTCCGGCGTGATCGAACTTTACGAAGCCACGCTGGAGCCGAAGTATCTGGATTTCGCCTGCGAACTTGCCTACGGGATGCTGGTCAAATTTTACGACCCCGCGAACGGCGGTTTTTGGCAAAGTCCCGCCGACACGAATGATTTGATCCTGCGCGTGAAGGACGATTACGATGGCGCGGAGCCAAGCGGCAATTCCGTTGCCACACTCGCGTTGCTGAAGCTCGGCAAAATCACCGGCGACCACAAATATACCGAAGCAGCCGAAGGAACGCTGCAACTCGCCGCCGCGCGTTTGCAATCACAGCCGGCTGCGCTCGCGTTCATGCTGCACGCACTGGATTTCTGGCTGGATGAACCGCGCCGCGTCGTCATCTCCGGGAAAAATGAAGCGGCTGAATTTCAAAACCTTCTCCGGGCCGCGCACTCGGTCTATCAGCCGAACAAAATCGTTCTCGGCACCACCGGCGCGGTTGAACCGTTCGCCAAAACGTTGACGGCGCAAAATGAAGCCACCGTTTTTGTCTGCGTTGGAAATGCGTGCCAGTTGCCGACGAGCGCCGCGGCCAAGGTGAGAGAATTGTTACCCTGATTTACTTCAACCCCATCACCAGAATCACCAGATCAATCACGAACAGCAGCACGATGCCGATTTCCAGCCAGAGCATCACGCGGTGGTTCTGGTCTTGTTTGAGAATTCCGTAAAGCTCATCGAGCGTTTTTAATTTTCCATCCACGGTGCGGTGCCATTCGGTGAGGTGGAAGCGCGACGAAATTTTTTCGTAGATGCGCGCGAGGTGCCAGTCGCCGAAAAATTTGGTGATGTTCGAGAGTTCGTCATTGAAGCGCGCGAGGTCAATGCGGATTTCGCGCAGTTCGCGCAGCGTGTCGGAACGCGAGCGCAGCGGGCGTTCACCAAGATCGCGATAGGAACGCAGCAGCGCCTCGTCGAGCAGACGGTCGTAGGCTTCGAGTTCGGCGAGTTGGAGATTCGCGAGTTCCAGGATGTAGAGCGTCTCGTCAAAATCCTGCGGCGCGTCCACTAGCAGCGCGGCGTCCCAGTCCACCACGGCGATGTCGTCCTCATAATAGCTTAAGTAGCGCGCAGTGGATTCCTCGGCTTCCTGTTTGGAGAGGCGTTCCGGTTCTTCTTCTTGCGTGAGCAGCGCGGCGACTTGCCGGCGGTGCGTGTGAAACCATTGCTCGGCATTCATCGGCGCGTTGTCTGAATTCAACACCGGCGCGGCGAGACAAAAAACCGTGTAGGCTTCTTCCTCGGTGAGTTGCGGATGCGGACGGATGAGATGCCCGCGCAATTCGGCGACAACTTCCTGCGCGAGCTGGCGGATTTCATCGTGCAGCGAGCCGTTGCTGAATTGCAAATCATGAAATGTGACGAGTTCCTCGACGTGATCCACCGTGAACGGCACGCGCACGGAAATGCTGATCGCGCCGACGGGCAGCAGCTTGATGACGCGCTCCACGCGCACCGCGCCGCGCGGCCCGATGCGTTCCATCGGCGGCAGGCGGATCATCTGCGGCTTGTAAAAAAATAACTGGCGCGGGCTGCGCTTGGAGGCGTCCACGGCAAACTGCGCGACGGGCTGGCCCAGCAATTCGCGGATCGGTTTGCGCGCCGTGTCGTAGGCCACATCGAACGCGTAGAGATAAACCACCTCGCCGGTGTAGCGATGCAAGACGTTCGTTTTCATGAGGCAATCTTCGCGCGCGGTGAGAAAAAGACAAGGCGCGGAATTATCGAAAATTTCGCCTATTCAGCGTGTGTTGGCACGCAGCCCAGAGACTTTGAAGGCGACGCCGTGAGGACTCGTTTGCCATAAACCCGGACTCGTCACCTCGTTGCCTACAAATCCATTTTTCTGTTCGTGTATTTCGTGTATTTCGCGGTTAAAATTTATGCGCGGAATGAGTAATTTTGAAACCAGATTCGGCGGCATCGCGCGGCTTTATGGCCAGGCGGGCTTGGTAAAATTGCGCGCGGCACATGTTGGCGTCGTCGGCATCGGGGGCGTGGGGACTTGGGCGGCGGAAGCGCTCGCCCGTTCCGGCGTCGGAGCGCTCACGCTCGTGGATTTGGACGAAGTCTGCGTGACGAACATCAACCGCCAGCTGCACGCGCTTACCGAAACGGTTGGCCGTGCGAAAGTCGAGGCGATGGCCGAACGCATCCGCGCCATCAATCCTGAATGCCGCGTGACGACGGAGCAGAAATTTTTCAACGAACAGACCGTCGAGGAATTACTTGCGCCAAAATTTGATTTTATCCTCGACGCCATTGACGACGTCACGAACAAAGTTTTACTGCTGGTGCGTTGTCGTGAGGAAAAAATTCCTGTCATCGCCTGTGGCGGCGCGGGGGGGCGGCGTGAACTCACTTCCGTGCGCGTCGGCGATCTATCCAAGGCCAGCCACGACAAGTTACTGTCCGAAGTGCGTCGGCGGTTGCGGACGGAACATGGTTATCCCGCCGGTCAATCGGCCATGGACGTGCCTTGCGTGTATTCGGTGGAGCGCGCCGTGTTCCCGCAAGCCGACGGCTCCGTGTGCGAAATGCGCTCAGCCGCCGAGGACGGCGCGCGGCTGAACTGCAACGGCGGCCTCGGCTCAGCGACGTTTGTGACGGGCGCGTTCGGTTTCGCGGCGGCAGGATTTGCCGTGCGGAAAATTGTGGAACGGTAGGGTAGTCAGTCCTCTGACCGCTGGACACGTCTTTGCAAATAGGCGGTGCGCAGAGGACTGCGCGCCCTACCCGATTCCGCCAAACACTCGCCGGAAATTTTCTCCCACGCGCGCGGTCAGTGGTTCCAGTTTTTCTCCGAGCAATTCCGCCAGCCCGGAATAAACGGCGGGGAGATTGCCCGGATGATTCAGCGGCGAACCATCGGCGGCGGCGTGCGGATACAGAATTTTCTCCGGCGGCAGATGTTGGTCGGGCGAGTCGGTCTCGATAAGCAACCGGTCAGCGGGAACTTGTTTGAACGTCTCACGCTGCTTCAGTTTACGTTCCTGCAAAAAGTAACCGGGGAAACTGAAATACGCGCCGAGTTTGGTGAACGCGGGAATCATCTCCGCCGGACCGCCATAGCTGTGCAGCACGCAGCCGCGTGCCGGACGCGGATTGGTTTGGAGCAGTTCGTGCATGCGTCCCCACGCCTGCAAGCAGTGGATGCTCACGGGCAAATTTCTTTCAGCGGCGATTTGCAACTGCGCGAGGAAAACTTCCTCCTGCCCTTCATAACGCAAGCCCGGCTTCCAGCGATCTAAACCAATCTCACCGACGGCGCTGGGAACCTCGTCGAGAAACTTTTTCAGATTCCTTTGCCAGTCCGGTGTGCGTTCGGCGAGATACCACGGATGATAACCGAAGCTGGGCAGCACCATTTTATTTTCCCGTGCCAGCGCGAGGACTTGCAGCCAGTCGGATTCACACGCACCGTTCACGACCATGCGGGCGATGCCGGATTTTTCACACGCGTCGAGCAGTTCGCTTTGGCGACCGGCGAAACGATCATCCTGCAAATGATTGTGCGCGTCGTAAAACCTCATTTCACATGGGTCTCGGCGAAATGCTGGATACGCTCCCAGACCTTGCCCAGCGCGTTGCGGCGATTGGGCGTGAGGTGCTGGGTGATGCCGAGCGGTGCGAGAAATTTTGGATCGTGCGCGAGAATCTCGGCGGGCGCTTGGCCGCTGTAGAATTCGCAGAGCAGTCCCGCGATGGCTTTGACGATGAGCGAATCGGAATCGCAGGCGAAGAAACAGTTGCCATCCCGAAATACTGGAACGAACCACAGCTTGGCGAGGCAGCCGGGAATCAGGTTTGCGTCCACGCGCAACTCCGCTGCGAGCGATGGAATTTTTTTAGCGCATTCAACGAGGAACGCGAGGCGGTCTTGTCCGTTCTTCAAGGCGGACAATTCGGCGGTGAGCTGGCTTTGTTTTTCCGCGAGGGTCATGGCGCGGAAAAATGTTCACTCCGCCGGCGGTGCGGGCGGCTCTTCGGCTTCCGGCGGGCGGGCCGGTTCTTCGTGACGTTGCACGTTCTCGCGGTTTTCCGGGCGCGGCGGACGTGGTTCATCGCGGCGGGGCTGGTTGCGTTGAAATTGTTGCGGCGGCTGTGCTGGGCGACCCTGCGGCTGGACGCGGCGGAGGGCGCGGCGAAGTTCGTCCAGCTCGCGTTCGTCGGCGAGCTTCTGGCGCTCAGCCACTTCAACGAGTTCCAAAATTTCATCCATCTGATCGTGCAGTTGTTTCAACGCATTGGCGATGAAAGTGGCGTGCGCGACGGCCTCGTGAATTGCGGTGGATTCAGCGGGGCGGAAATCAGCGGGCTTGACCCATTGGCGTTGCGCAGGCGGCACGCGCGGCGGTGGGGGCGGCGGACGTTGCTCGCGTTGTTGTTCACGCGGCTCGCGCTGCGGAAATTCACGCGGGCGCACGGGCGCGGGGCGCTGCTCGGCTACAGGCGTCGTCGGTTCAGCCGAATTTTCCGGCGCGGGTTCGACCGTCGACTCATCGCCTGAATCATCGGCGTGTGAAGCAAAATCAGCCGGTGCTTCAGCGTGTGGCGTGCGAAAGCCACCGGTGTTTTCGGTTTCTTCCGCCTCGGGTTGGTCGTTAACTTCCACCGTTTCGTTAGCTTCGGTCGCATTTTCCGTCGCGTTTGAAGCTTCTTCGGTAGATTTTTCTCCCGGCGGACGCGGGCCGCGACCGCGACCGCGGCCACCGCGGCGACCACGGCGACGGTTGGCACTCGGGCGTCCCGCAGGCGCGGGGGACTTTAAATTGGAATTTTCGTCAGGCACAAATTTTCGTGAGGATGACTGTCCGGCGGGCAAAAGCAAAGCGAATTGATTTTTACTTTTTCACAAACAGCGCGAGGGCGGCGGTGTGGCTATGGAGGAAATTCTTCTCGCCGATGGGGCCGATTTCGCCGTTGGCAAAAAATCCGGTGAGGCCGAGCGGGCCGAGCTGTTCCTGCACGAGTTGCGCGTCGTGGCTGGGGCGGCCAAAAAGATTTTTGCCGCGCCCGGTGCAGCAGACGAGGCAGCCGCCGTAAATTTCCGTCCCGGCAAAATTCTTTTGCGCGGTGGCCAGTAGCTGTTTCAAATCCTCGGAAGCGGTCGCCGCATCGCGCCGCTGGAATTGAATCGTTTGCCCCATTCGCGGCAACGCACCCACGGCGAGCACGCCGGAGCTCGGGTCGCCGCCGATGAGATTGCGCACGAGAAAATCACCGCGATGAAATTCCTCCAAGTATTCGTTCACCGCGAGGCCGATGAAAAGATTGCCGCGCGCCTTCTGCTGCTCGGCGGCGGGTAATTGATTGACGGTTTCCGACAGCACGGTGTAGGCGGGGCGGTTGGCGATGTGCTGAATGAGATTTTGCTCCACGCGCGTGAGCGTCCATGCCTCGCCGATGGGCGTGCAGCCCTGTGCGACGACGCCCACAAGTGCAACTTCACCACCAACGGCGATGGCCACGCCACCGTCATCGAACACTTCGCCATCAAGATAAACCTGCGTGGCGGGCTCAGGAAAATTGCCGCTGGCCAGGCCGCCATAGACCGGCACACCGGCATAATTTTTATTCCATGAGCGCAGCCACGCCTCGGCGTCGAGGTGAAAGGGATCAATGAACGTGAGCCAGCCGTTCACGTTTTCTTTTGCCACGCCAAATTCCACCGGCCAGAAATGGTCGCTGTCTGCCTGATCAATTTGTTCTTGGGTAAAGCGGACGCCTTTCAACTTTGCACCCGGCAGTGAGTAGAGCGCGAGGACGAGGCCGCCGGCGGATTCGATCTCTTCCTGTCCCGCTACTAGGCCGGAGCTGGAGCAGCCCGCCAGCAGCGGGATGCGGGCGTGGACGCGGAGAATTTCCAGAACTTGTTCCGCGTGCGGAAAAAATTTGGGTGAGAGGAACACGAGGCCGAGCGAAACTTCCGGTGCGAGCAGGCGCGCGCGCAGCCGCCGCGCCCAGTCGGCGAGGCCGGCTTCATCCATGCCGTCCGACCAGTAGGCCGCTATGGAATGTTTGTTGTTCAACGTAACGACTCTACCGGCGCGCTGTAAAATTGCAAAGCGCGAACCTGCTAATTATTTTAACCACGCCGCGACGCTTTCGCCCGCCCAGGTCTCTTCGACTTTCTGGCGCTCGCGCACGGCGGCGAATTTTTTCCCGCTCACAAGAACTTCTGCGGCCAACGGACGTGTGTTATAAGTGCTCGCCATCACGAAGCCATAAGCGCCCGCGCTCATCAGCACCAGATGTTCGCCCGCAGTGAACTTCGGCAACGGACGATCCTTGCAGAAATAATCGCCGGACTCGCAAACACCGCCAACCACGTCGGAAGACATCGTCGGGCGAATTTTTTTCTCCAGCGGCAGAATCTGGTGATAAGCCTCGTAGAAGGCCGGGCGGATGAGGTCGTTCATGGCGGCGTCCACGATGACGAAATTTTTCCGGCCCGTGCGCTTCACATACTCGACGTGCGTGACCAGCACGCCCGCGTTGCCGCAGATGAAGCGGCCCGGCTCCATCAAGATTTTCAAACCGAGCGGTTGCAACAACGGTAGCAAGCGATCCGCATATTTCTGTGGCGTGAGAATATTTTTCCCTGCCGCTGACCGCCACCATGCAGGCGAACCGCTTTCCAGCGCTGGCTTGTAGACGATGCCCAAGCCGCCGCCGATGCTGAAAAATTCAATGCCGTGTCGCGCTTTCAATTTCGTGACTAGCGGCAACATTTTTTTCACCGCCACCTCAAATGGTGTGGATTCAGTGATCTGCGAGCCGATGTGCATCTGCACGCCGCGCAGTCGGAGATTTTTCAATTTTGACGCGCGGTCATACACGCCTTCGATCTGCTCGAACGCGATGCCAAACTTGTCTTCGTAAGTGCCGGTGGTGATTTTTGCGTGCGTCTTGGCGGCCACGTTTGGATTCACGCGCACGGCGACGGGCGCGATTTTTTTCAGCCGCGCCGCGACTTTGTTGATGCGCACCAATTCTGGCTCGCTCTCCGCGTTGAAGCAAAAAACATTCTGCCGCAGGGCGAATTCAATCTCCGCCTCCGTCTTGGCCGCCCCGGCGAAAACGCATTTGCGCGGGTCTCCGCCCGCCTTGATGACGCGCCGCAGTTCACCAGTGCTCACGATGTCAAAGCCGCTGCCACAATTCGCCAGCGTGCGCAGCACTGAGAGATTGGAATTAGCCTTCACCGCGAAACAGACCAGATGATCTACCGGACGCATGGCGCGATCCAGCTTTTGAAAATGATCCGCCAGCGTGGCCTGCGAATAGACGTAGAGCGGCGTGCCAAATTTTTTAACCAGCGTATCCAGCCCGACACCTTCGCATTGGAGTTTGTTTCCGACGTAATGAAATTGATGCATAAAGACCACATTTTATGCACCGGCGGCGAAAGTTCAAGATTGGGTTCAGGTGAATTGCGCCGGGTAATAAAAAACCGCGCGTCCGGATGAGCCGGCTGCGCGGTTGAAACTGCTTGAAACTTTCAGCGATTATTCAACGCCGAGATGGCGGCGCTTGCGTCCTTGACCACCGCTTTATCGGCATCGTGCAGCAGCGGCTCGATGTCTTTCACGACGCTCTTGTCTGCGATGACGGCGAGCGTGCGGCACGCATCGCGCTTGATGTTGCTGTCGGCGTTTGTCAGTAGCGGCAAAATTTTAGGGATGACGCCTTGCGCCTTCAAGCCACGCAGCGATTTGAGTCCTTGCATGACTTCCGTTTTGTCCGTGGCTGTGAGCAACGCCGCGATATTGTTCAAGTCTTCCGAGTTGACCTCGGCATGAGTCGCGCCCAGCACGCGGGCAGCCTTGGCGCGAATTTCCGGGCGGGAGTCCGTGAGCAACGCCTTGATCTTTGGCAACGAAGCTGCGCTGTTTGGATAATTTTTTTCTAGGTCTTGCAACGCAGAGACGACCGTTTTTGGCTTCGCCGAGGCGAGGTCGGTGATGAGTGAATCTTCGGTGGGCTTGCCCGCCAGCACCGGCAGAGCGGTGGCAAAAATAAACGCGGCGGTGATGAATAGTCTGGAGATGATTTTCATGGATGGAGTTTGGTTGACATTTGTTCTACGCGGGCAAATTGCGGTGAACGGTTTCAATTGTCAATCATCCGAGAGCGCCGATATCCAACGGCCTGTTTCAACGGTCACGAACTCGCCGGCTGCCGGACAGCGCCTCCGACTGGTCTAATAATTCTGTTGTCAACCGCGTTTGCCGCGCCCTAGCATTTGCTTTAGCGATGCAAAAAAATTTTAGCCGTCCCGCCCACGCGTGAATCCAACCGACCAAACCAATCAGCACTGGTCCGGCACCGGCAAATTGCGCGGTGGTCGCCCTGGTGTCTGGCTGCTGGTCAACACCACCCGCTTGGTGGGTCCGCGCGCTGGTTATTTGCTGGCGGCACTGGCCGCGTTCTATTTTTCGTTTACATCGCCAGATATCGCCGCCACGATAAATTTTCACCGTCGCGCCTTCGGGCCGCAGCCGTGGTGGAAACGCCGCTGGCTGGTGTTCCGCCATTTTTATTCCTTTGGTCGCGCCATCATTGATCGCATCGCCATCCATGCCGGCCTGACCAAAAATTACGTCTTCCAATTCGATGGCGATAAAAATCTGCGAGCTGCCGTCGCCGGTGGACGCGGCGTGCTGTTGCTCACCGCGCATCTCGGCAACTGGGAGGCCGCCGGGCAATTGCTCATGCGCGTGGACGTGCCCATCACCATCACCGGCTTTGACCGGGAGACGCCGGCAGTCCGCGCCCTGCTGGAAAGCGCGCCGCAAAAAAAATTCAAACTTCTCCCACTCACCGGGGGCCCGACCGATGCCATCCCGCTCGTCGCGGCGCTACGTCGCGGCGAAGTCGTGGCCATGCTTGGCGATCGCGCTTACGGTAGCCCCACCGTGCGCGTGCCATTTTTTGGCGGCACAGCCGCGTTGCCCATCGGCGCGTATGTCATGGCCTCCATCGCTGGCTCGGCCGTGATGCACGTTTTCAGCCACCGCGAACCGGGCGGCCGCTACCGTTTTTTCGGTTTTGAGGCCTATCATCCTCAATTGCCATCACATCAGGAGCGAGACGCCTACTTGAAAAGTTGCGCCACGAAATACGCGCGCGACATGGAATCCATCCTCCAGCTTGACCCGCTGCAGTGGTATAATTTCTTCCCGTTCTGGGAAGAGGAAAAAATTACTGCAGCTGCCGCAACCCCATCACACCACTCGGAACACTCGTCTGAACTGTCCGCGCGCCCGTCGCTCACAAAATAATTTTATGTCCGCCACCATCGAAAGCCTCATCCCGCACCGCCCGCCAATGCGGTGGATTAACAGTTACACCGAAGGTGGGGAAAAATTATTTCACACCACCGCGTGTTTTTTGGAAAATGATTTTTGCATCGCCGACGGTAAAGTTCTCGAAACCGCGCTCGTCGAATGTGTCGCGCAGACCGTGGCCGCCGGCCTGGGCAGCCGCCAGCAGACCGGCGGCGAAGGGCACCGCGTCGCCGTCAACGCCATGCTCGTCGGCGTGACTGGTTTCAAAATCCATGTGCGCCCGCCCGTTGGAAAAACCATCCACATTGAAGTTCGCGAAACGCGCCGCCTCGGCCCGATGGTGATGATCGCTAGCACCATTACCTGCGACGGCGTGCTGTGCGCCACGGGAAATCTTTCGTTGTATGCGTGAGCCTGCGGAGGTTGGCGTTCCGGTGTCTATCGTCGGCAGCGGTGTCGTTTCCGCCGTAGGCAGCGGTCTTGAACCGCTGTTGGCTGCGTTGAGAAATAACGCCAGCGGCCTGCGTGTCTCGGAAAAATTTAGCTCCGCGAGATTTCAGTCCAACATCGTTGGTGCGGCACCAAAAACTTGGTGGGACTGGATACCGTCAAATCCTGGGTTTAAAAAAGCCGAAAACCCCGCGTGGATGCTAGCCGCTGAAGCCTTGCGACAGGCGCGCAGTTCGGCAGAAAAAATTCTCGCCAACATTTCAGCCGCCCGCACCGGCCTGATCCTCTCCACCACCAAAGCCAATATCGCGGCGCTCGAATTGATTTCCGAAAACCTTCCGTGTTCTGAAATGGCGCGCCGTCATCTGCGCGCGGATTTGCTCGCCAAAGATTTGGCGGTGGAATTCGGCGCGCACGGCCCGGTGCAGACCGTTTCCATCGCATGCGTCTCCGGCCTCGTGGCGATTTCGCAGGCGGCGAAAGTCATCCAACGTGGCGATGCCGATGCCATGTTCGTGGTCGGCGTGGATTGTCTGTCTGAATTTGTTGTGGCTGGATTCACCGCGCTCAAAGCGCTCGACCCGCTCGGCTGCCGCCCGTTCGATGCCGCCCGTGCCGGCTTGAGTCCCGGTGAAGCTGGTGCCGCGATAGTTTTAGTGGCCGAAAATTGGGCAGCCGACGAGACTTTGGCGCCCCATGACAACCAGCCGCGAATCCGGATTTGCGGCTTTGGCGGCAGCAACGACGCCAACCATCTCACCGGCCCGTCACGTGATGGCTCGGGTCTGGCGCAGGCGATTCGCACCGCCTTATCCAACGCAAAACTTTCACCGCTGGAAATTGATTTCATCCACGCCCACGGGACCGGCACGCCTTACAACGACGCGATGGAATCGCTCGCGTTAAAAACTGTTTTTGGCGACACCTGTCCGCCCGTCAGCGGCGCGAAGGGAATGTTAGGCCATACCCTAGGTGCGGCTGGCGTGATTGAAACCATTTGTTGCGTGCTGGCGATGGAAAATAATTTTCTGCCGGGCACTCCGCGCCTAATGTCACCCGCTGATGGTGCGCCGGCCAGTCTTCTGTGCGAACCACGTTTCAACGTGCGGCTAAAAAACGTTTTAAAACTCAACACCGGCTTCGGTGGCATGAACGGCGCGTTAATTTTGAGCCATGAATAAAATCGCCATCGCCGCCACCAGCGTTGTGACGGACGCCGCCCTGTCCGGCGCGCGGCTGGGTCAACGCTTTGGCAGGCTGGATTTGCAAAGTCAGCTTGCCCTGCTGGCAGTGATGGAATTGAAACTCAGTTTTGCAGAATTCTCCCCCCGGCGTGTCGGTATTGTTTTTGCCGCGAGCGTCGGTTCGTTGTCCACGGACATCAATTTTTGGACCGGTCGTCATGGTGTGGGCGGGCCAAGTCCCACGCTGTTCGCCTACACGTTGCCCAGCGCAGCGGTCGGCGAGATTGCGATTCACTTCAAGCTGACCGGGCCGGACTTGTGTTTCGTCGGCGACGGCAAAAATCTTCTGCCGGAAGCGGCGGATTTGATCCGGCGTGGTGAGGTGGATGGGTGTGTTTGCATTTTTTGCGAAGCTGTCACCGCCGGTTGCGCGGAAATTATTTCCGGGCCAACCATCGCAACTGCGTGTGCCCTGTTTCTCCAGCGAGCGGACCTGGGAGGCGGCCAAGATTATATGGAGCTTCAGGACTTTGACCGTGACATCAAAGCGCTCTGTGCGTTAATTTCCCAATCAAAATCAGCGGTTAAATCGCCATGCAAATCTCCACCACCGAATTAAAATCCAAAATCATCGAGTCGCTCCGTTTACAGGACATCACGCCGGAACAAATTGATGATGATGCACCGCTCTTCGGCACCGGCCTCGGCCTCGACTCGATTGACGCCCTCGAACTCGTCGTGCTGCTCGAAAAAGAATATGGCATCGTCATCAAAGACATCGAAGAAGGTCGCCCCGCGTTCCGCTCCGTGAAAACGCTGGCGGAATTTATCGAGGCGAAACGTCCGCAATAATCTGTGACCGCGCGCACTCCAGTCATCACCGGCCTCGGCATCGTTTCGGGGGCTGGTTTTGGCGCGACGGAAGTATGGGGCGCGGTTGCGGGCGGAGCCAGCGGACTGAAGCCGCTCACGCTCTTTCAGTCGCCACGCTACGGTCAGATCATCTCTGGCGAAATCCAGCGCGACCTCCTTGCGCTTGGCGTGCCGACGCGGAGTTCGCGCGGTGACAAATTTGGCTGGCTCGCCGCGCGCGACGCCATTGCGGATGCAAAAATTAATTTTCAAAACGGCGGTGAACGTGCAGGAATCATTCTTGGCACTTCCGTTGGCGGCTCCTACGACAGCGAACAATTTCTCACCACGCTCATCAAGCAGGGCAAAGTGCGCGCCCGCGCCACGCGCTTTCACGAATGTTCGACTACGGTGGATTTGATTGCAGATTCCTTCGGGTTGTTCGGGCCCAGCCTGGCAATTGCCACGGCGTGTTCGTCCAGCGCGCTCGCCATTGCACAATCGGCAGAGATGATCCTGGCCGGCGAGGCCGACGTGATGCTCGCAGGCGGTGCGGACTCGCTCTCCCGCATGACCTGGGGCGGCTTTCACTCACTGTTGCTGGTGGATGCGCTGGGCTGTCGCCCGTTCGATGTGACGCGCGCCGGCATGAGCCATGGCGAAGGCGCGGCGATTTTAATTTTAGAGTCGGAAGAAAATGCGTTGCGGCGCGGCGCCACAATTCTTGCACGCTTGAGCGGCTGGGGCATGAGTTGCGATGCGTATCACGCCACCGCCCCGCATCCGCAGGGCGCAGGCGCGGCGGCGGCGATGCAATCCGCATTGCGCCGCGCGAATTTAGAACCCAGCGCCATCGGCTACGTCAATGCCCACGGAACCGGCACGCGCGACAATGACCTCGCCGAGGCGATCGCGTTAAAAACGGTTTTTCACAACCGCGTGCCGCCGTTCTCCAGCACCAAACGCGTCTTTGGCCATGCGCTAGGCGCAAGCGGCGCGATGGAAGCAGTCGTTTGTGTCGAAGCCTTGCGCCGCCAGCAACTGCCGCCGAACCCCGGCTTCACCAAGTGCGACCCGACCATTGGCCTTGAACCCGTCACGGAATTGCGTAACGCGCCGTTGGTCCACGTGATGAGCAACTCCTTCGGCTTCGGCGGTAACAACGGAGTTTTAATTTTTTCCACGGCGGACGCAAAACCGCAGACGAGTGCCCCGAAGAAAATTCAAATCGCTATGGGTGGTCTCGGAGTCATCGGACCGGGAATCGTGGCGACCAAAGAAATTTCTGCGCCGCTGCCGCCCGGCAATGGACTCATTCACAGTTGCAACACCCTCCTCGACGTGACGACGCTCACACCCATCCAGCGCCGCCGCTTGAGCCGGGTGCAGCAGATGGCGCTCATTGCCACGCGCAAAGCGCACGCTCCTGATGCGTCGCAACGGGTCGCCATTGCCATCGGCACCGGCCTCGGCTGCCTGGAAGATGCGGGGACGTTCATTGAGAATGTGATTTCCAAAGACGAACGCGAGCCGATGCCCGCGCGTTTCCCCAACACCGTTCACAACGCGCCCGCCGGGCAAGTGGCGATCGACCAAAATGCCCGAGCGTTGAATTGCGCACCGACCGTGGGTGAAATCACCTTCGAGAGCTCGCTGTGGCAGGGTATTTCACAACTCGCGATTGATGAAGCCGACTGTGCGCTCGTCGGCGCTGTTGACGAGGTGGATAAATATATTTTGCACATCGGCCAGCGCTGGGGCGTGTGGAACGACACCACGAAACCCGGCGAAGGAGCGATGGTGGCGAGCCTGACACATGCTGGGAAAAATTCCACGCCGCTCGCTCGTGTGTCGGCGGTAAAATTGGGTCGCTACCGGCGTCCGTTTGATGCGAAGTGCGAAGCCGGGTGGATTGCCGCTGCCGTAGACCTAAAAAATATCGGCGTGATTTTGAGCGGGGCAAAAGGCTATCCGCAGCTTGACCCGCTTTACGAATCCGTGGCAGCCGAACTTTCACTGCGCAGCGGAAAAAATCTGGAGCATCAGACTTACAAGCAATTGTGCGGTGAATTTCATTCCGCGTCGGCATTCGGTTTTTCCATCGCCGTGCAACTAGCCCGCGAAAAAAACTGCGGCGTGTTGCTCTACACCCTCTCGCTGCGCGGGGCGAAGGCGATGTGTGTTGTGGCGCCATGAAGCCGAACCGTTTTTTTATCATCTGCATGCTTTTTCTCGGCGCGTTTTCGGCGGCGGTTGCGCTGAATAAGACGTTTCTGATGGCGGCGCTGCTTGCTGCGTTTTTTGTCGTATTAGGTTTGGGCGTAGCCATTCCACAGTTACGTCTGTTCGGAAACTTCATCTGTTCGGGCAGTTGGTCAAAAAAACAGGTCGCGCTCACATTTGATGACGGCCCTGATCCGCGCTCTACACCGCAATTGCTAGACTTGCTGCGCGCTGAAAAAATTCCCGCCGCATTTTTTTGCATCGGCAAGCACGTGGAAAACAACCCGGAACTGACGGCAAGAATTCTGCGCGAGGGACACCTGGTGGAAAATCATTCGTTCGCACATAGTAATTTCACCAATTTTTACGGACATGAAAAATTGAAGGTTGAACTGCTCCGCGCTCAATCTGCGATAGTAAAGGCCACGGGAACACCGCCGATTTTTTTCCGTCCACCGGTCGGCCTGTCGAATCCGAACACGTTTCGCGTGGCGCATGAATTAAAACTGAAAGTCATTGGCTGGAACATCCGTAGTTTTGACACCATCACTGCCAAGCCGCAAGCGATCATCGCGCGCATCCGGCGCAATTTGTGGCCGGGATCCATCATTTTGCTGCACGATGGAAACATCCCCGCCGAGAAATTGCTGGTAACGGTGAAGTCCTTGTTGGACACGTTGCGTGGGCTGGGTTATCAAGTGGTGCGACTCGATGAATTGCTGAAATGAAATTTTTTGCCGCCATTTTTTTGTCCGCGCTGACCTTGGCTGCGAACGCCGCGACGAACGAAGTCGCTGCGCCTGCCGATGTGCAGGTAATCATGCAGTCCTTCAGCGAACGCGCCGCCACCTCCAAGTCCGTTTATATGGAGTTCACGCAGGAGCGGATGCTGAAATTGTTTTCCGAACCGCTGAAGACCGAGGGCACGATGCTCATCGCGCAGCCGGATAAAATCCGCTGGGAAACAACTGCGCCGTATCAAACCATCATGCTCGGCGAAAAGAAAAACGTGGCGCAGTTTGAGTTTAACGACGGTAAGTGGGAAAAATTAAAACTTGGTTTTCCGCAGGCGCTCCAGCGTGGGATGGAGCAGATGTCCGCGATGAACCACGGCAAGATGCAATCCATGCTGGGCGACTTTACCATCACTGCTACGACCGGCAGCGAGACTGTTTTGAAAATGGTTCCTAAGAACGAAACCATCCGTGGCGTGATGGCTTCGATGGAAATTCATCTCTCGCCCGACCTTTCGGCTACTCGTGAAGTGCTGATGAACGAGCCAAACGGTGACTTCACACGCATCACGTTCCGCTCGGAAAAATACAACGTGGAATTTCCCGTCGGCACGTTTGATCAAACCAAGCCGCTGCCCATCGCCGAAGTGAAAGCGGCTTTGAACCATGCGCCGTAATTTTTTCCTAGTGCCGTTGCTTTTGTTGCTGGGTGCAGGATGCGCCAGCGTGAAATATACCCGGCCGGTGTATAGCCTGACGCCGGCGGATGGGTTCCAGACGCATCGCGCCATTTTTAAGGCGCTTGGCAAGCAATACACGTTCAACGGCTATCTGGCGACCAGCCGCACCGGATTCAAGCGCCTGCTCATCACGGAAAATTTCGGGATGGTTTTTGCTGATGTGCTCATCAAGCCGGATGGAAAAATCTATGTCATGCAGTCCAATAAAATTTTCACCCCGCGCCGCATTAAAAAGTTTGTCGCAGCTGATTTGGAAATCCTTTTTGGCAACGGCCCAGGCCGAACAGATCTCGTCCAATCGCTCGGGCCAAACCACCTGCTCCTGAAGCGCAGTTTTTATTCGCTGGATTTAAGGATTGTGGAAACGAAAGCCGGCGCGCAGCCGGATTCAATGTTCGACGAAACCAAGGCAAAGCCATGACCATGCAAGACTCTATCAATGCCGCGCGCAAAAGCGGCCCGACCCCGCAAGCCGATGGCGCGAGCGGTTTTGAATTCAACTTCGGCGCCAATGATCCGGTGTTTGCCGGACATTTTCCGACGCGCCCGATTTTGCCGGGGATTTTCCAATTAGAAATCGTCCGGCTCGCGGCGGGCTGGGCGCGCGCCCGAAATTTTGCGGTGAAAGAAATCGCAAAGGCAAAATTTCAACGCCCCATCATTCCGGGCGAAACGTTGAAGTTAAATCTGAGCCTCACCGAAACCGAAGGCGTGGTTTCCGCGCGGGCGAATTTCACCTGCGGCGGACAGCCGGCAGGCGAGGCGTTTTTGTTGCTGGTGTGAAGCGCGTCAAAAAATGGTTGAAGCGGATTTTCGTCGCAGCTGCGCTGCTGGCGGCGGTTGGCGCGCCGGTGATTTATTTTGCCGTCCGCAGCAGCATCGCCCAACCGCCACCGTTGCCCAAGGATGTTTCCATACTTCAACTCAAACCAGAGACGCGTGACGGGAAAACTTTTCTTGGCCAATCCTGGCGCGAAGACCGGGAAGGTCTACCGGTCGTGTGCTTGAAAGGTTCGCCGCTGGAAATGGGCTACGCGGACGGCGTGCTGATGCAGGACAAGATGCAGACGCTGGAACGAGAGTTTCAAGCGATGCTTAAAATGTATGTGCCACGCCGTTGGGTGAAAGAAACCCTGAAGGCTTATATCTTCTGGCGCAACCGGCACTTGAGCGATTTTGTGGCGGAAGATTACCGACGGGAACTTTATGGCACAACGCTCGGTTGCGTGGACATCAATCCGACCGAGGGAAATTTTTACAACCGCCTGCTCAACTACCACGCCGCTCACGACATCTCTTACATGATGATTGATAATCCATTCATCGCACAGATGGGCTGCACGGCGTTCGGCGCGTGGAGCAACGCCACGGTGAACGCGCATCTCATCACCGGACGGAATTTTGACTGGGAGGCGGCAGAAGTTTTCAGCACGAACCGCGTCGTAGAAATGTTTGAGCCGGACAATGGAATTCCGTTCATCTCACTGTCTTGGGCGGGTATGGCTGGCGTTCTCACAGGCATGAACCGCGCGGGTGTTTCGGTCACAATTAACGGCGCGCCGACGCAGTTGCCGCGTAACATTGGCACGCCGGTCGCGTTTGTGGCGCGGAAGATTTTACAGGAGGCGCACAATCTCGACGAGGCGGTGCGCATCATCCGCGAAGCAAAAGTTTTTGTCTCGACGCTCTGGCTCATCGGCAGCCGCGCTGATGGGAAGTTTATCGTGGTGGAAAAAACTCCCGGCACGACGAACGTGCGCGAGCCGGTCAGCGACACAATCGTCTGCCCCAATCATTTTGAAACCGCCGGGCTGAAGGACCTGGCGCTGAACACAAATTATATCGCCGAAGCCACGTCGGTTTCACGCGAGCAACGGCTGCTGGAATTACTAAAGCAAAATGGCGGCGCGATTGACGTGGCGCACACGGTGAGTTTCCTACGCGACCGCGATCTGCCCGGCGGCGTTTTTGCCGGCAACGGCCATCGGGGTTCGCTCAATGCATTCATCGCCACTCATGCGGTGGTGATGGATCTGACGGCGGGAGTTTTTTGGGCCGCCGCGCCGCCGAACGGGCTGGGCAAGTTTGTAGCGTTCGACGTGAACGATTTTTCCCGAACGCCGACGGAATTGGACGTGGCCGCCGATGCGGCGCTTGGCAACGGCGAGTTTGAACGCGAGCGGGCGGCACAGAAATTTTTAGCAGATGCCCGGCACGCGCTGAAAACTGGTAACGCAAATGACGCGTTGGATTCCGCAAAAAAAGCCGAGGCGTTGAACCCGGGTTTCTATCAGAATACACTTTGGTTGGGGCAGGCGTTGCTGAAATTAAACCGTAAAGCCGAGGCGGTGACAGCGTTTGAAAAAGCGTTGGCGGCAACGCCTGCATTTCTTGACGAGCGCCAGGAGCTGGAAGAGGGATTGCGTCGGGCGCGGGCGGCGAACTAACATTGCCCCCCCTTAAACCGTAATCATGGAAGCATCCGAACCAGTTTGGTCTGTGGAGCAGGCGCGCAAAGAGCAGCGCCCGGTTGGGATTTTTTGCCGGCTCGCCATCATTTTTTCCTTCGTGCGGCGGATGCAGGGGTTGGAAAAAATCAACCCGCAGCAGCGGTATCTTTTTGTCAGCAACCACGTAAGCCTGCTGGATGCGCTGGTGCTGGGCGGTCAGATGATTCGCCGCCAGAAATCGCCCAGCCTGATTCTTGCGGACAAAAAAACGTGGGATGCCTCGTGGGGCAAGCGCGCCATCAGCCGGCCGGTCGGTTTTCTTTTGGAGCGTGGCAAGACAAGCGCGTCACTCATCCGCGAGCTGCAGGCGTTCGGTCGCGCGGGGGAAAATTTTAATCTCATCGTCTTTCCGGAAGGCACACGCGGCAACGGCGTGGACGTGGCGGAATGTCAACCCGGCATCCACTACATCGCGCAGGCCGCCAAGTTACCAATGGTTCCGGTGTTCTTTGAAAACATGCAGCGCGTCTCGACGAAGAACGGCCCATTTCATTTTTTCAGCGGGTTGCGGCAGGTGGAAGTCCATTTCGGCGAGGTCATCGCGCCCGAAAAATACCTTTCGCTGGCACGCGAGGAATTGCCGGGGTTTGTGCGTGAAAAAATATTGGCCACGCGCCCGGCTGGGCGTAAAAGCTGACGCGCTGCATGGCCAAAAGAAAACGCCGGCTGGAAAATTTCCAGCCGGCGTTTTTGATTTTTGACGGTTTACTTTTTGCAGCACTTCGCGCAACCGGCGGCATCAGTGCAGCACTTAGTGCAGGTCGCGTGGTCACTGCAGCATGAGCCGTTGCAGGCATGAGCCGCCGGCTTGGAGCAGGAGCTACAGCTCTTGCAGCCGGAGGTGAACAATAATCCAGCAGCGCAGATTGCGCCGAGTATTAACATCTTCATTTTAGTTTTTCCTTTCGTCGTGGGTGTTTTGGTTGACGCTGCCGCCCACGTCCGGCTTCGTCAAATTCTTCAATTCCCGCTCGCGTTGCCAGCAAAAAATTATTTTGCAGCCAGACCATGCCAGCCATGCCAAGCCATGATGCTGGCTAGCACCACTAGCAGGATGCAGGAAACATACGGCGCGCGGCGCACCATTTCGCCGAAACCTTTGAAGCGTTTCTCCGCATGACGCACGCTCCACGCGGCCAGCACGCCCGTCGCCACCATCGTTAGTGCGAGGCCGAAACTGAATGCGCCGACCATCGCAAATCCGAGCGTCGCTTTTTTTAATTGCAGACAGACGAGCAAGACTGTGAACGCTGCCGGACACGGCATCAATCCGCCGGTGATGCCAAACATAATAATTTGCGGTGTGGTGACGGTGCGCCCGGCAAATCGCTTGGCGATGTCTTGGGAGTGCGCGCGTTCGTGTGCATCCTGAAATGCTTCGCCCGCTTCATTGTCCCCATGGTCGTGATGATGGTGATGATGATCGTCCTCGCGAAACTCCAGGCTGCAGGTGTGGTGGTGATGGCTGTGGCCAAGCGTCACGGTTGCGTCGAATTCATGAGGCTCGGGAATGTCGGTGGTGGATTCGAGAAAATCGTTTTTGGCGGCGAATTGAAATAATTGCCGAGCGCCATCAGGGCGCACGGTTTCCAGTTTCAAGTCACTGGCTACGGGCAATGGATTACCTTTCGGGGCGCGGATTTGAAACACGGGCGGAACGCCGTCCTCAAAAACACTCAGCTCCAGTTTGCCGTGCCCCATGTCCAGTATGAACGATTCGCTGTGCGAGTGGTCATGGTGGGTGGCTTCGTGCACTTCACGCCGTGTGCGCAAGAACATCCATAGCGCCAGCCCGAGAATCATCGCGGCGGAACCGAGTTGTAGATACGGCTCGACCGATTCTGCATTGAATTGGTTGCCGAAGTGCAGCGCGGCGGCGGCGAGAATCCAGATAATAAGCGAGTGCGATATGGCGGCGGACAAGCCGAGCAATACCGCTTGTCCAATCGTTCCACGAATGGCGACGATGAACGCTGCCATCATCGTCTTCGAATGCCCTGGCTCCAGCCCGTGCATCGCTCCGAGCAGAATTGCGGCAGGAATGAATAGCCAGAGATTCGTCGTGCCGGTTTGAACCGCGTGTAAAAAGTCATTCATGTTTGGATGGTGGGGTTGTCGTTCGAATTGTCATGCGGAAATCCCGCTCGCGTAGCCAGCAGAAAATCACCGGCGTCACGATGAGAATATGGATCAGGCTGCTCAACATGCCGCCGACCACGGGTGCGGCGATCGGCTTCATCACTTCTGCGCCTGTCCGCATGCTCCACAAAATCGGGAGCAGGCCCGCGACAATGGTGGCCACGGTCATCACCTTCGGGCGGAGACGCAGCCGCGCACCGTCTTTCACGGCTTGAATCAAATCGGCGCGGGTAAATTTATCTCCAAGCTCGGCCATTTTCTTTTTCACCGCCTCGTCGAGATAGACAACCATCACGACGCCAGTTTGAATTGCCGTTCCAAACAGCGCGATGTAACCAACCCACACAGCGACACTGAAGTTGTAGCCCAGCCACCATTGCAGGAACACGCCGCCAGTCAGTGCGAACGGCACGGCAAGAATGACGTGCGCCGCCTCCTTTGCGCTGTGGTAAACGATGTAGAGCAGCAAAAAAATCACGAACAGCGCCGCCGGCACGATGACTTGTAACGTATGTTGTGCGCGGATCTGGTTTTCGTATTGGCCGCTCCACTCAATCGTCATGCCCGGCGGTAGCGATACTTCCTTGGCCACGCGCATCTGGATTTCGGACACGAAGCCTGCGAGGTCGCGACCTTGCACATTCGCCTGCACGAAGACTCGGAGGCGTCCGTTTTCGCTGGCGATTTCGCTTGGGCCGATTTCGCGCTTGATGCTGGTAAGCGCTGCCAGCGGCACAAACTTTCCGCCACTTACGGGAACCAGAATATCCCCAAGCCGTTCGATGTCATCGCGCTCGTCGCGGTCAACGCGCACCTGAATCGGGATGCGCTCGCGTCTTTGAATAGCAGTGCTCACGTTCGCGCCGCCGATGCCGGCTTCGACGACATCCAGCACGTCCTGCACGCGGAGGCTGTGATGCGCGAGCGCGGTGCGGTCCACTTCGATCTCCAGATACGGTTTGCCCTGCGTGCGCGAAGCGGCGACGCCGACCGCGCCGGGAATCTGGCGAACGATGCGTTCGACTTCGAAAGCCTTCTTTTGCAACGCGTCCAGATTGTCGCCGAGAATTTTTATCCCGACCTGCGCGCGGATGCCGGTGCTGATCATCAAAATCCGATTCTCAATCGGCTGCAAGAAACCCGGAACGTAGCCGGGCATCCGCGAAAGTTTCTCTTCCAGTTCGGTGATGAGCTTGTCTTTCGTCATGCCCGCGCGCCATTGCGATTCGGGTTTGAGCATGATGGTCGTCTCGATCATCTCGACCGGCGCGGGATCGGTCGCGGTTTCGGAGCGGCCGAGCTTGCCGCCGACCGATTCCACCTCGGGCAATTGTTTGATGACTTGATCCTGCCACGCCATGATGCGCTTCACTTCCGTTAGCGATGTGCTCGGCAATAACACCGGCATGAAAAGCAAACTGCCTTCGTTCAGCGTCGGCATGAATTCACTACCCATGCCGCGCGGCAACTTTGCCGCCAGCTCTGGATTGATGGTTGCAAGTTTCTCGACCAGCGGCTTCGGCACGCCGAACGCCAGCGAAAGAGCAACGACAACCAAAATTAGAGCGAACCCGACAACTGTTTTGCGGAAGCGCAGGGCGAGATCCAAAATCGGGTTGTAAATCGCCAGCAGAATTTTCATCAGCGGGTTTGAATCTTCCGAATGGAACGGTCCACGGATGAACGTCGCGCACAACGCAGGCACAAGCGTCACTGCGAGGATGGTCGAACCAAGCATTGCGAAGGTCTTTGTGAAGGCGAGCGGGTGGAACAGTTTTCCCTCTTGTCCGCTCAGCGCGAATACCGGCACGAACGCCAGGATGATGATGAGCATCGCGAAGAAGATCGGCCGGCCGACTTGTTGCGCGGCTTCGAGCGTGACTTGGAGTGACTCGGCCTTATTCAGCCGCGTGCCTTTTTTCTTTTCGGCGATTTCGCAATGTCGGATGGCGTTCTCTGCCATCACGATGCCTGCGTCCACCAGCACGCCGATGGCGATGGCGATGCCGCAAAGTGACATGATGTTTGAGGTGATACCGAATTGGTTCATCAGGATGAACGAGACGAGAATCGAAAGCGGCAGCGGCAACACGACGATGAGGATGCTGCGGAAGTGGAAAAGAAAAATCACGATGACCGCTGTGACGAGCAGGATTTCCTCGGTGAGCGAGTGTTTCAACGTGTCAAGCGTGCGCGTGATGAGATCGCTGCGGTCGTAGAACGGCTTGATGCTCACGCCCGGCGGGAGGCTCGCGGAGATTTGCGCGATCTTGGCTTTTACTTCGCGGATGACTTGCATGGCGTTCTCGCCGGTGCGCATCACGACGATGCCGCCGACAGCTTCGTGGCCGTCGATGTCCAGCGCACCGCGCCGAAAATCACCACCGAGCTGAATGGTTGCGACGTCTCGAAGGAAAACTGGCAGCGAGTTATTTTCTTGGAGGACGATATTCTCCAAATCTTTCTCCGACTTCACCAAACCAATGCCGCGCACGACGAACTCCATTCCATTTTCTTCAATCACCTTGCCGCCGACGTTGAGGTTGCTTTGCTTCACGGCGTTCATGACGGCTTGCAACGTCACGCCCCGATCGCGCATCTTGAGTGACGAAACGGAAATCTGATATTGCCGCACAAAACCGCCGAGGCTCGCGACTTCGGCGACGCCGTGAACGGAATTCAGTTGGTAGCGCACGAACCAATCTTGAATCGCGCGCAACTGGCCGAGGTCGTAGCCGCCATCCGGCGAGCGCGTCGGATCCACGTTGAGATAGTATTGATAAATCCAGCCGAGACCCGTGGCGTCCGGGCCGAGCTGCGGCGTGACCCCCGCCGGCACGGCGCTGGCGAGATAATTCAGCCGCTCCAAAACGCGGGCGCGGGCAAAATAATTTTCCACCTTGTCGTCAAAGATGATGGTGACGAGCGAAAAACCGAACATGGAATTCGCGCGGACGGCTTTCACGCCGGCGAGACCTTGCAAGTTCACCGAGAGCGGATAGGTGACTTGATCCTCGACCTCCTGCGGACTGCGTCCGGGCCAGTCAGCGAAGACGACGACTTGGTTTTCGCTGAGGTCGGGGATCGCATCGACGGGCGTTTGATAAACGGCGCGCACGCCGAGGCCGATGAGAATCGCCACGCCGCAGAACACGAGGAAGCGGTTCTTCAACGACCATTCAATGAGTCGGTTGATCATATCATTCGCCTCGTTTGAGTTGTGCCTCTGCATCTAGTAACAGGCCGCCGTGCGTGACGACTTTATCGCCTTCCTCCAAACCTGACAGCACCTCGGCATAGCCATCACCGATCCGACCGAGCTTCACGGCGCGGACCTCGTAGCCGCCGGCGCCCGCGTCCACAAACACCAGCGGTTCACGGCGCGAGATGACGGCGCTGCGCGGGACGGCGAGAACTTCCGGCGTCGTCGCGCGGATGTGCGACTCGGCGTGCAGTCCGCTGAAATACGCGCGCCCCTCAAAGCCGGGCACCTCGACCGGTGGATTCAAGATTTCCGCACGCACCTTGGTGCTGTCGCTCATCGCGTCCAGTTCGCGGTCGGCGAATGCCTCCGTGCCGTGTGCCTGGATTTTTGCCGGATAATCTTTACCCGGCACGGCGACCAGCGAAACGACTAACGTCTGGCCGACCTTGATCCACGGCAGGTCTCGCTCGTAGACGGTGAACACAAACCACGCCTTCGTCGTGGAATTTTTCTGGATGTCGCCGATGACATGAAGCGTGCGGATCAGAGGACGTTTGGCGATGGCTTCGGCCTGGACGTTGATGGCCGTGATGCTATTGGCATTTAGCACGACCATATTGGTATCCGTAGAAGTGCGGGCATCGCCTACATAAACCGGCACCAAGTCCATGCCGCAGATGGGGCATTTACCGGGCTGGTCGGACTTGATCCATGGGTGCATCGAGCTTTGGTAGTAAAGAATTTTGCGCTCCGCCGAGGCGGATGCCGGGGAATGATTCATCGCCGCGTGCGGGTTGAATTTCCAAAAATAGATTCCCCCACCGGCGGCTGCCAGCAGCAGGATTAAGATGACTTTGGCTTTCATAAAACTTCTCTGTTAAAAACTTTTGTTGAAACGCCATCGCCCACAGTGCGACAGCACGAACTTGGTTTTTTTGAGAGCTGAAACGCGAGATGAATTTGCAAAGGACACCTCACGCACCAGCGCAAGGCACACCACGGGCTTCAGCAGAGCAGAGTCAGATCAGCCGGGAGCAATTGCGTGCGAAGATCGACGCAATGTCGGCAGTCAACGAGGGGGAAACGGTCGGGGAAATTGAAAAAGTTCCGGCGGCGGCCAAACTCCAGACCGCCACCGCCGGAACCGGGGACACCATTTGAACTTGCGAACCAAGCTGTGCCGTCGCGGCAGGGGGTGCTTGTGGCACTGGCGCTTGTTGGCAGCAGGCCATCTTACCGCCGCATCCGCAGTTTGCGGTCGTCGCCCCACACGTCACGGCAGAAGACGCCATCGCTTGCCCCAGCATCAGAAGCAGGCTGCAAACGATGGTCCACGCAAGTTTCACGGTTAAGTTATCGGCCAGCTAGTGAGTTTCTGCCAGTCGAAATTTGCCGAAGGTTGATTATTTTTTGTCGGCAGCGCGGATTTTGACGATGAACTTGTCGGGGTCCTTGTCGAAATCTTTTCTGCAACCCTTGCAGCAGAGCTTCACTTCCTGATTTTTGTAGATGAAGGTCACGGGCTTGCCCATGTCGCCACCCAGCTTTTCGCCAGAGACTACACAGGTCGTCAAATTATCTGGCAACGGTTTGGCTTCGGTGGGTTTGGCCTCCTCGGCGCGGGCGGTGAAGCTAACGGCCAAGGCGATAACGGTGAGCAATAGGAGTTTTTTCATAGTGGTGATTCGACGATACACTGGCATAAACCGTTCAATCTGCAATTTATTTTGTGCCGTCTGAGGTTTGTTGTTAAATCTGTAGCGTGAAATTCTTCGCCCTGCCCAGCGCTGCGGACTGGCGTAAACCTTCTGTCATCGCGCTTATTGCGGCGAACCTCGTGCCGGTGGCGGGCGTGTTGTTTTTCGGCTGGGAAGTTTTTCCGCTGATGTTTCTATTCTGGAGCGAGAATGTCATCGTTGGCGTATTTTATGTATTTAAAATGATTTTTGCGGGCGGTGGCGGCGCGGCGGGTCAGGCATCCAAATTTTTCCTCATCCCGTTCTTTTGTATCCACTACGGAATGTTCACGTTCGTCCACGGAATTTTTATCGTGATGATGTTCGGCGGCGGGATGCAGAATGATCGGGGCTTTCCCGGCGTGGAAAAATTCTGGCGCGTGTTGCAAGAAAATCATCTCGGCTGGGCGGTGCTGGGCCTCGTCATCAGTCGGGGAATTTCCTTCGGCACGAATTATATTGGCAACGGCGAATACAAAAATGTCCTCGCGCCGATGCTTATGGCGCAACCTTACGGGCGCATCATCGTGCTGCACATCGCCATCATCGGCGGTGGGTTTTTGGTAATGGCGCTGCACTCGCCGCTGCTGGGTTTGCTGTTGCTGGTCGTGCTAAAAACGCTACTCGACCTGGCCGGGCATCTGCGCGAGCGTGCTAAATTTTCTAACTCCGCCGCCGTGATGGCCGACTGAAATTTAACTGCCAGCCATTCCTTTTTGAAATCTATATGACCGCTGCCAAGAAAAGCTTGAAACGTTCCGAGCGCCCGCGTGATGTGATTGAAATCCGGCTGCAACGCATCTGGGAAACCGCGCTAAAGCTTTCGCCCATTGGCCGCGCGGGTGATTTTTATGAACTTGGCGGCACGTCATTACAAGGAGTTGAAGTAGTTCTGACCATCGAAGAAGAGTTCAACATTTCGTTGCACCCGGCAATTCTGGCCGAGAACAGCACGATTCAGAAACTCGCTGCCGTTCTGGCCTGCGAATGTATTCCCGACACCGGCGTTTTAATCAAATTGCAGGAGGGTAGTGGCCGGCCGATCTTTTTTGTTCACAGCGGCATGGATGATGCCGCTGCTTACAGTTTGCTTGCCCGCCGACTTCCGGGGCGAACCATTTATGCCTTTCAAGCCATCGGCATGCACGGTGAAGCTTGGCCGCTGACTGATGTGCGCGAGATGGCGGCACGTTATCTACCCGAAATTTTGGCTACAGATCCGGACGGTCCGTATTTGCTTGGCGGTGCGTGTATCGGCGCTATGGTTTCGCTCGAACTCGCACAAATGCTATTGGCCAAAGGGAAAAAAGTCGCGATGCTCGCGCTCTTCGATGGCAGAATGCCGTCGCCACCCGGAAAAAACGAAAAGTGGGCGCGCCGAATTTACGTTTCCATCCGCACGCCCATGCACGAGGTCTGGCGGATTTTTCGCTGGGGTTTGGGTTACGCGCTTGGATTTAGCCGTCGGCGAAACTGGCTGCCATCTTGGCGTGCGTTCGTGGTCCATATGCACGCCAATGCTTTTCGTGCCTACCGACCCGCGCCGTATGCCGGTGAAATGAATCTGTTCATCACCACCGAAACGTTTTACCGCGACCATGATCCACGGCTGGCATTGCAGGCTTGGGCACAAAACGCCCGCACCATCAGCATCAAGGGCGGTCGCGCCGGACTTTTCAGGCAACCGATGGTCGACCAGCTTACCCGCGAATTACAGGTTGTCCTCGCGCGTGCGGAAAGCGCTTGGAAATTATTTCCGCTGGCGTTCGCGGTATCCTAATCACTCGCTTGATGTAGAAAACTCAGAGATTAAGCACTCCACTCGGCAGCACGCGCCTGTCTGTTCCCTTTGCGAATTAAGTGAGCCCAACCCATCGGAGGATCGGCTGGATCAGTCTGCCGCCGCCGCGTCGAATGCCGTCAGCTCTGCGCCGACTTTTTCCCACTCTGCATTAGCCGCTTCGAGCCGGTTGGTGACATGGGATAACTCGCGATTAATCTGCGTCGCCCGGCCGCCGGAATGGTAGGTCTCCGGCTTTTCCAGCTCCGCCGCGTAGTCGCGTTCCTTCGCTTCGAGATCGGCGATTTCTTTTTCCAGCACGGCGCTGCGTTTTTGTAATTCTGATTTCTTGTTCGCGCGCGCCTGTCGTTGTGCGGCTTCCAAGCGTTTCTGTTCCTTGCGTTCGGCCTGCGGCACGACAGGTTTAGGTGCGGTCAGGTTTTTGCTGAAGCTCGAACTCGTCAATGCCGAACGCGCCGACTGCGCAGTCTTGTCCAAATAATACTGATAGCCGCCGCCGAAATGCCGAAGCGTCCCCGCTTCAACGCGCACAACGTGCGTGGAAAGCGCGCGAATGAAGTGCACATCATGGCTGATGAAAACGAGTGTGCCTTGATATTGCTTCAGGGCTTCGATGAGCGCGTCCACGCTCGCAAGGTCGAGATGCGTCGTCGGCTCATCCATCAATAACAGGTTTGGCGGATCTAGCAGGAGCTTCACCAGCGCAAGTCGGGATTTTTCACCGCCGCTCAAAACTTTCACCGGTTTGTAAATATCATCGCCGCGAAAAAGAAAACTGCCCAGCACCGTGCGGATGGCTTGCTCCGTGATGCGTTGCGGCGTTTCTGATGCCTCCTGAAATACTGTGTGCATCGGGTTCAACATCGCCGCGCGATGCTGCGCGAAGTAGCCGAACTTCGTGTTGTGCCCCAGCTTGTGTTCGCCCGCTTGCGGTGTGAGCACTTGCGCGAGCAATTTCAGCAGCGTGGATTTGCCCGCACCGTTTGGTCCGACGAGCACGATGCGCTGGTCGCGTTCCACTTCAAAATCAATGCCGTCATAAATGATTTTTTCGCCGTAGCCGAATTTGATTTTCTCCAGCGTGATGACGCGCTGGCCGCTGCGTTGCGGCTGCGGAAAATGAAAACCCATTGTGGATTCTGGGCCGTCCGGCACTTGCACCATCGTTTCTTTGATGCGCTCAATCTGTTTGCGTTTGCTCTGCGCCTGCGAGGCTTTGCTGGCTTTCGCCCCAAAGCGGTCGGCAAAATCTTGCAGTCGGTCGATCTCGCGCTGCTGCGATTTCGCCGTGGCGATCAACGTCGCTTCCATCGCCGCCCGCTGCACCAGATACTCATCGTAGTTGCCCGTGTAG
>CAINDH010000151.1 GCA_903847285.1 uncultured Verrucomicrobia subdivision 3 bacterium | reverse complement strand
GAACTCCCGGTCGGCGACCACTTCATCCTGTTCAACGACCACGATCCAGTGCCGCTGCGTTACCAGTTCGCTGCGCAATGGCCGGATACGTTCACTTGGGAACACCTCGTCAACATTCCCGGCGAAGCCCGTGTGAAAATCACCAAGCTCAAAGCCGTCGGCGAACCGGCGGAACCGGTGGCCACCGCATGTGGCGGTCATTGAAAGTCAAACCATGACGCTGACCGTGGATAAATTTTCCTGGCGCGCGGCGATTCAACTGTCATTGCCGAAAGAGCATGGCAGTTGGTCGCTCGCACTGGAGCCGGTAGCCTTCGGCCTGCTCGTCGCGCCCTCGGCGGCAGGCCTGAGCTTGGCGCTGGCAGCGGTGTCAGGATTTTTTCTGCGGCGTCCACTGAAGATTCTTCTGTGCGAACTGGATTGCGAGCGTTGGAAAATCGCCCGCGCCAGCGTTTTTGTTTTAACGATCTTCGCCGCCGTCGGCTTGCTGCTGGCGGTTCGCCTTGGTCGCGTGGAACATTTCTGGCCCCTGATCCCGGCAGCACTGGCCGGCTTGGCTTTCGTGTGGGCCGACAGTCGCAACGAAACGCGCGAAGGCACGGCCGAAATTGCGGGCGCGGTGACGTTCGGCATTCTGCCCGCCGTGTTTGCCGCGCTGGCCGGCTGGAGCGTGAATCAATCGCTCGCCCTGGCCGCGATGTCACTCACCCGCAGTGTGCCGACAATTTTGACGGTGCGGACGCGCCTGCGGATGGCGAAGCGGCAAAAAGTTTCTGTCCAACCGGCTATCATGGCCGTGTTGGTTGGAATTGGTTTGATGACTTGGTTTGCAGTGCAACATTTCGCACCGTGGCTCGCACCGGCTTTTGCCGTTGTGTTTGCCGTGCGAACTTTCTGGCTGTTACTCCGGCGTCCACAAATTACGGCCCGTCAAATTGGCATCACCGAGGCCGTGCTGGGCGGGCTGATGCTGCTGGTGCTGGCGATGACGTGGAAGAGCGCTGGCGGCTGGTGATGCGGGCTCAAATTAATTTTGCAACGGCCTTCAGTTACGGAGGCCGTTTTGCTTTTTTTCAACTTGGGAAAATAGTGATTTGGATTTGACCTGCGTCAAATCTTCTTGAAGGCGTTTGAGGCAAATTAACAGCGTGACAAAAGAAATGTCATGAGCGAAAGCCAAAATACGCCGCTAAAAAACGGCACCGTGGTCTATGCCTGCTCCGGTTGTTCGGATGCGGGCGAACTAGCCGACCGAATCGCGCGCCAGCTCACGCGCGAAGGCGCGGCGGAGATGTCCTGTCTGGCTGGCATCGGCGGGCGCGTGAAGCCGCTCGTCAATAAGGCGGCATCGGCAGAACGCATTTTGGCGATTGACGGCTGCCCGCTGAATTGCACGCGGCACACGCTGGAACTCGCTGGCTTCAAAGATTTTGGGCACCTCGAACTGCACGCGCTGGGCTTCCGAAAAAATTCCTGCCCGGTGACGGACGATAGGATCGCTGTCGGCGTCAATGCGGCCAGAAAAATACTCGCAGACGGAAACTTTACCGCCGTCATCCAAAATCAACCTGAACCAACCACCATCAACCAATCATGAATCGAAACTTCATTTATCTATTTTGCGCTGTTGGCCTGGGCATGGCGCTGTTGAGCAGCATGGCGCTGGCTGCCGATGCGCCGACCAAACCCGTCAAGCCGGCCGATCCTGAAGCGATTGGTCAGGAAGAAGCCGTGCTGACACAGGCACCCAACGTGCCGCCGCCCATCAAGCGCAAGCACTCGGCCAAAGTCATCGTCCATCTCGAAGTGAAGGAAGTCACGAAGCGCCTTGCCGATGGTGTGGACTACACGTTTTGGACTTTTGGTGGCGATGTGCCCGGCAGTTTCATCCGGATCCGCGTGGGCGATGATGTGGAATTTCATTTGAACAATGCGCCGGACAGCAAGCTGCCGCACAATATTGACCTGCACGCTGTCACCGGGCCGGGCGGTGGCGCCACGTCGTCGTTCACCGCGCCGGGACATTCGTCGCAATTTTCCTTCAAGGCGTTGAACCCGGGACTTTACGTCTATCACTGCGCAACCGCGCCCGTTGGGATGCACGTCGCGAACGGTATGTATGGTCTGATTCTCGTTGAGCCGGAAGGCGGTCTGCCGCCGGTGGATCGCGAGTATTATGTCATGCAAGGCGAGTTTTATACTGCGGCCGCGTTTGGCGTTGAAGGGTTGCAGCCATTCGACATGAACAAGGCGATTGACGAGCGTCCGGCGTATGTGGTGTTCAATGGCGCGGTTGGTTCGCTCGTCGGCGACAAGGCGCTGACGGCCAAGGTCGGTGAAACGGTTCGCTTGTTCGTCGGCAACGGCGGTCCGAACCTGACCAGCTCATTCCATGTCATCGGTGAAATTTTCGACAACGTCTATCAGGAAGGCGGCACAACCATCAGCCAGCATAACGTCCAGTCCACGCTCGTTCCGGCGGGTGGTTCGGCGATTGTGGAATTCAAGGTGGACGTGCCCGGCACGTTCATCCTCGTGGATCACGCCCTGTTTCGCGCGTTCAACAAGGGCGCGCTCGGCATGTTGAAAGTTTCCGGCCCGTCGGATTTGCTGGTTTATTCCGGCAAGGAAGTAGATGCGATTTATCTCGGTAGCGCGGCGGAAGCCGGTTCTGATTCGGAAAAGAAAGTGGCCGAACTCAAGGCGCAAATGGCTTCCGAGCTCAAGGGCAACCCGAAAATCGCCGGCCTGACCAAGGACATTCAAGTCGAGAAAGGGAAGTCGGTTTACATGCAGACGTGCTTCGTGTGCCATCAACCCACCGGCCTCGGTGTGCCGGGACAAATCCCGCCACTGGCAGAATCTGATTTCCTGATAAAAAACAAAGATGACGCCATTCGCGCCGTGGTGATCGGTCGCACTGGCGAGACGGTCGTCAATGGCAAGACCTACAAAGGCACGATGATTCCGCTGGCCTACCTCACCGACGAGCAAATCGCCAACGTGCTGACGTATGTGCGCAACTCTTGGGGCAACGCCAGCGACGCCGTGAGCGCGGCGGATGTGGCGAAAATTCGTGCCGAAGCCGCTGCGCCCGCACCGAACGCGACTCCGGCTCCAAGCAAGTTTGAATAACTAAAACGCCATGTCCGGCCTCCGTCATTACATTTGCATAGCCGCGCTAGGGTTGCTTGCGAATGCGGTGGCGCACGCGGCACCGCCGGACATGGCCTGCGTTTCCAACGGGGTCTTTCGTCCGCTCTTCCGTTCACAGACGGATTTGAAGGAAGTGCCGGTCAAAAGTTTTTATCTCGATGTGGTGCCGGTCACGAACGAAAGATTTCTGGAATTCGTCCGCGCGAATCCGCGCTGGCAGCGCTCGCAGGTGAAACGGATTTTTGCCGACGAAAATTATTTGAAACACTGGGCCGGCGATCTGGAATTCGGCACCAACACGCTGCCGAATCAGCCCGTCGTGTGGGTTTCGTGGTTTGCCGCGAAAGCGTTCGCGCAATGGCAGGGCAAACGATTACCGACGGTTGCCGAATGGGAAGTCGCCGCTGCTGCGAGTCCAGCTCTGGCGGATGGCACCAAGGATGCGGCGTTTCAACACGACATTCTGCGCTGGTATTCCACCTCGTCGTCCGGCGTTTTGCCCGCCGTCGAATCTGGCCCGACCAATTTCTGGGGTGTGCGCGACTTGCACGGCCTCGTCTGGGAATGGGTTTCCGATTTTAATTCCGCCACTGTCACTGGCGATGCGCGCGGCGACGCTGGCCTGGATCGCCAACTCTTTTGCGGCGCGGGTGCCATCGGCGCAAAGGATGTGCAAAACTTCCCCGCGTTCATGCGCTACGGATTTCGCAGCAGCCTCAAGGCGGCTTACACGGTTCACAATCTGGGTTTTCGGTGCGCCATGGATTTATGAAGCTGCCGCTGCTCATCCTCGCGCTTTCCTCCGCAACCGCACTGGCGATAACAAACGAAACTGCCGCCGTGTTGCCGCCGTGTTGCCGTCCGATTGCAGCACAGACGAATTACACCGACAAGTCGTTGTTCCTGCTTGATTCAACTTGGACGGCGGATAACGGCCGCAAAGTGAAGCTCGGTGTGTTGCGCGGGCATCCGCAGGTGGTGGCGATGTTTTTTGCATCCTGCCAGTTCACCTGTCCGCTCACCGTCAGCGATATGCAACGTATCGAAGCCGCGTTGCCAGCGAACCTGCGAACCAACACGGACTTCCTGCTCGTCTCATTCGACAGCGTGCGCGACACGCCGGCCGCGTTGAAGGCCTACCGCGCCAAACGCGAATTGAGCAATCAAAACTGGACGCTGCTGCGCGGCGAGCCAGATGACGTTAGAGAATTGGCCGCGCTGCTCGGCGTGATTTACAAAAAAGATGCCAACGGTGATTTTGCCCATTCCAATGTCATCACCCTGCTGAACGCCGATGGCGAAATTATCTTTCAGCAGCCCGGATTAAATTTGCCGACGGATGAAATTATCTCGAAACTTAAAACGCTCTCCTCACCATGAATATGCCGCCCATAAACCAGTTCAAACGCTTTGACGTGCGCGAAATCCTGTCGCGTGGCGTCGAACCGTTCCCCGAAATCCGCAAACGCGTGGATGCGCTCAAGCTGGATGAGGGCTTGATTGTCGTCGCGCCGTTTCTGCCATCCCCGCTGATTGAGAAACTCAACAGCGAGGGCTTCCAGTCCAAGCTGGAGCGCGGCAACGGCGCGGATTGGATCATTTACTTTTGGCGCGGGACTGCTTGAATCCCGCCATGTCCACCGCGTTCAACGAATTCAAAAAGCTGGCCGTAGTCAACACGCTGCGCAGTTGCCAGCTTTTCACCGGCGTTCCGCAGGCGGATTTGGAGGCGATTGCCGAGGTCTCGCTGGTCAAGTCACTGGAGCGCGGCGAATACCTTTTTCACGAGGGCGATCCGGCGACCGGCTTTTACGTCATTCAGCGCGGCGCGGTGAACGTTCATCGCGTAACCGCCGCCGGTAAGGAGCAGGTCATCCATGTGTTTCGCACGGGCGATTCGTTTGCCGAGGTGGCGCTGGCGGCCCCAACCGGTTATCCCGCCGACGCTCGCGTGCTGGAAAAAACGCAGGTCTTGCTGGTGCAAAAGGAAGGATTCCTCGCCTTGATCAAGCAACAGCCAGAACTCGCACTGCGAATGCTTGGCTCCATGAGCGGACACCTGCGCGTGCTCGTCGGGCAGATCGAGGACCTTACGGTGAAGGACGTTGAAACTCGGCTGGCCAACTGGCTGGTGAAACGCTGCCCGAATTCCCAAAGCGAAACGCCGGTGAAAATCGAACTATCCGTGGCCAAAGGCGTGCTGGCGGCGGAACTGGGCACCGTCCGGGAAACTTTTTCGCGCACGCTCGCCAAATTTCGCGAGTTAAAACTGCTCTCCGTCAAAGGTAAAACCGTCACGGTCTTTTCACCCGCCAAATTGAACGCGCTGTTGCTCCGCAATCTTGGCGAATAAAAACTTACCAGCTTTCGGCAATATTCTCATTTCAACAATTTGTTTCCGACCAGCACCGCGATGAGTAACGGCAAATAAATGATGGAGGCCAGAAATAATTGCCGTGCCCGTTGTGCCGTAAGCTGCTGTGCGAACCGGATTGCAGTCCAGCCATAGCCCGCTCCCAGAATCAGCGCGACAACGAGATAAGTTTTCCCATTCATTCCCAGCGCAAACGGGCACAGGCTTGCCACTAGCAGGGCAACCGTGTTGCCGACCGCCTGTTGCGCGGTGCGGCTTCCACCCTCGTCCAGATTCGGCAGCATGACGAAGCCGGCCTTGGCGTAATCTTCGCGATACAGCCACGCGATGGCCATGAAATGCGGGATTTGCCAGAATGCGAGAATCGCAAACAATGCCCAACCTTCGCCGTTCAATTCATTGCGCGCCGCCGTCCAGCCCATGAGCGGCGGTAACGCGCCGGGAATCGCGCCGATCAAGGTGTTCACCCACGTCACGCGTTTGAGCGGTGTG
>CAINDH010000150.1 GCA_903847285.1 uncultured Verrucomicrobia subdivision 3 bacterium | reverse complement strand
GCCCTTGAGCGCGTCGACCATGACATAGCCGCCGCCCCAGAGATAATGCGTCGCGTTGTCCACGCTCACCATGCCCACGCCGTATTTATCGGCGAGCTTCATGCAGGTGTCCATCGCTTCATACGCGACAGCTTGGCCTAGCTTGTTGTGGCCGTTCCAGATTTCGGCGGCGGCGAAACGCGACGGCAGCTTCTCGATCTTCGCGCCGGGCGTCCAGCGGCCGACCTTGCTGCCGAATAATTCGTCGAGGTGCAGGGCCTTGATGGCGTTGTGCGTGCGGATGCCGTAATACGCAGCGCTGGCGCAGAACCGCGCCCCGGCGGCGGCCTCGGCAGCATCGTAACCGCGCTTCAAATAAGCCTTCGTGACGAGTGAATCGTGTTTTTCTTGGGGAATTACAAAATAGGTTTCGGGCATAAATAAATTAAGTATGAGTTCAGTTTAGGGCGATGAGTTTAGATGTCTTGTCGGACATAGAGCGGACAAAAATTGCTAAAAACCCTACGTCCATTAAACCACTTTCTTGACCGGCACTTCGGGATTCACTTGCGCAATGGGTTTTTCGCCATTCATCGCGAGGATGAGATTTTTCACGGCGCAGGTGGCCTGGCGCACCACACTTTCGTAAGTGCGCGAGCCGACGTGCGGCGTGCAGACGACGTTCGGGAGCTTGAGCATCGGATGATCGGGCGTGGGCGGTTCGGAATCGAGCACGTCTGTGCCGTAGCCGCCGACCTGACCGGATTTCAGAGCCTCAACCATGTCGGCGGTGTGAACGATCTCCCCGCGTGCGCAGTTCAAGATGAGCACGCCCTTCTTCATCTTCGCAAAGGACTTCGCAGAAATCATGTCGCGCGTTTCCGGCGTGAGATTGGTGTGGAGCGAGATGTAATCGCTGACCGCGTAAACTTCATCGAGGTTGGCCGCGCGTTTCACGCCGTATTGCGCCGCGAATTTTTCATCCCAATAAACGTCAAAGCCGATGACATTCATGCCGAACGCCTTCGCGCGAATGGCCACTTCCTTGCCGATGCGTCCGAGGCCGATGATGCCGATGGTTTTTTCCAAAAGCTCGTGTCCGGTCTTGCGTTTCCAGCCGTTGGCGCGGGTGGAATCGGTGTGATAGAGCAAATTCTTTTCGAGCGAGAGCAGCAGCAGGAAGGTGTGTTCCGCCACGGTGGTGTGGTTAACGCCGGGCGTGAAGAGCAGCGGAATGCCGAATTCGGTGCAGGAATTCACGTCGATTTTGTCCACGCCGATGCCGTATTTGCTCAAGACCTTCAACTTCGGGCGGGCTTTTTCCAAAACTTTGCGCGTGATGGCGTCATCGCCACAGATGTAACCGTCCACATCGCCGACGAGTGCGAGGGTGTCGGCTTCGTTCAGCGGGCCGCGCGCGGTGATGATTTCCCAACCAGTCTGCTTGAGCAAATCGTGATGTGCGCCGGGCGTGTCTTGGAAGGAAGTGGTGGTGAGCAAAATTTTCATCTTAGCAGCTTAAAAAATTCCAGTCGACGGGTCAAAAAAATAACCCCCGAACGTTTGTCCGGGGGTTGCAAATCGGTTTGAAAATATGGAATCAGATAGTGCCAAAGGGCGAGCGAGCCATCGCGCCGAGCCGAGCTTGAGCTTGTGGCGTCATATCTGTGAACAGCATCGAGACGTGATAGCCAGCGTGCTTGTTGCCGGTGCAAGCCACGATGACGCCATTGCTAGAGAACTGCGTGCCGTCCAGCGGCGACTGCAACGAGACGGTCATTTCACTCCACTCGGTGAATGGCTGCGGGCTGCGAAATTCAATGCCGCTTTTGTGGATAGAGACGGTATCGGCGGACAATTCCAGAGTTGCCTGCCGCGCTGCGACCGTCACTGATTTCCCGAAGCTACCTACTAATTTTTTTGCACTCATAATGTTTTGAAGATGATTCAAACTAGCACGTCAACCCCGCGCGTCAAATTTAAGTTGTTTACCACTCGATCACTGCCGCGCCCCACGTTAAGCCAGCACCGAAGACGACGAGGAGAATCAAGTCGCCGCGCACAATTTTTCCGGAGTTCACCGCCTCGTCCAACGCAATCGCAACAGACGCGGCGGAGGTGTTGCCGTATTTGTGGAGATTGATAAAAAGCTGTTCTGGCGTGGTTTTCAGGCGATCCCCCACGGCGTCAATGATGCGTTGGTTCGCTTGGTGCGGGATGACGCATTTGATCTTGGTGATGTCCACTTCGCAGCGACGCATCGCTTCGTTGGCGGCGGAGACCATGGCGTTCACGGCGTTTTTGAAAGTTTCTTTGCCATCCATGCGCAAGTAGTGCATGCCTTTCGAGACCGATTCCGGCGTCGCAGGACACGCGCTGCCGCCACCGGGCATGGAAAGTAAATCCGCTTTATTGCCGTCCGCGCCCATGACCGCGGTGAGTAATCCGTGGGAATTTTCGCGATGCTGCAAAATCGCCGCGCCCGCGCCATCGCCAAACAGCACACAGGTGTTACGGTCTTTCCAGTTCACAATGGACGAAAGTTTTTCCGCGCCGATGACGAGAACGGTTTCGTAGCTGCGCGACAAAATAAATTGCTGGCCGATTTCCAGCGCATAAATGAAACCGGAGCACGCGGCTTCCATGTCAAATGCCGCTGCGCGCATCGCGCCGAGCCTGCGCTGGACGAGGCACGCGGTCGAAGGAAACGGCATATCAGGCGTGAGCGTGGCAACGATAATGAGGTCAATCTGATCGGCGGTAACGCCCGCCATTTTCATTGCGCGTTCGGCAGCCTTGGTGGCGAGGTCGGAAGTAAATTCATCCGCAGCCGCGATGCGACGTTCCTTTATGCCCGTTCGCGAGGTAATCCATTCGTCCGTAGTCTCGACCATTTTTTCCAGATCGGCATTCGTCAGGATTTTTTCAGGAACATATGAGCCAACACCGGTGATGGAGCAGGGACGGCCTTGGAAGTTGTGGTTGGCGCGTGGGTTGGTGAATTTCACACTCATGCTTTGGTGGCGGAGTTCGCCGCTTCATACGCCGCAAGCTTGATGTTCGCGGCGGCGATTTCGCGGGCGATCGCTTGATTGATTTGAATCTTCACCGTTTCCGCAGTCACGCGGATGGCGCTGGCCACGGCGCGGTCGCGGGCGGAACCGTGGGCCTTGAGCACGACACCGTTGAAGCCGAGCATCGGCGCACCGCCATAAACTTCCGGGTCCATGCGTTTGCGGATGGCTTGAAAGCCGTCCTTGGCAAGCATCGCGCCGATCTGCCGTTTGGTGCTGCTCATCAATTCGCGCTTGAGCATAGAAAACATCGCCACAGCCAGACTCTCGGCGGTTTTCAAAACGATGTTGCCGACAAAGCCGTCGCAAACCACGACATCCACATGATCCTTGAACAGGTCGTGACCTTCGACGTTGCCGATGAAATTTAAATCAAGCTGTTTGCAAAGCTGGAAGGCGGCAAGCGACAGTTCGTTGCCCTTGGAATCCTCCGTGCCGATACTCAACACACCCACGCGCGGATTTTTCCGTTTGAGAACTTCTCGCGAATAGATGTTGCCCATCACGGCAAACTGCGCGAGGTGAAACGGTTTGCACTCAACGTTTGCGCCCGCATCTACGAGGACGAATTCATTGCCCTGTCGCGGTATTACTGTGGCGATGCAGCCGCGATCGACGCCTTCGATACGCCCAACTTTGAAAGTTCCCGCTGCGAAAAGCCCGCCGGTGTTACCGAGTGAAACGATGGCGTCGGCCTTGCCTTCGGCCACCAACTCGGCGGCGCGAACCATGGAAGAATCTTTTTTCTTGCGGAGAGCGATGACAGGTTTGTCATCCATTTCCACGACTTCGGTGGTGTGAACGATTTTAACGCGGTGATCGCGGAAGCCGCGTTCTGGCAGAGCCGCATGAATGTCGGCAGTGTTGCCGACGAGATAGATGCGGGAGATTTCCTTGTTGGCCAGCAACGCCTGCTTCACGCCAGCGATGACGACACCACAACCGTGGTCACCACCCATGACATCCACTGCGATTCGCATAGATGAAATGAAAAGGCGCGGAAATCCCTCCCCGCGCCTCAACAAAAAATTAAGCTCCCGCCGTAACGGTCAGCACTTGACGGCCTTTGTAGAAACCACACGCCGGGCAAACCCGGTGAGGAATCGCCGGGGCGTCGCACTGCTGGCATTTGCCCAATTGCGGAAGTTTGAGCACGCTGTTGTAAGCGCGGCGCATTTTCTGCCGGCTCGTCGAAGGTTT
>CAINDH010000149.1 GCA_903847285.1 uncultured Verrucomicrobia subdivision 3 bacterium | reverse complement strand
TGCGATGTAGCTGGGCCACGTTTCCATGAAACCCGTAAGCAAGTCAGGGAAATTCATCACCACCGGCAAACCAAGTTTCTTTTTTAATTTTCCGGCGGCAACAGCCGAGATGGCGTGTTGCGAGAAAATTAAATCAAAGTTCGTTTTCCGCGCAGCGATGGCGACCATGCGTTCGAGGAAAAACGGATACGCGAGGTATTTAATATTCCGAAGCTTCGCGTAACGGCCCATCTCCCATATATCGAATTGATGCAGCGTGACGCCGAACTTTTTTGACACCGCCTCGGCGTCAGGAATCTTCGGCCCGAACACGTGAACCGCGTGGCCGCGCCGCGCCATTTCCGAAACCAGATAGACTGCCTCCGCCGAACCGCCGCCAGACGGCGGATAAAACGGTTCGTGCGTGAGAAAAGCGATCTGGAGTTTGGACGTCACGGACAGACGCTAGAAATTTTACCGAGCCGGTTCAATCCAATTTGGTGAATCACCGCACTCGCCGACTACCAGACATCGGGTTCTGCGCCCCTCGCTATCTGGGAAGCTCCCGTCAAAAACAATCAACCTTCTAAAATCGCCGTGGCCGCCGCGTAATTTTCCGTGTGGCTCAAGCTGATGTGTAAACTTTTTGCACCACGAGCTTCGAAAAGAATTTTCCCCTTACCGTGCAACACCACGAACGGCGCGCCGGATTCTTGGCGGCAAACCTCCATATCTTGCCAGCCAAGGTGCGCGCCGATGCCAGTGCCGAACGCCTTGGCAATGGCTTCCTTCGCCGCGAAACGCGCGGCCAAAAAATGCGCAGGCTGACGATGCTTCAAGCAATAAGCAATTTCATCCGACACCAAAACCCGGTTCACAAAACGCTCGCCGTGCTGCGCGAACGCGGACGCGATGCGCGCCACTTCGACGATGTCTATGCCAGTCCCCAGAATCATGCGCGGTAATTTTTCATCGCTCGGAGCATTTCTTTCACGGCGGTTTCCAGCCCGGCAAAAATCGCGCGGCTTACGAGGCTATGACCGATGTTTAACTCCACAAGATGCGGCACGGCGAACAGCGCTGGCAGATTTTCCAGGTTCAATCCGTGGCCGGCGTTCACTTTCAAACCGAGCGCGTGCGCCTGCTTGGCACCGGCGATGAGACGTTGCAATTCAGCCGAAGCGGCGGGACGAGACGCCACCGAGCCCATACTTTCTTCAGCAAATTTTCCCGTGTGCAATTCAATGAACTGAGCCCCCACTCTTGCGCTCGCGGTAATCTGCTCGGCATCCGGCGCGATAAACAGGCTGACTTCAATGCCTGCGTCCTTCATTTTTTTGCACGTCTCGGCCAATGACTTTTCCGCTGCGACCACGTCCAGCCCACCTTCGGTAGTCACTTCCATGCGGCGTTCGGGAACGAGACAGACTATTTCCGGTTTTAACTTGAGCGCGATGGAAATAATTTCGGGCGCGTTCGCCATTTCCAGATTCAGCCGTGTGGAAATTCTTTCGCGCAACGCAAATACGTCGCGGTCTTGGATATGCCGACGATCTTCTCGCAGATGCGCCGTGATGCCGTGTGCACCCGCCGCTTCAGCGACCAGCGCAGCTTGCACGGGACAAGGTTCACCTTGGCTGAAGCCGCGATATCGCGCTTCACGCACGGTGGCGACGTGATCAATGTTGACGCCGAGTTTGAGCATGGCATTCAGCGCGGCGACGAAACCGGTGCGCCACCGGCAGCGGGCATGGAGATGATTTGCGGAGCCGGGTGCGGGTTGCGCTCGCGCAATTTTTTCAAGCGATCAGACGGTGGAGGCAGTTGCAGATTGCAACCAGGAAAATCGGGCGCATCCAGCCATGCCACTAACATGAGAAACTCAAACGCCGTCAAACCGCCTGGTGCGCGGCGCTTGAAGGTAAGTTGATCGGGCGCCGTCTGCGTGATTTCCGTGACAGTAGCCCCGAGTTCCGGCGCAAATTTTGCGACCCATTTATATGGCACACCCTCGCCATTGATTTGCTTGTGGCGGGTCATCAGAAATGAAAGCTGATCTAGTTTCAACTGGGCCGACAGCCGTTGCGCGGTGATTTCCCAGTGATAAAAAACCATGCCGGGCGCCGACAGGCGCTCGATCAATTCGGGAGGCGTCGGCTTGCCGCGTGCCAGGTGCGGCAGACCGCCCGCGAGCAAAAACTCTCCACCGCTCTCTTTGACCGCTTTGAGATACGGTGAAAATCCCGGTGCGCCAATCAGCGACACCTCGTTGTTCGTGATCTGCCAATGCATCGGTATCATGAAACCGTTCTGCGCGTTTCGCTCCGCCACGACTGCTTGCAACTGACCACTGGATTGCTGCAATGCCGAACGCGACGAGGTCACCGGCACAGCAGCAAATGCCTGAAACGCCTCGCCAGCACCACACCAGATGAAAGTCTGATCCTCTTCCGTATCCACGGAAAAGGCAGCGCCCCACGGCTGCGTTTTCAACCAACCCATCAGCCCGCGCACGGCTGTGAAACTGAAAAATGGCAGATGCACCGTGTTTGTTGGGAAACGCCACGCCTCCTGTTTTAACGCGAGATTTTCGGGGAAGAAAAATTTTCCAGTGACGAGCAGGTTCGTCGCATCGGCTGAAACTTCAAACGCAGTCTCCGGCAAGCCAAGTTCCTTTAACCGTGGGTGCCATTGCGCCAGACGCGGCCAATTCACATCCAGAGTCAGCCAGTTAGTGGCGGGCGTGGAAGTTTTTTGCGACAGCTTCTCACCCAGTTTTAACGCGCCGCTGCCCGAATCAAAAATCAGCCAGCCGTCGGACTGTTTGAATGTCGCCGCTGGAAAAAGAACTTGCAGTTCGGTCTGCCAGAGTTGCGCGCGCAGCGAGGAAAGTTTGATGGCCAGTGCGGCTAACGTTTTACCGCCCTGCCCGGCTCGCGCTTCAAAAAACCACTCCGCGCTTTGCAAATCATCAAACAGTGGACGCAAGCTCGCGCCACCATCGGCGGCGTTCAGATTTTTGGCGAGCCACGGCGTGAGCTTATCAGCGATTTGATTCCGCAATGTCAGCGCCTCAGCGGAGGAAAATTCATTGGCGAATGCTGGGTAATGTTTGTCAGCGGCAATCTGATCGCCGCCAGCAAAATGGATTTGCGCGAGCAAGTCCGGCTGCGGAAGTGCGGCGCGAACCGCACACGACGCCAGCGCGAAGGTGAAAACGATTAAAAACTTTTTCATCGGGTGCATTTCTATGCCACGGCAAGCGGACGTTGGCAATCGTGGAAATCGGTTAACCGTTTCAATTCACTCTCCACGATACACCGCCCGCGCCGTGCAGGTCTCTGCCACGACGACCTCGCTGAGCAACGGCAGCTTGGGTTTGAGTTTTTTCCATATCCAAGAGGCCACGACTTCGCTCGTCGGGTTTTCGAGGCCGGGAATCTCATTGAGATAATAGTGATCCAGCTTTTCCCAGAGGGGCTTGAACGCGGCGGAAATTTCCGCGTAGTCCATTAACCAACCCAGTTTGGCATCGCACTCGCCCGCCACCACGATCTCCACGCTGAAGCTATGGCCATGCAGGCGGCGGCATTTGTGACCTTGCGGCAGATGCGGCAACAAATGCGCCGCCTCAAACTGAAACGTTTTTCTTAATTCCATTTTCATAATTCAAAATCTGTCCAAGTGATTAAATCCCCCAGCACCGGTCGCCCATCATGCCGCCACGTTAGCGGTGGGGCTTGCATCTGGCCGAGCGGACAGATGCGCGTCGCGCCCCAGCGCGCAAATTTCAACGCCAATTCCGCCATTTTTTCCGGCGATGCAGCGATGCCAACAGTAGAAATTTTTCCCTGAACTTCGTCCAGCCCCGGCAAAGCCGCCGCCGCGTCTGGCACGGGTTTTACAAAAATAAAACGGTTCAACGGCGAAAAACGAAAACGCAGCTCATGCTCAAACACCACCGTCCACGCGGTGGAATCTGGACTGGCCCACAATTTCAAATCGCCGCGATGCGCAGCCAACGACTCATAGAGCGAACGGCGGGCACTAATGGCGGCAGCTTCCTCAAGCGAAATTTTTCCACGCGGCTCGGCGACCTCGCGCTTTGCCAGTTCGACGGCAAGCTGCTCCGCAAATTTATCTGACTCCACCATTCCGCGCTCTTCGACGTAAAAAACGTGCGGCGAAAGGCAGCCGTTCTGATCCCAGGCAATCACATCATCTGCCGCGCGGGAAACCACTTCGGCGATTGTCTCATCGCGCAACACCTCACGCGCGACGAACCCAAAGCTCACGCGTTGGCCGTGGCCGATGAAACCAGCCGATTGCGGCAGACGCGAGCGAATGGCTGCGAGCGTTTCATTGCCGCCCGTCGCGGTAACGCAATCGGCGGCAGCGAAAAGTGCGGACTCCAGTTCAATATTGCCACCGCGCCATTCCGCCAGTTCGATGCACGCGCCAAGTTTTGGATCATGCTGGTAAATCGAGTGGGCAAAGAGCCGCGGCAACAGCGATGCCCCGCTCGCGCATTTCATGAATTGAGCCGAACGCGTAAGCAATCCAAGCGTGAGGCTCATCAGCGCCGGATTCGGCAGATTACCGGCGGCAATATGGACGAGCAGTTCCGGCCCGCGCACCAACGCTCCGCTGGAAAAACCTTCCAACCGTTTCGCCTCACCCAACTCCTGCGCCAATAAGGCCTGAAAATTTTCCGGCGTGAAACGGCGAAAGAATTCATCCAGACCGCGCGCCAACGTGGCGGTTGAAAAACCGTTGCTCTCTGCGGCAGCCAGTGCGAGGCGGCGAAATTTATTATCCGGCTGCAACCATTCCGCCGCGACGTCACAGAGAATTTTAACGAGGCTATCTGTGGAGCGCTGGCGCAGAAATTTTTCCCGGTTGCGTTTCAGCACGTCGCACGCCTCTGCCACCATCTGGGGCGACAGCACGGCTTCCGGCGGCAGGTCGGCAAAATAAAAGTTAGGCAAGTTCATTTTGATTCTGATAACGGCAATTCGGCAATTTGGGTTTTGATTTGTGAATAAAGCTCGTCCGCCCATTCCGGCAGCCTGGTGGCTTTAGGAACCGCTTTTCCTTTTCTAAAATCTAAAGGAGCAATAATGAGTGTCAGGTTTGTCAGTCCGGTATCCGCTGCCAAAACGAACAAGTCTTCAGCCGCCTCATCACCCATGGCCAGACAACCAATTGAAACCGAATCGCCATGAATCATTATGTCACCGCCCAAATCCGTGCGGCCGTCTTTTCTCGCCTGCAAACGGTCAACTCCGTTTGGATAACCGACCCGTAAAGCTACATGAAAAAGGCTGTTAGGATTCAGTGATTCAATCGGATAAATTCCTTCTGGCACCTGTCCATCACCCTCTTTTAATTTCGGTCCGGGATAGCCACTGGATGCAAGAATAGGATAAGAGCGAAGCAATTGATTACTCCCAGACTTATCAGCGCCATAAACCTGTAGCACACGCTCACTTTTTATAGCCAGGAGTTTCACGGTCGGCGGCGGATAAGCAATGTGTGCGTTGATGAAATACGGATCCCAACGGGCGCGAGCCAAGCCACCAAATTGCTCCAGTCTTTGAGCATTGGTTTTTGCACCGGGAGTAAGCGCCAAACGGATGTAAGGCTTAAAAATGTAGGCTAGCACCGCCAAAAGCAGCAGTATCAAAAGCAGATGAAGTCGCCTCATAACATTTAGGAAGTCAGCAGCGAGCAGCCGCGAGCCTCGGCGAGTTGCGCTCGGCCAAGGAGTTCAAAATGTTCATCACGACGAATGCCCAAGTCTTCGGTCTGGATGGCCATTACGGAAAAGACATTTGCTAAATCGAAAATGCGGATGAGTCCGGTTTCACCATCAGCAACTTCCTGGCCGGTTTCCGGCGAGAGGATTTGCACGCGCGCCCACGGGGGCAATTCAAAACATCTGGTGATTCCCGACTTTCCAGTCTCCGCGCGCACCGCTGAATCGTAGGCTTGTGAGCTCAATTCACTCATGCCGTATTCGCAGAGGATGGTATTAATTCCGAGAATTTTTCTGATCAGCGCGTGCAACTCTGCTTTCGGCAGCACCCGCGAACGGTTTTTGTAGCCACCGGTTTCCATGACGCGCGAACCTTTTGGAAGACGGAATGACAAATTATTTTCCGCCAAATAATCCAGCAGATGCACGAAAGAAAAAGCCGTGCCCAGCAACGTCAACGGCGTTCCAGAATCGCAGGCGGACTGCAATCGCCCGACGGTTGCAGGGAAATCCAGCGCCCAAGAGCCATCTGCAGAAATGTTTCCGGTGAACGCGGGCTCCGGCAAAACAAGTTTTTGCCGCGCGGTTTCGAACATGTGGACGAGCGAAGAATGGGGAGCGGCTTTTTTAGTCGGCGTCAGAAACATATACTGCCCGCTCTCGCCAAGGTGAACTTGAAACCATGACCAGAGCGATGCTTCGTAAACCGCGAGCGATTCGGCGCAGTGAAAATGGCGACTAGGCGTTTGCTCTGTCGTGCCACTGGAATGGAAGGTGGTAGAGCGTTCATCCGGCGCGAGGCTTGTAAGATCCAGTTCCTTGAACGCGCTGGTCGGCACGGCGGGGATTTGCTTCCAATGTGTGACGGCTTCCGGCGTGCTCTGGCGTGCTTCACAATTTTTTTGGTAGACAGCATTGTTTTTGAACTGGAGGACGAACAACTCTAAAGCCAAAGCATCAAACTGCGAGTGCAACGGTTGTGTGCCACAGAAAAATTTGTGGTGGATAATCAAATCGCGCAGGCGCGCGGCGAAGCTTGAAAGTTCTGGGTTCATGCGGTGTTTGTTCGTGGCTGGTTGTCCGCGACAGCCGAGCGAATACTAGCGCAAACCTGCTAGTCAGCAAGCGCGGAAGCGGCCAAAACTGCTTTGGGAATATCGCTTCTCCGAACTACACCCGATGATTTTCATACCACTAGAACACCAAGATTTAGCTCTCCTTTAACCACGGATTCAGATATGTTCACGGCAGTCGTTAAGACTTTTTTGCATGACACCTAAATTATTTTCCGAACTCGGCCTCTCACCTGAACTGCTCAAGGCCATCGATAAACTCGGCTTCGAGCAAGCCTCGCCCATTCAGGCGGCGGCGATACCCGTGCTGCTGGCGGGCAAGGACATCGTTGGCCAATCACAGACCGGCTCCGGCAAAACCGCCGCGTTCGGCGTGCCGGCGGTGGAAAAAGTGGACGTGACCAAACGCGCCGTGCAGGTTTTGATTCTCTGCCCCACACGCGAATTGGCGATGCAGGTTTCGGAAGAAATTCACAAGCTAGCCTTCTTCAAGCGCGGCATTATTGCGCTGCCGATTTACGGTGGGCAATCCTACGACCGTCAGTTGTTCGGACTGAAGCAAGGCGCGCAGATTGTCATCGGCACGCCGGGTCGCGTGATGGATCACATGCGACGCGGCACGTTGCGGCTCGAAAATCTCAAGATGGTCATCCTCGACGAGGCTGACGTCATGTTGAACATGGGTTTCCGCGACGACATCGAAACGATTCTCAAAGACGCGCCGAAAGAACGGCAAACCGTTTTCTTTTCCGCCACGATGCCGCGCCCCATCCGCGACCTCATAGAGAAATACGCGAACGCGCCGGAGAACATCAAAATCGAACAGAAGGCGATGACCGTTCCGACCGTAGATCAGGTTTATTTTGAAGTGGACCGCCGTTACAAAATCGAATTGCTCACGCGGCTCATCGACATCTACGACCTCAAGTTAGGAATTATTTTCTGCAACACCAAGCGCATGGTGGATGACCTCGTGGACCACCTCGAAGGACTTGGTTATCAAGCCGATCGCTTGCACGGCGACATGACGCAGGCGCAACGTGACCGCGTGATGAACAAATTCCGCAAGTCCGGCTTGGAGTTTCTTGTCGCCACCGACGTCGCCGCGCGCGGCATTGACGTGGATGACGTGCAGGTGGTTTTCAATTTTGACCTGCCTTACGACGTGGAAGATTACGTCCACCGCATTGGGCGCACCGGGCGCGCTGGACGCAGCGGTCGCGCGATTTCGCTGGTGCCATTCCGCGAGCTTTTTCAGATCCGCAACATCGAGCGCTTCACGAACGTCCGTATCCAGCGCGGAAAAATTCCGACCGAGAACGAAGTCGCCGAGGCCAAGGAAAATGTATTTCTCGACAAGTTGCGCGCGCTCCTGACCAGCGGTGAATTCCAAAAGCAGGATCATCTGATTGACAAGCTGCTGGAAGAAAGTTTTTCGACGAACGACATTTCCTCCGCACTCATCCACCTCCTGCAAAATGGCGAAGGTGCGAAGGCTGCACCGAAAGTGGAAAGCTATGACCGTCCCGAACGCGACGAGCGCCCCCCTGCCCGCTCTGACGACCGCCGCGAGCGTTACGAAGATCGGGCCCCGCGTGGTGGAAATTTCCGCGACCGTGCTCCACAACGCGATGACCGTCGTCCGAGTTTTGACCAGCGCCGCGACGAACGCCCGCGCCCCGGCGCACCAGCCTTTGCTCCGGCTCGTCCGCGCGATGCCGTTCCTCCCGCAAAACAAAAAGTGTCGCCGTGGAAAGCAGCACCCGTCGCTGCCCCGGCTCCCGTGGCCAAAGTAGTTGCGCCACCAGCCGAAAACAAATCTGCCTCGGTTGAACCCAAGGCCGAGGTGGTGAAAACTTATTCTGACGCGGAAATTTTGGCCTCGGTGAAAGCTCCGGAAACCAAGCCTGCCTCAAAACTATTCATCAAGCCCAAGGTGGAAGCGGTCACGCCGAAACCGAAAGCCAGCCGCGCCACGCCGGATGGCCAGACGCGTTTGTGGGTCAGCCTCGGAGCCGAGCAAGGTGTCGCGCCGATCGATTTTGTAAATTTGGTCGCTGGCGAGACCGGATTGCCCGGCAAGGTCGTCGGCACGGTAGACGTTCGCGAGCGTCACTCGTTCGTGGATGTCGCCGCTGAACACGCGAATGGCATTGTTGCCAAATTGAACCGCGCCGAAATCAAAGGTCAGAAGGTCAAAGTGAAACTGGCGTGATGAGCGACGAAGCCACCTCAAACACACCCGCTCCCGCTCATCCCGTCGAGCGGCTGTTTCCGTTTGTGCTGAAAACCAAGGCGCTGCTGATTGGCCGTGACACGCTGCGTGCGAACAAAGGCAAATTGCATTTTGTGCTCATCACCACGGATATTGCGGAAACCAGCCGCGAAGAAGTGTTGAAAGATTTTACGCACTACCCCGTCGTGCAATTTTTCACCGGCGCCGATTTGGAACGCTGCTTCAAGGTCAGAGGCGCAAAAGCCATCGGCTTCACCAAGTCCGGCCTCGCGCAATCTATCTACGCTGAACTCAAGCCGTATCGCATCAACCAGCCGATGAATCCCAACGGGAAGCCGTCTGTTCCGCCCGCCGAAAACAAAGCGGCCTGATTTTCGGTTTGTGGTTCAAGTTGTGCAGCGACTTGACCTGACCCGCTCAGCGGTGACTTTGTAGGGCGACAAACGCCATTTCTGTCTCACCACCGCGCACCGCGCACCGCCAAAAATGTTGTCACTCCGGCGAGAACCACGTCCACTACTACCGCCGACCACAGCCCTGCCCTACCAGCCCCGACAGCAAACATAAGCAGCGCGCCCAGCCACAGGCAGAGGGAATGATAATCCGGCGAGCTGGAGCCGCCCGGTTGCTTGCGGATGAGAAATGGCGTGATGAAAAACATCGTGAACAACGTCACGCAGCCCCAGCCAAAAAAATTCATGAGCGGTGCGCCGTGCCAGTTCACCGACAATTTCGTCGGCTGCCAGAGCCACCAATGTTTGACATGCCACGCGAATGGTTCGAACGCCACGTCGAACGCCACAGCCAGCGCCGTGGTCAGGGCGATTAGCCAGTAGCCGTATACTTTAACTTTGCGCCACGGACGCAAAATCAAACGCCCCACGCCGCGCGCGGTGAAGATAGCCGCAACCCAAATCAGTGGAACCGTCCACGGTAACACGTCAAACAGTTTTCCACCCGATGGCAAATTAAAAACTACCGGACCGAGCGGGATGAACGTTTGCGCAGAAAAGCCATGTGCCAATCCGCCGATGCCCGCCGTGATGAGCGCAGCAGGCAAAACATTTTGCAGCGGCAGTTGCCGGTTGAGCGAAACAATACTGGCAGCGGACGCGAGAATCACGACGGCGACATCCAGCCATGGGATTCGGTCTGGGGCGAAGAGGTCGACGATGAAGGCCAAGCCCAACAGGGCGTTCAGCGTCCATAAAAAATTGCGGCGGATGTTTTCGGGCGATTGCATCAGATTGGCGCACAGTGTAGGCAAACTGTGAGCACGACAAACACGAAAATGTTCCCGTCATCGGAAGAATTTTAATTGCCTTGAGCACGGACATCGGTTTTGCTTCGCGCATCGCATGACGCTCGAAGAAATTGGAACCCGCATCAAACAATGTGCCGAACAGATGAACTCTCGTTACGGCAGTCCTGTATTCGACGAATGGGCCATCGTCTCACTGATTGAAAATCGCGCGAAGGTGCTCGCCTACACCGGACCGCGGAATGATGACTTCCTGAAAAATTTCGCGCGTGATCTCGGTTCGCTGCGGACTGCGCTGACAGGTGGCGACTATGGTATCGGCGATTTTGAATTTTCCCGCCACAACACCGGCACTGGCTACGAAGGTTTTTTAGTTCTAGGCATCGGTCTCTTTCTGATCTGCAACAACACCAGCGACAGCATGGATAGTATCGCTAAAAATCCGCGCTGGCTCGGTGCTCAGGTTCCGTTCGCCGAACTTGCAGATAAGGTTCGCCAAACCCCGTTGACCGTGGCGTGGGATACGCGGATTATTCAAAAGCCGATTTAAGTGGCCAAGAGTGATTTACCCGCTGGCCTTTTTCACGCATCACTCGTCACGATTCACTGCAACAGGCCTTTCCACAGAAAATATCCATACGCCCCGACCAGCACAAAGCCGGCGATGCGCGGGAGTCTACCCAGAATTGAAACGCAGAACAGGTGCACGAATGTCGCGCCGAACAGGATGAACATTCCCGTCTGAAAAAATGCCGGCACGGGCATGGTGTGATAGAGCGCAAAAATTCCCACGCACAATGGGATGGAGACGTGGGCATCACCGACTTGAGAGGCATAGACCACTTCCGGCTGTCTGCGCAAGCCGTAGTAGAGCGCCAACAGGGCGTTCGGCAGCACCATCAGCCAACCGCTCAACCAACCCAGATGTTGCTCGCTGATGAAACCGGTTTGGATATGCACAATCCAATGCACCAGCCAGCCAGTGCTGACGTAAATGCCATACGCGCCGACCGCTAGCAACGCCATGTCCACCGGAAACATCCAGCCCAGCGGCGAACGTCCCTGCCGCGCGCTCTGCTTGAGCACTTCAAAAACTTGGAAGCATTGCCAGAATAAAAACAACCCCACCAACACCATGCCTTCGTTGAAGGTAATTTTCCCGTCGCGCCCCAGTGCCCAGACGGCGCCGGTGAAGAACACCACCGCCAGCATCGTCATCAGGAGGGATAGTCGATCGACGTGATGCGCGTTGCCACCACGCGCTTCGCTTTTGGATTTTTTCCCGTCCGCCGATTTTTGCGGGACGACATTCATGCCCCAGAGGATTGCGGGCAAGCCCAGCACAAGCGTCATGTTCGTGACATTGTTGACGAGCGAATTCGTCATCACATCCTCGCCGTCACCACCGTGGCGACCTAGGATGAAGGCGAAAATCAGATTTCCCATGCCGGAACAATAAGGCATCACGAGCGTGCCCAGCACCGTGCCTTCGAAGCCGCCCGCACTCATCGCCTCCAGCCGCCAAATCATCAGCAACGAAGCCACCATGAAGACGCCCACGAACAGCCACGGCGCCCACGCGCCATTGCCTTCGATCCACTGGATGAACGGGTTCAACACGCGCGGGAGTCTAATGAAAAAAAATTGGCGGGCGATGAAGAAGTTGCCGCGCAGCTAAAATGTTTTACGCCGCCCGGTCAACTCGCGGCCAGTCGGCTGCCGGATTATTGTTCGGTGATGATGGTGTCGCTGTGCTCGTAGCCGGGCGCGCAGCAACATAGTAACCGCAATACTTCCTGGCCGGTGTTCCAGATTTTGTGCTTCTGACCGGGCGGAATGGCGATGGCGTCGCCGACGTTCACGGCACGAGCTTCATTTTCAATCCGCATTTTACCCGTGCCGTGCGTGATGAAATAAATCTCCTCGCACTTGGGATGATAGTGTTCCAGCGTCGCGCCGCCGACGGGAATCCGCGCCTCGGCGAGGCTTTGGTTGCGAATGACCGAATTGCGATGTGCGAGCAGTTCGCGGATTTCCGAACCATCCACGGTGATGAATGGCGGCGCTTCGTTCAGATTTTTGACGTCCATAATTTTGAGTTCAAAAACTTTCCGGCAGTTTGAAAACTTTCGACCAGTCCACCTGACCGAGCAGCACGCCGGCGACAATTAAAAACATCGCGAGACAAAATGTCTGCGTGATTGGCTCGCCAAGGGTGAAATGCACCCAGACCGTGGTGGTCAGCGGGATGAGATTGTTGAACAGCAGCACACGACTCGTCTGCCAGTGGCGCAGCGAGGAATTCCAGATCGCATACGGCACGACGCTGCCCAGCAAAATGCAGAACGTTTGCACCCCGAGATGTGGCGCGTCCACCGGGAAACTGCGCGAGGCTTCCCACAGGATGAATGGCGCGAGCGTGACGCCGGCCATCCACATCGAGTTGGCGGCGACCTCGAGGCCATTGACGTTGGCGGCGAGAATCCGGCTTTGATGGCTGAAGTTCGCCCAAAGAAAACTGGCGAGCAGGCCGAGCAGTTCGCCGGTCACGCTGGAATGACCCGATTTCAACACCGGCCAGAACAGCACGATGACGCCGGACAAAGCGAGCAAGGCCGCGCCGTAGCGGCGGGCGCTCGACCAGTTGCGCTTCGGTCGTTCCTCCCAGAGCAGTGCCCAGATCGGCGACGCCCCGAGATACAGCGCGACGTGTGACGCCGGCGCGAGCCGGAAGGCCCAACAGAAAACGGCGACATACGCCGCCAGACTCAAACCACCGCGCAGCCACAGGGAACGGTATTGGCCGCGCGTGAGCGACTCAAACTGGCCCAGCAGATTCGTGAAGCGCAACACCGCGAGCAAAATAAATCCCGCGAACAGAAAGCGGGTGCCGCCAGTGAAAATCGGCGGCCACGTTCCGACCAGCCACTTGGTTCCAGCGTTGTTGCCGCCCCACAAAATCGTGGTGAGCAGCAAGCCACCGGCGATGGCTGAATTGTTTTTCGATTCGGACACGCGGCGAAGTTAATTCAAAGCGGAACAGTTGCGAATGAAATTGTGAAGCTGAGAAAACTGATCACGTCAGCCAAGGTTTCCCTTGCGCCCCTTGAACGTCAGTTCCGCGATGCCGGATTTGTCGAGTTCGCCCAAGCCAAGCTGGATCATGCGGTCGTATTGCTTCTTGGTAGCGCTGGCGAGCGGCAGGTGGACCGACTGCTCTTTCGCGAGTTTGAGTGCGATGCCGGAATCTTTCGCGGCGTGCGCGGCCGAGAAGAAGCAGGAATGATCGCGGTTCTGCATATCCTCGCCATCCGTCTGCAACACGCCGGAACGCGCGCCGGTCTGCGAAAAAACTTCACGCAACATCGTGAGGTCAAGTCCCAGCGCCGCGCCAAGTCCAAGTCCTTCGGCGAGTGCGGCGGTGTTGGCGTTCATCACCATGTTGACGAGCGCCTTTACCTGCGCGGCTTTGCCGGAAGCGCCGATGAAGCGGAGCGACGCGCTTAACTTTTCCAGAATCGGTTTTACCTGTTCAAATGTCTCCGCCTTCCCGCCGCACATCAGATAGAGCGAACCTTGCCGCGCCTGCGGGATGCTGGACGCCATGCAGGCTTCGAGCGAGTGCGCGCCTTTGGCTGCGCATTTCTGTTCCACCCAAACGTGGATGGCCGGGGAAACGGTCGCGCAGTTGATGAAAACTTTTCCTTTAGCGCGCGCCAACAAACCGCCAGTGTAAATCTTTTTCATCGCTTGGTCGTCGCTGACGACGGTGATGATGACATCGGACAACGCCGTGACGACTTTCAATTCCTCCGCCGCGACGCAACCCAGTTCCGGCGCCAGCGCTTGCGCGGTGGCCGCGTTCACGTCATACACGGCGGCGATAGGAAAACCACATTCCTTCAACCGGCGCGCCATGTTCGCGCCCATACGACCGACGCCGACGAATCCAATTTTTTGCGACATAAATTATTTATTGAAACTCTGTGCTGGGAAAATGGAACAAAGCTCGCGGCATTTCAACGCAAAGTAATTCCACGTCACCAGAATTTTCAGACGGCGCGAATTGAAAATCATCCCACCGGGATTAAAATTCATCCTGTCACCACCGTCATGTCGTTCAAGCCATTCATCGCGCCCCTGCCCCGTTGCATCGCTGGAATTTTTCTCACCGCGTTTCTGTTGCTGCCGGTGAACAGCTTTTCCGCAACCTGGTTCGTAGCGACGAACGGCGTGGATTCCAACCCCGGCACAAGCAACAGCCCCTTCGCCACCATCATGCGCGCGCAGACGGCGGCGAGCTCCGGCGACACCGTCTGGTTGCGCGGCGGGACTTATTTTCTCAACAACTCTCATCTCACCGCGACGAATGCGCCTTGGGCCATCGTCAACAACCTCACCAAGAGCGGCATCAGCTACCTCGCCTGGCCGGGCGAGTTGCCGGTGTTTGATTTCAACAATGTGAAGCCTGAAGTCGGCGCGTCGAATCGCGTCACGGCGTTTCTCGTCACCGCGAGCAGTTGCGTGTTCAAAGGTTTTGACGTGGTCGGCGTGCAGGTGACGATTGCCGCGATCCACACGCAGTCGGAAAATTTTCGTATCGCGGGCGGCAACTTCAACCGCTTCGAGCAACTGCGGATGCACGATGGCATGGGCAACGGCTGGTATCTCACTTCCGGCGCGAGCAATCTGGTTTTGAATTGCGACGCTTACAACAATCGCGGCCTCGACGGCGGCTCGCTCGGCAATACCGACGGCTTCGGCTGTCACCCGGGCTCCACGAGCGGCAAAGGAAACATCATTCGCGGCTGCCGCGCGTGGTTCAACAGCGACGACGGTTACGACTGCATCAACGCTTTCGCCGCCGTGACCTTCGATCATTGCTGGGCTTTCTACAACGGCTACTTCACCAACTTCTCCAGTAGCACCGGCGATGGCAATGGCGTGAAGGGCGGCGGCTACGGTATTTCAGGCAGTGCATTTCCCACGCCCATTCCACGTCACATCATCGAGTTTTGTCTCGCCGTGCGGAATCGCGCGAACGGCATTTACGCGAACCATCATCTCGATGGCCAGACTTGGATCAACAACACCTCCTACCGCAATAGCGTGAACTACGACATGCTGTGCAGCTCGAACAACACCAGTTCCGCCGGCGATTGCCCGGGCTACAACCACGTCATGAAAAACAATCTCGGCTACAAGGGCGGCACCGAAGTCAAAAATCTCGGCCCCTTCAACGACACCAACTTCAATTACTTCACCCTGCCCCTTACCATCGCCACGAACGATTTCATCACGCTCGATGAAAGCCTGCTCACCGCGCCGCGCCTGACGAATGGCGAATTGCCTTACATCAATTTCGCGCGACTCACCAACACCAGCGATTGCATCAACGCCGGCACGAACCAAGGTTTTCCCTTCTGCGGCGCTGCGCCAGATCTGGGTGCGTTTGAATTCGGCCCCACGAATGCACCGAGCCCGACGATTGCGAAGGTGGGAACAAATTTAATTTTCTCGGCCAGCGGCTGGGCGAACCGCACCAACTGGCTGCTGACTTCCACCAACCCCGCGCTCGCGGCGGCACAGTGGACGCGCCTCGCGACGAATTTTTCCGACCTGTCCGGCAACTGCGCGTTCACGAATGGAATTCAGTTGGGCAGCGCCGTGAAGTTTTATCGCATCGCCGTGCCGTGAAATTACATTGACCGCCACGTCGGAAAATTTACTTTGCGCGCATGGATCATTCACCCGGTTTTCTCAAACTCGTTGCCGATGCCCAGACGCGCGTCCGCGAAATCTCCATTGACCAGACCCGCGCCTGGCTCACGCAAAATCCCAAAGTCGTCCTCATGGATGTCCGCGAAGATTCCGAGTGGAACGCCGGGCACGCGGCGCAAGCCGTTCATCTCGGCAAAGGCGTTCTCGAACGCGACCTGGAAAAAATGTTCCCCGATGTGAACACCGAGATCATCATGTATTGCGGCGGCGGCTTCCGCTCCGCGCTCACCTGCGACGTGGCGCAAAAGATGGGTTACCGCAGCGTCCATTCCCTCATCGGCGGCTACAAAGGACTGGTCGCCGCCGGTTGGCCGATGAAATAGCCACACCACGGCTTGACTTTTTTTGCGGTCGGGATAATAAATTTCCCCAGTCAGCTATGGAACCGCAGTCTGGACAGTTCAGACTTGGCTTGTTGCCGGAGGTTTGGCGGAACTGGTATCTCGCGTCCGCCACGCAGACGGCTCCTTTTTGCTTCCGCCGGACCCATCCCCGGCGGCTGAGTGCCACCTTTCAATCCTGTCAGACCCATTCCGCTAAGCAGAACTACCGCTTGCAAAACCCGAGACCCGTCCCCGCTAAAGAATCTGGCCTCCTCTGGAACGAGATACCAGTCCCCGCTAAAGAATCTAGCCTCCTCTGGAACCCGAGACACATCTCCGCGAAAGGATTTAGCCTCCTCGGGAACCCGAGAGCCTTACCCTGCAAAGGATTTAGCCATCTAGAGTTTGAAAATGTCCTCCCTAACCGCAGAAAATCAACCAGTTAACCAAAGAACGACCTAGTTAAACCAAAAACACATCAAAACGAACCATCCAACCCTCAACCACCATACCTATATGCCATCAAGAAAACTACCCTACACCATCGCTTCCACCATCCGCGTCCTCACCACCGCCCGCGATGAATGGAAAAACACCCCCATCGCCGCCAACCGCGCCATCTCCACCGACCAGTGGAACCAACTCAACGACGCCGTCCCCGCCAGCTTCCTCAACCACTTCCTCAAAGAAGCCAGCGATGTGGACCTCGCCCTCGCCGCCCAAGCCCCGCTCACCAGCCAGTTCTCCGCCAAGGCCGACGAGCTTGCCATGTTCGTCTCCCACTTCCACCAAGTCCTCGACCTCGGCATCACGCGCGGATTTTTTCAAGCCGGCGCCCGCAGCTATTACGGACGCGACATCAACTCCACCAGCATCCCCGATCTTTCCAGCTACCAAGCCATCGGCGAAGCCGCGCAAAAGATTGTGGATGGCGAAACCGCCCGCGAAACCGCCGAGGGCGGCGGCTTCAAAGCCATGAACCTGCCCAGCGTGGAAGAGGTCAACCTCCTGCTCGAACAATTCGTCTCCTCCCGCAACCAGAGCGAACAAGCCCTCGTCAACACCGACACCCAGCGCGAAGAACTCCAAGCCCTCTACACGCAAGCGCAAGCCTTGGCCGTGGACATCTACGACACCGTGGAATTTTTCTACCGCAAAGACCCCGACGCCTCCAGCCGCCGCGTGAAATGCGAACGCTGGGGCCTCGTCTATGCCTTTGAACCCACGCCCGACAACCCCACGCCGCCCACGCCGCCCCCGCCCACCCCGCCCGGCCCGTGAACTAAAACCTCCTCCCACCTTCTCCCCTGCGGGGGAGAAGGTCGGGATGAGAGGGTCTGTGCAACGAAGATGGCGGATGGAGAATGGAAAACGCCCACCACTAGGAGTCCAACGGACTCCGCACGCCCAGCCCCGGTTTCGCCATCACATGAGTATAAATCTGCGTGGTGGAAACATCCTTGTGCCCCAACAAATCCTGAAGCGTGCGGATGTCATAACCGTTCTCCAACAGATGCGTGGCGAAGGAATGGCGCAACGTGTGGCACGTTGCCGCCTTGGGAATTCCCGCCGCCGCCACCGCCGACTTCATCGCCCGCTGCAAATTCTTTTCGTGCAAGTGATGCCGCAAAAACCGGCCACTGCGCGGGTCACGCGCGATTTCCGCCGCCGGGAAAACATAATGCCACGCCCACTCCCGCTCCGCATTGGGATATTTCTTGCCCACCCCATCCGGCACCGACACCGCCCCCGCACCTGCCGCGTGTTCCCGCTGATGCCGCAGCCGATTCGTCTCCAGATGCGCCCGCAACTCCGCCAGCAAGCTTTCCGGCAACATCGTCACCCGATCCTTATCCCCCTTGCCCCCGCGCACCACGATTTGCCGACGCTCCATATCCACATCTTTGACCCGCAGCCGAACCAGTTCCATCACCCGTAAACCCGTGCCATACATCAAGCGCAACGGCAGTTGATATTCTCGCGCGGCCACGGCTAAAACCCGTTGCACCTCCGCCTTGCTCAAAACCACCGGCACCTTCGGCGCTCGCCGCACCCGGTCCACCTCGCCAATGTCCCCCAAAGGCTGCTGCAATACCTCCCGATACAAAAACACCAGCGCATTGAGCGCCTGGTTTTGGGTTGCCCCCGCCACGTTTTCCACCGAAGCCAGATGCGAGAGAAACGCCCGCACTTCCTCCGCCGCCATCTCGCGCGGATGCCGCTTGCCATGAAAGAAAATGAACCGTTTGATCCACTGCCAATAGGCTTCCTCCGTCCGCAGGGAGTAATGCCGATAGCGCATCACCTCACCCACCTGCTCCCGCAAGCGCAATTTGGGATTGGGCACAAACCCCGCTTGCGGTGTCCGGTTTGCTTTTTCAATATTCATGCTAAAAACCTGCTTAAACACTTCTTGACCAAATGGAAAGTCAGAAATACAGTCGCGCCATGAAAATCGAGATAGAAGACACTTTGTCCTATACTTAGATGTTAGGCATCAGAGCCACACACAAATGAATTCCACACCTAAAGCCAAAAAACGCTGGTGGGAGACGTTGGCGTTGTGGTTGGAGGCTTATGTTGTATTGGTGAGCATTGCCCTCTATTACATTGCTACTCATAGTTCCAGACAACATCCGTCACCCAAGTTGGCACTGGCTTTTGCTCTTGGAGGTTACGCCGTTTGTTTTTTAGGATTATTGGCCTCTGGCACAGCCTTATTATTTCATCGGAAGGCCAGCCGGGGATTCTTTGTTTTGGGTTTTGCTGGCCTTGCGCTTGTGTTGTTGTGGTTTTTTCTACCCATGCTCGCAGAGTTCAAATAACTATTGTCTATGATTCTGATGTTTAGTTTCACATTTGTAGTGCGACAAAATGGTTAGTAATAGACCTCGTTGGGAGTTAAGAAGCCGAGGCGTAGTCTA
>CAINDH010000148.1 GCA_903847285.1 uncultured Verrucomicrobia subdivision 3 bacterium | reverse complement strand
TCTGCGCGCCGAGTTCCGCCATGTCGCCGAGGATGGCAACGCGCCGCCCTTGCAGCGGCAGACCGCACAAGGTCTCCAGCGCCGCCCGCATCGAATCCGCATTCGCGTTGTAGCAATCTTCCAGCACACGCACCCCGTTCAGTTCCCAAAATTGCATCCGCATCTTCTGTGGCTGGCACGCCGCCAGCCCGTCGCAAATCTCATCGCGCGACAAACCCAACTCCGCGCCCACCGCCATCGCCAAGAGCGCATTCGTCACTTGATGTTTGCCGAGCAAATTGATCCGGCACTCACCGCATAATTCTTTCTTCGTATTCTCGACCTGAAACGTGACACCGCTTTTACCCAGCCGGACTTTCTTAGCGCGCCAGTTATTTTTCTCACCAAGGCCGATGCGAACCACTTTTGCTTTCGTTCGCCTCGCGATTTTTTCTGACCATTCACAATCCCCGTTAACGAACAAAATTCCATCCGCTGGCAGCAACTCGGCCAACACGCCTTCTTCCTTCGCCACGCCCGCGACATCACCGAAAAATTCCAGATGCTCGCGTCCGATGCTCGTGATGATGCCGAGCTTTGGCGCAATCATGTTCACCAGCGGCGCAAGTTCGCCGGGATGATTCGTGCCGACTTCTAGCACAGCGGCCTGATGTGTTTTCTCCAGTCGCAGCAGCGTCATCGGCACGCCGATGTCGTTATTAAAACTCGCCTCGCTCCACAAGGTCACCAGCTTTTGCCGCAGCACAGACGCCAGCAATTCCTTCGTCGTCGTCTTGCCATTCGATCCGCCAACCGCGATGACCGGCAACGAAAATTCTTTGCGATATACGGCCGCAAATTTTCCGAGCGCCACACGGACATCCTTCACCAACAACACCGCACATGACGGCAACTTCGCCGGAACTTTTTCCACCACCACCGCCGCCACGCCTTTGGCCGCAACTTCGGCGATAAAATCATGCCCATCAAACTTCTCGCCCTTGATGGCGAAGAACACGTCGCCCGGTTTCGCCGCCCGCGAATCGGTGCAGATGCTTTTAATTTCCGTCTCCGGCGAACCGGATTTTATTTCGGCGTCGCAAATCCCAGCGACAAATTTCAATGAGCGCAGTTCCACAAAATTTCAATTCAGGACAAACGTCGCGGTCACAACTGCCGTCATGGTTTTCTGCCGTGACGTCATATCGTTGTTACCTTCCCAACTTGTTGCCGCGCTGTGCAGCGGGGTGATCTGGAAAATTCCCTGGTCTGCATCATGCAAGCCTGCCAAGCCACGCCCGCCTTGCTGCGCAATCTGCTCGGCGCGGGCGCGCGCATCTTTCGTTGCATTCGCCAGCATTTCAATCTTCGTCTCACCCGCTTTGGTATAAATAAATTGCGGCTGGCCGACGGTGAAAATCATTCCCTGCTCGAGCAACGCCGTCGTATCCAGCTTGTCCAGCCGATCAACATCCGTGGACTCCACCGAGACCGACTGCGACAGGCGAAAGCCGGTGGTGCGTTGCGAGACAAAACCATCGGCGGATTTGAGGGATGCCTTCAGTTCCTCAATCGCGATGGGTGTGAAGGTGAAATTTTTCACACCGGCATCCGCCAGAAATTTTCCAACCTGCGAGCGGTTCGTTTGAATTTGGCGCTGCGCTTCGAGCAATGTTTCTGCCTCAGCCTGAAAACTGCCGGACCAGATGGCGAGGTCTGACTCGATCTGTTTCTGCACCGAACCTTTGACGGTGATGAACTGGGAGTTTTTAATTTTCACCCAAGCGCTGGTTCCCAGCATGGCGGCGAAGACGAGGCCAGCAGCCAAAAAAAGGCCAGCCAACATTCCAAATAATTGCGGACGCGATTCGTTCACGGATTCCTCACAGTTCTTAAATTGTTGTTGAAATTATTGCCGCCCATCGCCAGCCCATTCGTTGCCATCAGGTTCGGGTCAGCCGGGATATTCAAATAGCTGGCGCAGCGCTCGGCGATGTCCTTGAAAACCGGGCCGCAGACTTTGCCGCCGTAATAACCTTCCTTCGGCTCATCCATCACGACGGAAATGCAAATTTCCGGATTATCCGCCGGGAAAAATCCGATGAACGAGGAAAGGTATTTGCCGGAGACATACGCGCCGTTTTCGATTTTCTGCGCGGTTCCGGTTTTACCCGCAACCACGTAATTTTTCATCGCCGCATCTGGTGCGGTGCCACCTTTGGCGGGAACCGTCTTAAGCGCCTCGATCATTTTTTTTACCGCCTCATCGCCGATGACTTTGCGGACGCGTTCGGGCGCGTAGCGTTGCACCACTCCGCCGTCTCGCGTCTGCAGCCGGCTCACCAGCATCGGGCGCATGAGCCAGCCATTGTTCGCAATCGCGGCCATCGCGTAACACATTTGCAGGCGGGTGACCGCGACGCCGTGACCCATAGGTATCTGCGCGATGGAAACCTTGCTCCATCTTTTCACCGGATAGAGAATTCCGATGGCCTCGAGTGGCAGCGCAATACCCGTGCGCTGGCCAAAGCCGTAATCCCACGCGTAATCAAAAAGATTTTGTTCGCCAAGTTGAATGCCGATTTTCGCCGCACCGATATTGGAAGATTTCGTGATGACGCTTTTCACCGTTTCCGCCGTCAGTTTTTCATGGTCGTGCAACACGCGGCCGGCAAACGCAAAGGCCCCATTCTCACAATTCACCGGCGTGTTCAATTGGACGATGCCGTTATTCAGCGCGCCGGACACGACGACAATTTTGAACGTGGAACCCGGCTCCACCACATCCAAAACGTTACGGTTGTGTGTGCCCTTGACGATGGTGTTCGGCTGACTGGGATCATAGCTCGGCAACGAACACATCGCCAAAATTTCCCCGGTCTTTGGCCGCATAACGATGCCGGTGATGCTCTTCGGCGAGTGTAGCTTGGCCGCATCCGCCAGCGCAGTTTCAACGATGTGTTGCACGGCGGAGTCAATCGTCAGCACTACGTTCTTGCCGTCGGCGGCTTGGACATCTTCGTCGCGTAAGGAAACAACTTCGTGCCGCGCCCTATCTGCCTCAATCACGCGCCAGCCGTCGACACCCGCCAGCTTCGCGTCGAAAAATTTCTCAATGCCATCACATCCCACCAATCCAGGCGCATGGTTGGTGGACTCGCGTCCAGCCACAAAGCCGATCACCTGCCCCGCCAGCGAGCCGCTCGGATATATCCGCAACTGCTCCGAATCCGCGCCAATGACGGAGAGACAAAGATTCGTCAATGCCTGGCAACGAGATTTTTTCCAGCCGCGCGTGTCCACCAGCGACGGCAACGATTTTAGCTTCGCCTGAATTTGCTGCCACGTCGGTTCAGGAATTTGTCGTTTGAGCACGGCATATTGATTCGTGGAGAAACCGTTCGTTGTTGTGCGCAGACGCGGCTGCATTTGCAGGATAAGTTTACTTTCGTCCATCTGCAGCAACGGCGCAACAGCCCGGGCGAAAAATTGCGGCGCATTCGGGAGATTGGTTTGCGCTGCAAGTAGTTGGGGATTCACCCAGACGGTTTTGACAGGAATGGAAGTCGCGAGCGGATTGCCGGTCGCGTCTAGAATGTCACCGCGCTTTGCCTGCTGCCAGATTTTGCGGCCGGTGTCGTGCTGCGCCTGCTTTAGTAACTCGGCGTGCCGCCACACTTGCAAGTCTACCAGCCGCCAACCCAAGCAAGCGAAGGCCACAATGAAGACACCTAGCAAGGCAAGGGCGCGACGGATTTGCTGTTTGTTGGTCATCTAACAATCTCACTTTCTCTCGCGCCTTCATCGTCATCCCCGAAACACGCGGAGGACAAGGCGAGGAGGATTTTTTTGAAAACAGGCCAGCCGCCCGTGGCGATCGGTTCCTCACCCGACGGCGTCACGAGCGGCGGCCAAAATTATTCCTTACGGAGTCTGCTCAACCGCTGGCCGCGAGGCGAACTGTCGCGGTTGAGAATTGCCTACTGATGGAGCACTCATCGCTTCCATCAAAAATACTTTTTGCGTCGGCTGCGCCGGCACAAGCCCGAGGCGCATCTCCCGCACGCGCTGGTCAATGTTCAACGGCGAATGCAACGTGTTAAGCTGGCCAGCCAGCAATTTGTTATCCCGCTCCAGCTGGTCGAGTTGTTTTCCCTTTGCCAGAATCTGACGACCAAGCCTTAAAATTTCATTCTTCTGCCAGACATAGCCGATAGCTGAACCGCCAATCAACGTGCACAGCAGGACGACTTTCAGCACCGTGCTAAAGTGCATCGCCGCCGACTGGTTTTTACGATTGCCCGCCATGCTAAATTATATTTTTTCAAACACTCGCAACTGCGCACTACGCGCACGCGGATTTATTTTCAACTCTTCCTCGCCCGGCAAAATCGCCTTGCGCGAAACCCATTTCAGCTCCGGCACACACGGCGTGCGCAACTCGGGCACGTCCACCGGCCCACTGAACGTGTAATCCCTGGTCCGTTCCCGCCCGAACTCTTTCACCACACGATCTTCAAGCGAATGGAAGGTAATCACCGCCAGCCTTCCGCCCGGCTTTAAAATTTTTATCGCCGCCTTCAACCCGCGTTTCAGCGAACCGATCTCGTCGTTCACCGCGATTCGCAGCGCCTGAAATACTTTCGTGGCCGGATGCGACTTCTTACCGTGACGCGGCGCGAGGCGTTCGATCAAATCGGCCAACTGCTTCGTCGTCTCAAACTTTCGCAACGCGCGGTCATGCACCATCGCCTTGGCAAACCGGCGGGAATCGCGTTCATCGCCATATTCCCAAAAAATTTTCGCGAGCGGTTCCGCATCTTCGCCGTTCACCAAATCGGCGGCGGTCAACTTTTGCCGGTGATCCATCCGCATATCCAGCGGACCATCCTGCATAAAACTAAATCCGCGTTCCGCCACGTCTAGTTGCGGCGAACTCACGCCCAAATCCAACAGCACCCCGTCACAACTTGCTGCCGCAATCCAATCCGCCAGTTCCGAAAAATTTCCGCGCCGTAATTCAAACCTGCCGGCAAATGTTTCATTCAACCGGGTCCGCGCTACCTCAAGAGCGACGCCATCGCGATCGCACCCAGACAGCCATCCAGTCGGTGAACTCGCGGCCAGCAATTTCCCCGCGTGACCAGCTCCACCGAGCGTCCCGTCGGCGTAACGTCCGTTCGGCTGGGGCTTCAGTGCTTCCAGCACTTCCGCCGCCATCACTGGTTGGTGAATGAATTCTGGCACTGCGCATCGTCGCTCAAGCGGTTCGCAAAACTTGCTCGTTCAAAAAATTTGCACGCGCGGCGGTCGGCGTAATTGTTCGCGACTTCACCGGCACGATTTCCACATCCGCATCCGACAGGTCGTTGTGCAATACCTTTACGGCATCAAGCGAAAATTCCACTTGCTCGGCCGCCACCACCAGCTCAACTGGCTGCGGTGCGCGAAACGGATTCAACTTGCCTGCCCAGTTGGCCGCGCGCGTCGGACGCGGCGCGCTCGGCGCGGCAATTTTCTTCACCTCGGTCACAGCAGGCTCTGCCGGAACCACCGCTTTTGGCGCGAAAGGATTTTTGCCGGGATTGAACTTCGGCAAATAGACGTTCTTCTTCGCGCGATACGAAATCGAACCTTGTCCGCCAAAAAAACTTTTTCCGGCACCGAGCAATTTTCCTAGGCTCATAAAATTTTTCAAAGGGTTGCAAACACTTCCGCGCGGTGGGCTTCATCCGCCGCGTGCAGAGATTTATGCCGCTCCGCATCCCAAATTTCAAAACGCGAGTTCATACCAACCAGCACCACGTCGCGCTTGATGCCCGCCTCCTTCGCCATCCGCTCCGGCAAACAGATGCGCCCCGTCTTATCCAACACGACCGTCTCCGCGTTGCCAAACACGATGCGCGACATCGGATCCCGCTTCGGGTCATTCAACGGCAGAGATTCAATCGTCTCTGCCAGCTTGTGATACTCAACCATTGGCATCACCCGCAGACAGGGTCCCAAATGATGCTTCGGCCAGAGGATGACCATGAACTCAAACCCCTCCTCTTCCGTGCGCCACTTCGATGGAATCTGCAAACGCCGTTTGTCATCAACCCCGTGGTCAAAACGGGAGTTGAAAACAATTTTTTTTGGCGTTGCCACACTCATTTAAGTTATCCACATTGTTTCCCTCTACGGGAAAATCACCCACAACATGGCCTTTTATCCCATAGTGCCCCACTATGGTCAATAGAAAAACATGTGGTTTATTCGAAAGTTATTAACATTTTTCAAGAACTGTGAATTGTCAGCCCCCTGCCCGCTCCGCTACGCTCGCGCCTATGCGAACTGCTGACTTCCATTTCGATTTGCGGCCGGAGCTGATTGCCCAGCAACCTTGCGTGCGGCGGGATGGTTCGCGTCTGCTAGTTTTACATCGAAAATCGCAAAAAATCGCACATCACCAGTTTTCCGACCTGTTGATTTTTTTTCAACCTGGGGATGTCCTCGTCTTAAACAATTCGCGCGTGATTCCAGCTCGCTTACATGGAAAAAATTCCGAAACCGATGGAAACTTTGAAATTCTTTTACTCGAAGAAGCCGGCGTGAACGATTGGTGGGCGATGATGCGTCCGGGAAAACGCGCCAAACCGGGCACAAAAATTCGATTGCAAGACAGATCCGGCGCGGACACGAATTATTTTGCAGAAGTCACGGATTTTAATGCCGAAGGCCATCGCCGCCTGCGTTTTTCCGGCACGCCAAACATATTTCAGAGGCTCGATGACCTCGGTGAACTTCCCCTCCCCCCCTACATCGAACGGCACGGTGAAAAACCCGAAGATCGTGAGCGTTACCAGACCGTTTTCGCGCAACCCAACGGCTCCGTGGCGGCGCCGACGGCAGGGCTGCATTTCACTTCGGAAATTCTCGATAAAATTCGGGCGCGTGGAGTGAACATTTGTTTCGTCACACTTCACGTCGGCGCAGGAACTTTTCTACCGGTAAAGACCGAAAACATCACCGACCACAAGATGCACAGCGAGCGCTTTGAGATCGGCGCGGAAACAGTTTTTACCATAAACGAAGCAAAAAAAAATGGTCGCCGTGTGATTGCTGTGGGCACCACGGTGACGCGCACGCTGGAAAGCGTCGCGCGGCTGAACAGCGGAACACTAAATGTTTGCAATGGCAAAACCGACATCTTTCTTTTTCCACCAGCAGATTTTCAAATCGTGGATGCGTTGCTTACAAACTTTCATCTACCGGAATCCACGCTACTCATGCTCGTGAGTGCGTTCGCGGCGCCAGGTGAAAAGCTTGCCGGACGCGAGCTGATATTGTCCGCCTATGCCGAGGCGATTCGCGAGCGCTACCGGTTCTTCAGTTACGGTGATGCGATGCTCATCCTGTGAACTCAAAATTTAAAACCAACAACTCAAAACCTCCCTTCGTTTTCGTCAACATGGCGATAACGGCGGATGGGAAAATCGCGACGGCGAACCGCGTCCTGCATTCGTTCGGCAGCAAAAAAGATTTGCAGCACCTTTACGAACTGCGCGCCACGGCAGATGCGATTCTCTGCGGCGCACGGACGGTGGAAATTTCTGAAGCCACGCTCGGCAATGGTGGCGAAAAATTTGGAAAGCTCCGGTTGAAAAACGGACTAGCCGAATACCCGACGCGCGTGATTGTCAGCGGCAGCGGCTCAATCCATCCGGCATCAAAGATTTTTCAAAAGCGTTTCTCCCCCATCATTATTCTCACCACCAAACGCGCCTCGGCCAAAAAACTGGCGCAACTGCGCGCGATTGCTGACGAAGTGAAAATATTCGGCGACACGGAAGTCAACTTACGCGCAGCGCTCCGTTGGCTCGGGAAAAGTTTTGGCGTAAAAAGGCTCTTGTGCGAAGGCGGTGGCGAATTGAACGATGCGCTGTTCCGCGCGGATTTGGTGGGTGAAATAAACCTCACATTCTGCCCAAAAATCTTCGGAGGCCGCACGGCGCCGACAATTGCTGATGGCAAAGGTTTTTCAACATTGGCGTTGACTCGGAACTTCAAATTAGCATCTGCCCGCGATTTCAAGGGCGAGTTATTCACCGTGTTCTTACGGGCTAAAAACGGTTAAGCCATAAAATTCCCTTAATTTCCTCTAAAGCCCCGGTGTTTTTCGCCGAAAATAAAACGGGCGGGTTTCTTGCGAAACCCGCCCGCTGCATTTTTAACCTCACAGCCCGCCCCAACCTTACGGCTGGCGCAGGAGATAGAACAACTGGCTGTTGGTAGTGGCCGAGTTGGTGAACTGGTAGTTGCCGGAGCCAGCGGGGCTTTCAACTGCTGCACCGACGACCGGCCAGTTGGCTTTCGGCGCGGCGAGGTTGTTCGTCGCGAGCACCGAGAAGCTCAAACCGGTGGCGTTGGTGAATACGAATTTTAATTTACCTCCGGTTAACGCAACCCCGGTCAAACTCGACTGGATGGGTGCAGGGATGTTGAACGCGGAACTGATCGCACCCGTGAGTCCGGTGGACGTGAAGGAGATTGTTGCTCCCGTCACGGCGGCCGCACTGCTCGCGGTCAAACCGGTGAACGTGGCAGATCCAGCCACTGCGGCTTTCGTGGTGATGCCACCAATCGTCCAAGAACCCGCTCCGACCTGCGCGACAATATTTGACGTGGCCGTGGCAATTGCATTGCCATAAACGTCTTGAATCGCCACCACCGGTTGCACTACCAAAGCGCCGCCGTTGCCGACCGGAGCCGTGGGTTGTGTCGTGATAGTGAGCTTGCTTGGCGCACCAACGCCGATGGTTTGTGTCACTGAGTTCGTGCTGTAACCGGTCGCGCTGATGACGATGGTTTTGGCACCAGCGCTTTGCAGCAACGTGGATTGAGCCGGATCAAAAACAATTTTGCCTGCTTGATTGGTGCTATAAGCCGTGACCGGCAGAACAGATCCGTTCACCGTGATGCGGGTGATGGCGGTGCGCCACGTCGAATCATCTGGCGTGTTTGTAATTGCGAACTGACCGCTCACCGTCGCCACAGTTTGCGTGGTGAGAATCGGCGGCGGAGTCAACGACACCAAGTAACGTGTCTGCTGTGGCACAAACGTGAGGCCTTTGATGGAGGCCGTGGCCGCAGCGGTGTAAATCACATTGCTGGAAGTGATGCTCATCGGCGTGTTGTAACCGGCGTTATCCGTCAGGCGGATGACGCTGTTGCCCGCCGTGCCGCCGCCGCCCGTGGTGTAGTAGAGATAAACACCGCCAACGCCATTCGTGGTTGCAAACAAAGTTTCGCCGCCGTTGCCGTTGGTGAATGAACCATTCGCCGCCCAGCCGTAGCCGGAAATCTGTGTGCCGTCCGGCACCCATGAATATTTTTTGATGATGCCGCTGGTAGAGCTGACCTGATCCAGAACATAGAGGATATCGTAAGTGGTTCCACCATTCGTGGAGATCATGTAGAAATCTACTGCAATCGGATCTGTGGTCAGATTGTTGCCGACGGTGATGGTCGGATCGATCGGGTCCAGCGAATAGACCACCGGGATTGGCGAGCCGCCAACGGTTTTCTGCGTTTCAACATATGGGATGCCGCCGAAAGTTCTGACGACGACGTTGTTGTTGGCGTTCAGGTTCGGCGCGGCAACCACGGCATTTGAATTGCCGAAATACAATCCGGCTTTGTCATTCGCAATCCAGTTGTAATTGTCCAAGCTCGCGCATGACCGTCCCTGGCTGCCGCCGAGGGAAGTGGAAACGTAGCTGAACGGCAGATTGAACTGGTTGGTGTAATTCAACGTGCCGACCGCACGATTGAGGACGAAGGTTTCATCCAACGTCGCTGAGCTGTCGTCTTGAAAACCCACAAAGGAAATCAATGTTCCATCATCGCTCAACGCCAGCTTGCCGCAACTGCCCGTTGAAGCTAGGCGCAAGCCGTTCGTTCCCGTCGCACTGATCGGCGTGATGCTGACCGGCGTGGTTTGGCGCGCGGCGGATGGTTTGATTTCGATGACGCTGAACGTGGTGTTGTTCGCGACCGTATCAATTTGCACGACGGCGAGGTTGCCGCGGGTGAACGCGACCGGTGGCGCGCCGATGTTGAAGACCGATGAGTTCGTGACCGCGAGCGGGGCGTAACCCGTCACTGTGAAAGTGATGGCCGCTCCGGTAACTGCCGTCGAGCCAGTGACCGTCGCGGACAAGTTGGTGAAAGTTGCCACGCCGTTGATCGCAACTTGGTTCGTAGAGCCGCCCAATTTCCAAGCGGTGGAATTGCTGACGCTCGCGGTGACCGAAACTGTCGCGTAAGGATTCGTAGTGCCGTTGCCGTATTTATCCGAAATGGTGATGACGGGATTGGTGACCAATGTGCCGCCGCTCGCCGAGGGCGCGACCGGCTGGCTAGAAATGGCGAGCTTCACCGCCACGCCCGACCCGATGGGTTGCGTCACTTTCGCGGTCGTGTAGTTGGTCGCATTGATGACGATGCTCTTCACGCCGCTCGACTGGAGCAGCACGGAATTCGTCGGGTTAAAAATAAGCTGGCCGGCGACATTCTTCGCGTAGGCCGAGTTCGTGAGCAGTGAGCCGTTCACATAGATGGAACCAATCTTCGAGCGCCAGGTCGCGTCATCAATGAAGGTATTTGTGAACGGACCATCCACCGTGGCAGTTGGATCGTAAGCAATCGTCGGCGCGACAGAACCGGTAAACGTGCCGCCGATGGTCACGTTGTCATAACGCCAGTTGCCGGAAGAATTGTTATACGACCCGCCGTTGAACGCTACGCAGTCGCCGTTCTGTGCCGCATTAGCGATACGGAAAGCGAAGTTAGGATTATTCGCCACGCCCGCTACGCCGGTGAAATCTACGATGAAGTTGTTGTAAAAATTCTGGCCGATGTTCTGCCAGAAGTAAGTGCCGGCGACCGTATCAGGGCTGTAGCTCGGGCTAGAAATATCGTTTGTGTAGATGAAAGTCGGGTTGGCGGCATAGAAAAGATTGTTAGCCACATTCGTCGTCGTCCAATTATTCGTGGTGTAGAGCACGCACATTTTCGCTTCGCCCTGGCTCGTTGAAAACATATCGAAAGAAATCACAACGTCATTGTAGTTGACCGTGCTGACGGCAAATTCCGCGCCTTGAGAACCGATGGGGGCCACAGTGTGCCAGCCGTTGTGGCCAGAACCACTGCCCGCACCGCGCACGCGCCAGACAAACTGACCGGAAGAACCAGACGAACTAAACGGAATACCATTGGCAAGCAAATCAGGCTTGTTCGTGCTGCCCACCGTGCCATCGGAGTAATTGTAATTGTTGTCAAACCCAATCGAGGTCGCAGTGCCGGAACCAAATTCAGGCACGGGATGCGGCGCGAACGCCAAAGTGCCAGTGCTTTCAAACGTCCACGCCGTCACCGTGTCAATCGACACACCCTCAATCTTTACGTTATCAAAAGTCCAGGTGCCGGAATTATTTGCATACAATGCACCCGTCGTATTCACGCAGTTGGAACCCGTAGAAGCATTCACCACGCGAACCGCGAAACCCGCGTTGTTGTCCACGCCAGAAACGCCGCTCAAATCAACGACGATCTGGTTGTTCCAGCCGCTCGCCAGTTGCACATACGAACCCATGACCGTGCTGTTAGTGGCGGTGTTGTTGGTGATATAGCCCGATCCACCAGACGAGGTGACCGTGGCGTTATTCCAAATCGTACCGTCCGTCGAGTATTGAACCAAGAGATTGGCTTCCGCATTTGCCGCGGCATTCACATCAAACGAGAATTTGATTTTGTAATAGCCAAAAGTGCTCGCGGCAAACTTACCGCCTTGAGATCCGATAGCGGAGCTCGTTGACCAGCCACCACTGACATTCCAACTGTTAGCAGCACCAGAGGAGCTTCCCGCCAACGACTGAACAGTTCCGCTGCTCAAACCAATTAAGCTGCCCGTGCCAAAACCGGTCGAAGGTTGCGGGCTGTTGTTGGCTGCAATCGGAAGATTGTCAAAGGTCCACGCCGTCAGCGTGCTGGCAGCCTGAGCCGCGATGCTAAGCATCGAAGCCAGACCAATTATAAGGAGGGATTTTTTCATGGATTGGTTTTTTATTTTGTAAATAGTGAAACGACTCGTATCAATTTGAAGCCGTATTAAAGCGAAGACGCGTCACAATCAAATGACTAGCAGGTTACAATCTTGCAACGTCCGCCCAACTCCTTGCCGGTTGTCACGCAATCGTCACATGTCTGCCGCCTTGCTGTAACCAAGCTTCGCCATTCTATGCGTGCACGTCAAAACCGTCGGTGCGATCAACCGAAGCAAAATTTCTCAAAATAAAATGAATGCGAACTTAAATCACAAAACGAAAGAGGGATTCACCCTAATTGAACTCCTCGTGGTCATCGCGATCATTGCCATTCTCGCAGCGATGCTTTTGCCCGCGCTCGCCAAAGCGAAGGCGAAGGCTCTGCAAGCGTCCTGTTTGAGCAACACCAAACAATGGGGGCTCGCGCAAAGTATGTATGTGGACGACAACCACAACACGTTCCCCTTTCCGAGATTTCAGGTGACGTCAACGGCCGATCAAGACAATCCGTCTTGGTTGGTCATCAATAGCTACCACAACGCGAATCAGGGAGACGAAGCCTGGTTTAATGCCCTGCCCAGTTATGTAGCCAACAAACCGATGTATGTCTGGGCTGCAACCTCTGGCAACATTGCTCAGTTTCGCGATGCTAAGTCGATTTTCACCTGTCCGGGAGCAGTCTCCCAAGGCATTGATGAGTCAGATAAAGTAGCCGTTGCTCCGAATCACAAGAATATGATTGGTGGCGGACGTCCGCTCTTTGGTTATGGCATGAATTCCAAAGCTGTCGCCAACGCTAATCTAAATGGAAATGTGCCCGCGCTTAAAACTGGCATGATTGTCCACCCCTCGTCTTTTGTGCTTTTCTCGGATGTGAGGAATCGCACTGCGGAACAACCCTATCATGGCACGACTGACAATCAGGATGTGCTGGCCACACCGCATAACTATACCACCCGCTTTTCCTCACGGCACAATCGCGGCGGCAACATCACCTTCAGCGACGGCCATGCGGCTTACTTCAAGTATGATTACGTAGTCTCCGACGGCACGGCCATAGCGCCCATCGGCCCAACGGCCGGCCAGACGGTAGCCGCCGGCAAAGATCCCGGCCGCAACGATCTCAACTGGGACGCCCAAGGAAACCCGGTCATCAATTAATTTTTCTCTAAACTTTAATTTCGAAAAACTAAACCAAAATGAAATTTCTCCGCCCACTGTTCTGTCTCGCCATCGTCAACACCCTGTTTGCATCAGCCGCGTTCGCCAAGGAAAGCGCGCTCAATTATCTCCTGCCCGCTTCACCCAGCGCCGCTGAAATTCTTGCACCACCTCCGTTGCTAAATTCAGCAGAGCAGGACGCCGAGATGGAAACCGTTCGCGCCGTTTATCACGCCGCGAGCGAAGCCGACAAACAGGCCGCCTATTCGGAAAAGAAATTTTCTGTGTTCAACTTCACCAACGCCGTCGGCGCGTGGTTCGTAGAAACCAACCTGCCCAAGACCACCGCGTTCTTTGAAAAGGTGCAGCTCGATGCTGAAAC
>CAINDH010000147.1 GCA_903847285.1 uncultured Verrucomicrobia subdivision 3 bacterium | reverse complement strand
TTGGCTTCCACTGGAATCGCACGCGGCAGGCGTGGCAGCACCCGTGCGGCCAGTTCCGCCTCTCCAGCGCAGGCGACCCCCGCGAGCGTTACGCCAGCACCCGCCCCGCCGACCTTGCCACCCACTAACCACCATTGGGGCGGCAGCGATGCCGCCCCACTTCCCCCATTTTTTTATGACCAACATCTTCACCCTTCGCGCTGGCGACATCGTCGAGTATGCCGGCCAGCCCTGCCAAGTCTTGCGCGTCAGTGAGTCCGCCGCCGTTGTCGCCGTGGTTCAAAAGAAGCGCACCATCACGCCGCGCAGCGGCAAGCCCGTCACCATCCAGCCCAAGCCCAAGCTCGCTTGGATTTCTCCTAACTCCGAAATCCCCATCCTTAACCGCTGATTTTTTATGTGCGTTCTCGCTCCCGAATTTTCCAACGTCGGCCCTTTCCGCGCCGTTTACTTCGACGGCCCGCAGTCCGACCGCAACCGCGAAGGCGACGAAGTCCCGTCATGGGTGGTTTACATCGGTGACGAAGACGCCGAGCCGGTCACCCACTTGCAGCACTTCCGCAGTTACCAGATCGCCGAACAAGTCGCCCGCCAGCTCGCCAGCACGCGCCGCCTCGACTTCGTCCACGACGCCAGCCCCGCCTGATTTAACCGCAGCACACACAACAAACAACGAAAGGAAAAATACATGAACACCGAACCAAACAACAAACCGGAGACCGACTCGCCCTTTGGGGAAGTCGTTTACGCCTACACTCGCAGCCAAGCCGTCGCCGACGGCGTGCAGGTTGAGGTGACGAAAACCGCCAAAGAGGCAGGCATCAGCATTCCCGTGTTTCTGACACGGACAGTGTTTGATGCTTATGTCGCCGTGCCCCCGAACGTGCAAGGCCAGGACGAAGCCGGGCGACTCTGGGACATCGTCTGGATGTTGCGCTTTGCCATCAGCCGCGCGCGTGGCAACTCGGACCGTGTGCCCGTTGCGCTCTATGTTCGCAACGACAACCAACGCGCCAAGCTCGTGAAGCTCATCGCCACTTGTGGCCCGCTCGACATGGACGACGCATCGCCAGCCATCACCGTCATGATGCCCGACGAAGATTGACCACCAACGCCGCACGGGTGACAGCCGTGCGGCACTTTTGTCATGAATCAAAACCTGATGTTTTTTGAAGCCGAAGCCGTCGCGGCCGAAGCCGCGAAGTGTGAAGCCCAACGCGCCGCCGAGCAGCACGAACGCGACGCGAAGGCAGCGGCGAAAGTTTTGTTGCAAGCCGCCCGAGAGAAAATCAAAGCCGAGAAACAGGCTAAAACCGAGGACTGGCGCCGACGCACCGCGCAGGCCCGCACCTACAAGTCGCCGGACGAATACGCCCAATGCGGCATCCGTTGGTATTGTCGCAGCCAGAAAGACCGTGACACCGGCTGTTACTGGCAGAACTGCCACAAGTGCGGCCAGAAGTTGATTTACACCAGCGACCGCAACGCCAAGCCGCAGGAATGTAATCCCTGATGGCAGGTGCGGCTCGCACAAAAATTTTCGCGGCTGACGCCCTTTGATGGTCGTCAGCCGCGCAGCCATTCGGCGATTGGGCGCTTGCGCCGCGCCCAAACCCACGCGCCAAAGGTCATCGCCCTTTGGAATCCGCCAGCTATTAGCCCCTAAAAACCAGAGACCCAAGGTTGAGACGCCCAAGTCCATTTTGCAGATTCCAATTCGTCCTGGGGCATTCCAATCAGCCAAACGCCTCACCGGCGGTCATTAAAAATCATCCACCAAGTTGCATGGTGAAATCACCAACTCGGCCTCGGCGATTTTCCACCATACCGAACTTTCACCGCACCTTGGCCCACCTCTGACACTGTGTTTTTGATACCAGTTCAGAAAAAACGTGAACTCTTGGGGAACTTTTGAGGAACTCTTGGCCCAACTCGTCCCCTTGAACGCCGTCATCTGTAACACCGTATCTTTACCCCAGTTCCACCCACCCCATCAGCCTAACCGTCACACCTTTGTGCCACTTTTGTATAACCATCAGAAAAAAGCCCGCCTGCCAGAAATACCCCACTCTTACCCCACTCTTGCCTAACCGCTCCGGCCAGGATGGTATACTCTTGGGATACTTTCGGACTACCCTTCACGGCAAATTCAACGACAGGTTGTCATCATTGCGCGGACACTGGCGCGGAATTCGTATTGGTAACCTGCACGTCACATTTTTGCATGGTGCCCATGGGCACGCTGCCGACCCTCTCAGCCACAAAGACAAGGCACCATGATGAACATTCAACCGCACAGTCTCAGTTCACCATGGTGCGTGATGCGAAGATCCAACAGGCTAGTTCCTGGCCGCGTTAGCCCGGATGCGGAACTCCTTGTCCTCGCGGGTGACACAGGCGTTCCAGCGATGTTCCGAGACCAAACCGCGCCCGCAACAGAGCGTGCAATTATCCGGGAGCTGTCCCTGGCACGTCGGACAAACGGCAAACGGCTTCGCCGTCTTGATGACACCCGAGGCCTGATCCAAGTGCGCCAATGCGAATGAGAAGCTGACTTCGGCAAACAGTTTGTCCTTGTTCTCCTGCGCTGTGCGCAGCGCCCCCTTGACCCGACTGAGAATCGTCAGCAGTTCCTGTGCTTCATCCATCCGCAGCCACAGCGGGATCAGGTGCGTCGGCACCGGCCAGCCGGTTCTGTCCAGAACTTGATCCGGTGGTGCCGGGGTGGAATTCTTTGGCTGCATTGGCACCGGAGGAAAATGCCGTTTGATTTGAGCTGCCGTCAGCGGCTGGCCTTCAGCAATGATCCCTTCAATAACCTCAGCCCGATTTTCGGTGGGAATCCTGCCGAGTTCTCGGGCTTGCGATTCAGTGGCTACAATTGTAGCCACTTTTTCCGGCAAAGACTGGACCACGATGGCCGCTCGCACCATGTGATTGGCGTAAGCCTTTTCCCAACCCCATTTCTCCCGGCAATATTCCGCGAATGATGTGTAGTCCGACTTGTAGAGCTTCAAGTCGCGGATTTCGGCCAAAGCCAGGCCGACTTCCACGAAGGTCTTCTGACCGCGCTCAATGGTCTGTTCCAGTTCAATCAGCCGTTTCGATTCGGTCAGGCTTAAGGCTTCAGTGTCATTTCTCATATATCAGTTGGTTGTGTTTGTGGGTTATGTTCCGCTGCTTCGAAACAGATGATCTTCGCCGCCGGAACGAAAACGGCGAAGCACAGTTGAGGAAATTGGACCGGCTTAATACTGTCGGATTGAAATCCGGTTTCCTTCATGCTTGGATCCTTGGTTGCTTGGTATTTCATAATCCTGGAGACTTGGATTCTTTCTATTCTTAAAGAGTGTAAAGCTGGCGCTCATGTCAGTTTTACAACGCTGTAAATTGGTTTTACATCGTTGTTAAGCCGCTTTACATCGCCAGCCTCCGGTCCTTGTCTGCCGATTCGCAAACCAACATCCGGTAGGAGGATGGAATCTTGAAATTCTGCGAGGTTTTGGACCGGTGAATTTCCACCAGTCCAATCTGTTCCAGCCGCTGCAGTGATTTGAAAACTGTGGGGCGGGACAGGCAGCTTTTGCCCGCAATTTTATCCATGGAAACCATGAAGTCCTGCGACCGCTCATCGCTGGCGATTTCACACAGGGCGAAATACACCAACAGAGTCGTCTTGGCATCTTCACACCGGGCACGGATTTTTTCGAGGGCAGCCTTTTCCGCCCAACACCACGGCGCACAATCTTTCGTGCTACGTGTCATCAGTCTGTCTTCGCAATCGAATGTCATACTGGCTTTGTCGTGGATGGGTGGTTGGTTCACTCTGCTCGCAAACTATTGAGCACCGGGTTAGTTGTTGGAAAAGTCCCGGCTCGGCAGCGTAGCCGCCGGCAACCGGCAGGGCAGCGTTCGCGTCTGGAGAAACTTCTCCACCGCGGCCACCGAGTAATAGACTGGACCGCCGCCGCGCTTGGCGGCTGGGTTGGCTTTAAGGCGTGGAATGTGCGCCGCGTCGAACCAGTCCCGCAAAGTCTCGCGACAGGGAGGGGGATCGAGGTAGGCGGGAATCAGCGTTTTAGCCAATGATTCCAGTGTGGCCAGCCGGGCGGAGGAAGTTTGATTGGATTTCATAACACACCGTAAAAATACATGTGCCTCCATTCCCAGCAATTTAAATTGACATGTTTAAAACACATAGGATAGGTTTTCCGCATGAGAGTTTCATCCTTGCGCCATCCGCTAGCCATCCTCCGGACGACCATCCGCCTCACTCAAAAGGAAATGGCCGACTTGGTTCAACGTTCAGCCCGCACCATTCAGGCCATTGAACTGGGTCAGCTGCCGCTCAGTGAAGAACTCGCCATGTTGATCGCCCAAGCGACGGGAATTGATGCCGGCTGGCTCTTGGAAAAGAATCCCGCCACCCCAACTCGCAAGGGCTTGACTGCGGCGCAACTCGGGAATGCCTCGGGACCTTACTCCCTTGATGACTATGAAGCGCACCGGGCGTTGATGGAATCCGCCGCCTCGTCCTATGAGCTGATGAGCAGCGACCTTAGCCCCCTCCAAAAAACGACTGGCATTATGGGCAAAAAGGGCCCACCCGAAACCCCGACCATGATCACCAAGAAAGCCCTCTTGGATCGAAAGTGGGGGGCCCAGATCGCCCAGGACTCCCAAACGATAGACGCCTTGGACCGCCTGCTGAGCGAGACGCGCACCACTAAATCCAGCGATCTCATCCGCTGGAAAATCCGCCGTTTGTTGCAGACACTCGCCGATGAAAATTCTGTGACGCTCAACTTCAGCCACCCACAGCAGGAGTTCCTCACGCATGTTCACCGCCGCGCCGCACGCCCGGTTCGCCGCAGCGGAGTCAAGAAAAGTTGAATGGTTGCCCGCCGCCGTCGCAAATGGTTTGTCAGGCAAGCAACCCCACGGTCACGCCGAGTTCAAGGTTGGCGCATCTGAGTCTTCGGCCGCAGCGCATAAAACTGCTTCGTCTCCGCGCTGCTCACGCGCCCCTGGTAATGTTTCTTGATGATGGCCTCCGAGTTGCCGAACTGCTCCGCCGTCCGGCCGTAGCTGCCCGTCAGCCGGAAGTAATGCGAGATCGCCGTGTGCCGCAACACGTCCGACACCCACGGCTTCAAATCCGGCTGTTCCTTGGTCGGCGTTCCATACCCGCTGCTGATACGACCTTGGCGCAAATCCTTTTCATAAGCCGAACGGTAAATCTCGCCGCGCTTGCGATATTGGCTCAGCCACGCTTTCAGCGTTTTATCAATCACCACAATCCGGCCCTTGCCGGTCTTGGTCTGCGCGCCCTTCAACCGAATCTCCCCATCCTTCAGATTGACCTGATCCCATGTCAACCGCGCCGCCTCAGTGGGGCGCAGTCCGCCAAACATACACAGCGCCACATACGGCACCGACCGGCCCTTCCGGATTGTTTCCGCTGATTTCAAAAGCGCCCGGCATTCTTCCACTGGCAACACCACCGGTTCGTGATGATCGGCGGTGGCAAACCCCTCGATCTCGACTGCATAGCAGGGATTGTTCACCGCCCAATGCCGTTTTCCTTTCATGCACCACAAAAAGAAACTGGAAAGTGCCCGGCGATCGGCGTCCTTGGTGTTGACTGACACATTTCGGTTCGCCAGAAAATGCTCGATGTGATCGGGCAGCACGTCGGTCACCCGCAGGTTGCCCAGGCTGCCGACAAAGCGAGTTACGCGGTTGCGCAAATTATCCTTGGTCATGGGACGCAATTCCTGCGTGGTGGTAAGCCAGTCGGTGAAAACTTTCAGCGCCTCGTCCAAACGGGGCGACTCCTTAACGGAAGCCGGCTTGCCCGTGCGCAGCCAATGATCCACGGCCGTGATCAAATCCTCATC
>CAINDH010000146.1 GCA_903847285.1 uncultured Verrucomicrobia subdivision 3 bacterium | reverse complement strand
CGGTGCGAAGGTGATGCAGAGCCGCTCGGTGGAATTCGCCAAAAAATTTGGCGTGGTGTTTGAAGTCCGATCCAGTTTGAACGACAACCCCGGAACTATTGTGAAAGAAGAAACCAAAAGCATGGAAGGCATCGTCGTGCGCGGCGTTGCACTCGACAAAAATCAGGCCAAGGTCACGCTCGTGGCCGTGCCCGACAAACCCGGCGTGGCCGCAAAAATTTTCAAGGCGCTCGGCGATGCGACCGTTAACGTGGACATGATCATCCAAAACATCAGCCACGGAACCGGCACGCCCTCGACCGATATTTCCTTTACCGCTGACAAACCGGATTTGCTCAAGGCACAGAAGGTGATTGATGGTTTAAAAGCCGAGATTGGTTTCAAAGAAGTTATCACCGCCGAGAAGATTGGTAAACTTTCCATCGTCGGCGTCGGCATGAAATCGCACACCGGTGTCGCCGGAAAATTATTTGAAACGCTCGCGAACGAGGGCATCAACATTGACATGATTTCAACGAGCGAAATCAAAATCTCCGTCGTGATTGATCTGGCCAAGGGCGAACAAGCAATGAAAGCCGTGCACGCGGCGTTCATCGGATAAGATTTGGATATATCAAAAGCCGCCGTCGCAAGGCGTCGGCTTTTTTATTGCCCAGTCCAGCCGGTCACTTTGTAGGCTGCAACACGTTCGTTGAGATTCACGTCTTCAGCAAAGCCTTTGTCCAAACATTCGATGTTGGTCGCGTGATTGTGTAGCAGCCAGCCAAGTTGGTTGTTCCAGGTAATTCGATAAGGCGTTTCATTCCAGCCGCTCCTCGGCAAGGGCGGTGGTGGCAGAGACAATGGTGCGTTCGTTCCGCTGGTTTCATTGATTCCGCCCACCACCCACACGGTGCCTCCGCTGCGCAGGGTCGAAGAGATATTTTCTAGCACCGGCTGCATCACATTCGTGTTGGCCATCTGCAACTGGATCAAATCAAATCGATGCGCGGTGTGGTCGGCCATCGGCGGAACGGTGGTCCAGCCGCAAGGGCTGTGGAAGTAGCGAGCGAAGGTGATGCCGATCTGCCACGGCGTGACGATGACTAGATCATTCGTGCCTGCACTCGCGGAAATTTTTTTGGCGAGCAGCGGCACATTGGAGAAGCGATAGTCTAGCACGCGCACGGCGAAGATGGCGGAAATAGCTGCCGTCGCTGCCAATCCGCCAAACATGGCGGCGCGAAATTTTCCGGCGGGCCGCGGTAACAAGGCTTCCATGCATACGGCGGCGAGCGCAACGGGGGGCAGGAAATACCACGGTTGCACAGGGAAATTTGCCAGTCTCAAAAATACCCAAAACGCCGCTGCGCCGGAAGCCATCGTCACCGCACTGAAGAGGGCGAGGTCATTGCGTCGGCCGGAAACATTATCTGTGACAGCCCGGAGCAGGACCAATCCAGCGAGTGCTACCCACACCCAGAAAAATTCAGGCATTGGAAAAGCGAGCAGCGTGTCGAGGTGCGTTAGCGCCGTTTGCCAATCAAAATCCATCCGCAGTGGCGATGCGCCCTGTGGCATGCCGGCGATATTCTGCAAATACGGCAGCAACGAAATGGCCGCGACGAGTCCGGCGAGAAATACCGCGGCAATGAGATTGAGTTTTTTCTGGCGCACCAACACCGCGCACGCGCCGCCGCAGACGGCGGCCACCAGAACGGAGTTTTGATAGAGTGTCTGGACGCTTAATACCGCGCTGGCCATGAACAGCAGCCAGGAATTCCTTCCGGGATTTTGGACGAAGCGCCACGCGCATGCAGCGCAGAGTGCAATCATCGCACTGCCAAGGCCGTAAGCGCGCAATGAGGCGGCGTAGTAAATCACCCACGCGTTGAGCGCCATGAAGACGAGTGACCACAGCGGCGGCACGCGGCGCATCCACCAGGCGGCGCACCAAAAAACCGCTGTGAGTCCTAGTCCGAGTAGCGCACCGAAGCAGCGCGCAGCAAGATCGGAATGTGCCAGGCCGAGCGCGCTCCAGCCGCGCAGGAGCAGGGGAAACAAAATCGGGAACGAGTCGTGCGTAAGATTTTTAAATTCGCCTTGGGCGAGATTCAAGGAATTGACCTCGTCGCGCCAGAGTCCACCGACGATGTGGAGAAAATAAAGATGTAGCGCCAATACCGCGACCGTAGCCATCACGGCGAGCCAGCAGTCGGCATCCCACCGCAAGCGGGCGGTTGGTTGGCTGTTGGGCGTGTTCGTCATCAAGCCATTCAACAATTTTGCCGATGACAAGACAAAGAAAATGAATTAGTGTCGTGCCGTGAAAATAAATCTAAACCTGCTGCTTACGAACGCGCTGCTGACCAGCGCGGCAGTCGGGTTTTGATTACTTCACCAGAATTTAACCAACCCACTGCCGAACGGCGGTGGGTTTTTTGTTTTAACCGCGCCGCCGGATGGCAATAATAAGAAAGCCAGACCATGCAAAAAGAACCGTCCAAGAAATACCAGCCGTTCCAACACGCGCCGAAGTTGTCCGACCGCCAGTGGCCGAGCCGCGTTCTCACGCACGCTCCGCGCTGGTGCAGCGTGGATTTGCGCGATGGCAATCAGGCGCTCGCCGTGCCGATGAATATATCGCAGAAGTTGGAATTGTTTCAGACGCTCGTGAAAATTGGTTTCAAGGAAATCGAAGTGGGTTTTCCCTCGGCGTCGAACACGGAATTTGCCTTCAACCGTTTGCTCATCGAGAAGGGTCACGCGCCGGACGACGTCTGGTTGCAGGTGTTGGTGCAGGCGCGTGAGGATCTGATCGAACGCACCGTCGAGTCGCTCATCGGCGCGAAGAAGGTCATCATCCACATGTATAATTCGACGTCGCCCGCGCAGCGCCGCGTCGTGTTCGGCAAGTCGAAGGCCGAAATCAAGGCCATCGCAGTGAACGGCGCGAAGATGATTAAAGATCGTTTGCACCGGCTCACCGCTGGCGGCACGGAGGTGATGCTCCAGTATTCGCCGGAAAGTTTCAGCATGACGGAAGTGGAATACGCGAAGGAAATTTCCGAGGCTGTCATGGATGTGTGGCAGCCGACGCCGCAGCATAAAATGATTTTGAATCTGCCGGACACGGTAGAAGTTGCCATGCCGAATGTCTATGCCGACCAGATCGAATGGATGTGCCGTAACCTCAAGAACCGCGAATCTGTCATCGTCAGTCTGCACACACACAATGACCGCAGCACCGGCGTGGCCGCGACGGAATTGGGAATGTTGGCCGGTGCAGATCGTGTGGAAGGCACGTTGTTTGGCAACGGCGAGCGCACGGGCAATCTGGACATCGTGACCGTGGCGTTAAATCTCTACATGCACGGCATTAATCCGAAATTAGATTTCTCCAACCTCGCTTCAATCATTGACGTGTATGAGCGCAGCACCGGCATGACCGTGCCGCCACGTCAGCCGTATGCAGGCGAACTCGTCTTCACTGCGTTCAGCGGTTCGCATCAGGACGCCATCAAAAAAGGCTTATCTGAACGCGATCAAAATGGAAGCAAAGCTCATTGGGACGTGCCGTATCTCACGATTGACCCGGCGGACATCGGACGCGAATACCGCGAAGTGATTCGTGTCAACTCGCAGTCCGGCAAAGGCGGCGTTGCCTACTTGCTTGAAAGCGAGTTCGGCATTTTGTTGCCGAAAGATTTTCAACGCGAGTTCGGTCCCATCGCTAACGACGCGGTGGACAAGCTCGGTCGCGAAGTCAGCGGCGCGGAACTCAAGGCGATGTTCTGGAAGGAATATGTCGAACGTAGTTTACCATGGTCGCTCCACTCGTTTGAGACGGAGAGCAAAAACGGCGTGGTGAAATGTGCCGCCAAAATGTTCCGTAGTGGCCAAGCCGTGGAGTTTTCGGGCGAGGGCAATGGCCCGCTCGCCGCGTTAGTTCACGGCTTTAGCACGTTGGGAGTTCCCAAATTTGAAATTGCCAATTACGCTGAACACGCCTTGAGCTCTGGCGAGACGGCGGCGGCGATTTCTTATATCCAAATCAAAACTGCCGATGGAAAAACCCGCTGGGGTGCGGGCGTGGATACGAACATCGAACTCGCCTCCATCAAGGCCGTCTTGAGCGCGCTCAATCGGCTGGCGTGATTCCGCTCGTCAAAGCGCGGCGTTGGGCGTAATTTTTCCGGCATGAAATTTCATCGGATGCTGCCCGTCATTGTCGTCGCATTATTTTTTGCTGCCGGAATTATTTCCGCCTTGGCGCAACCTTCCAACGAAATTGCCACTGCGCCCGTTTATGTGCCGGACACCACGCACCAAAACGATCCGCTGCCCGACGGGGTCATTGCTTGGGATGCGACACTTAAGGCGGTGGATGCAATCGAGGGCGGGGACGCGGCGAAGTTTACCTTCAGTTTCACTAACATTGCCACGATCACAGACCTCACGTTGATCACCAACATCACCGAGACAGCTACGAACATCGTCAGCTTTACCAACTCTGTCACGCCATGCAATATAACGATCTTAAACGTGCATCCGGGCTGTGGTTGCACTACGGCTGAATTGCCGCCAGTGCCGTGGACAATCCCTCCGGGTGGCGCGGGATCAATGAAGTTTAGTGTGGATCTCCACGGCAAGAGCGGCACGCTCTTCAAGACGGTCACCGTCACCACCGACAAGGGGAAACGCGACCTTATGTTGCGCATCAACCTAACGCCGCCTCCTGTCATCCAGATGAGCGAGGAACAGAAAGCGGCAGGCATCGCGGCGGCGAAAGTGGATCGGCAAGCGGTGTTCAAAGGTGATTGCGCATCGTGCCATTTGAAAAATGTCGAAGGCCGTCACGGAGCGGAGCTTTACAAGAGCGCTTGCGCCATCTGCCATGACGCCGAGCATCGCGCCACAATGGTTCCAGATTTGGCCAAGTTGAAAGTGCCGACCAGCGAAGAATTCTGGCGCACATGGATCACTTTCGGCAAACCCGGCTCGCTGATGCCGGCGTGGGCCAGTTCGCAGGGCGGGCCATTGAATGATTTGCAAATCGCCTCACTCGCGCAGTATCTCAACGCCGTGCATCCGTCCGCCGCGACGAATGAACCGGCGAAGTGAAGCGCGCTTGCGGAAAAACTTCCGCCCGCTATCCTGTCAACCATGACCGCTACATCAGTTGACGCGACCAATCATCAGAAACTTTCCGCTCTCGGCGGACGCGTTCTCGGCGGCGGACACATCACGCGCGACGAAGCGACGTGGCTATTCAATCTCGAATCTTCCGCCGACATCCTTGATTTGCTCTCGTGGGCGAACCGCATTCGCGAGCAGTTCAAAGGCAACAAGATTCACCTTTGCTCCATCGTCAACGCCAAGGCGGGCGCGTGCTCCGAGAATTGCAGCTTCTGTTCGCAGTCATCGCATTACCAGACCGGCTCGCCGAAATATGGTTTCATCGAACCCGAGCCGGTGAACGAAGCCGCGGATGAAGCAAACAAGAATCAAGTCACCGCTGTCGGCCTCGTCGCCGCCTGGAAAGGTCTGAACGAAGGCCCGATGCTCGATGAAGTCTGCGACCGCATCCGCGAATTGAAAGCCGGTGGCAAGACGCGCCCCGACGCCTCGCTCGGCATCATCAAGAAACAGGAAGTCGCGAATCGCCTGAAGGAAGCCGGGCTCGAATGTTACGGCCACAACCTCGAAAGCTCGCGCCGCTTTTTTCCGCAGACCTGCTCCACGCACACGTTCGATGACCGGCTCGAAACCATCGGCTACCTGAAAAAGGCCGGCATCAAGATTTGTTCCGGCGGCATCATCGGCATGGGCGAGACGCGCGCCGACCGTTGCGACCTCGCCTTCACGCTCAAAGAAATCGGCGCGAACGTCGTGCCGATAAATATTTTGAAT
>CAINDH010000145.1 GCA_903847285.1 uncultured Verrucomicrobia subdivision 3 bacterium | reverse complement strand
TTCCTGCACGACGCCAAGCGCGTGGAATACACCTACGCCACCGACGACAAAGCGCTCGAAGCCTTCATGAAACTCGCGCGGCTCGAGGGCATCATCCCCGCGCTGGAAAGCTCGCACGCCGTCGCCGAAGTCATCCAACGCGCGCCGACGATGGGCAAAGACCAGATCATCATCGTGAACCTCTCCGGCCGCGGCGACAAAGACGTGGCGCAAGTGGCGGACAAGGTGGGTTTGCAGATGCCGAAGTGATTTATCTTGCGAGTAGTTCGTTTAACGATTTGCAGGGCTTGGATTCCTGTCCAGGCAGAACGTATTCCACGAATTCATTGGCGTTGGTGGAAAATCTCAAGACAGTGCCGTTGGGAATTTTAGGGCCGTAAAACCAATCCCTGTCATTCAATCTGAAACTTTTTGTGAATTTGGCTTCTGGAGAAATCCCCAATGGGTTGATTGTAAAGACAACACCTTGAGCGCCGTGGAAGCGCCCATTTCTATCAATGCCAAAACCAAAACGGTCAAAACGGTCTTTGTCTTCCCCGTGCACAAAAAGCGGAGCAAGGTCTAGTTGTGAAATTTCGTATGCATGTGAGCCGTTGTTTGTAAAACCATGCTGCATCGCCCAATATCCTTTAGCGCCGTCAATTTCTCGTAAGACATTTATTACGCTGCTCAACTTGCTCGGACCACCTCCAACGAAATTTGGAATCGCTACCGCAATGAACAGTCCGACGATTGCCATCAAAAGAAAAGCAGTTAGCAACCAAGAGCGGATTGATCGGGGTTTGCTTTCAGAATCCATATTCTAACAAACACCGGCTTCAGACAAAGGTTCTGCGAGTTGGAATGCCCAGACTCGGCCACCAGCGAAGATTTGGCGGAAGAGGTCCGCAAATATCACATCCCCGATTTCTCGAACTGGAAGTCCTTGCGGACGGCCACATGCCGCCTTTGCCCGCGCCTTCGCTCGGCCAGATTTAAGCACGAAATCAATTCGGCCAATACGGAACGGCTTGTTCCTGCACGCGGAAGAAGCGGAAGCCGTTGGTGGGCGGCGCCGTGAGGTAATTCCACGGGCGCGCCTCGGCGGGCGCGGTGTAGAGCGTGTTCCAGTTGGAAAGGTTATTGTCGAGGTTGGTGCTGCCGAGCAGGGAGTAGATACGGCGCTGGAAACTCGGCCAGGTGACGGTGAAATTGTTGTTCGAGTATTGAAAACTGGTGATGCGCAGCGGGGCGGCGGTATCGAGGATGGTGTTCGGTTCGTCGGTGGTGGGGAACAAAAACTGGAAGCAGAGAGGGAGACGGCGGTTCCAATAAAATTCGTTGTGCTGGTCGCCGTAGCTGATCCAGTGCATGAGGTCAATGTTCAGGAGGTAGCCGTTTTTGAGCAGGTTGTCGCGGGCGGTGAGGGTGTAAAGTTCGCCGTCGTAGCAGGGATTGCAAACAGGGTCGGTGGTGGGAAAATCGCCGACGCTGCCGCTGTCGAGGTAGATTCGCAGCGGACGTTTGGGGGCATTGGCGAGATTGTTTTTGGTGGTGTCGCAGCCCCAGAAGGAGGGCGAGAGGCCGCCGACTTTGTGAAAAATGTCGGAGTGTTCCCAGCCGAACCACGCGGCGCAAAGGCCACCACGCGAGGAGCCGACAATGCCTGTGTTGTCGGCGTCGGTAAGCGTGCGGCCGGCGGTGACGGAATATTGGGTGTCAATGTAGGGCTTGAGCTGGTTGATGACGAAGTCCACATAGCGCGGCGCGAGCGTGTTGGACGCGCCGCAACTGTTGAGATTGCAGGGATTGTATTCGCAGGTGCGGTCGGAGGTATTGTCAATGCCGACGATGATGAGCTCGCGCATCTTGCCGAAACGGATGAGGTAAGTGGCGTTGGTATCGGCGTTCCAGCCGCCGAAGTTTCCCTGGCCGAGAAAAAGATTCTGGCCATCGTTCATGTAAAGCACCGGATAGCGCTTGGCGACGTTGTTGGTGAACCCGCGCGGTAGATAGACGCGGACTGTGCGGGACTGAATGCCATTTGTCGGCGTGGCGGTGAAGGTGACTACGCTTGGCGGTGAAATCGTGGCCGCCGGCCAGTAATTAAAAATCTGCCCGTCCTGCACCACGAATGCATCGAGCGGCGTTTGGTAGTCCATGCCGGGGCGGCCGGCGTTGTCGTAGGCATTGGTGCCGTTGATGACCGAGAAAAATCCGAGCTGGATATTCGTCGCGCCCAGCCGATCCACCCCATTTGCACGCCAGACCTGCTCGCTGCCGCCGCGCCCGGGCTTCACCGGAGTCATGGGCAGGTTGGTCCAGCCGGTGAGATTGTTGGAGTAATACAGCCAGACATTCGTCCAGCCGGAATAGTAGTAGACGGACTTGCCGTTGAACGGTGCGGCGGGGCCGTCGGGCGTGCTGCCTGTGCGATTGTTGCCCGGTTCCCAGAGGATGTTCGCGGGATCGCTCAGGCAAGTGACGCAGTCGTTGCGCTTCACGAATTTGTATTCGTAACTCGTGCCTTCAGGGATGCCGATGGTCGCCGTCCATACGCAGTTTGAGCTGGTGCAGCTGCCGGGCACCAATTTCACGGCGGCAGTAGCCGACCAGTTACCGAGCTGCGGGATGCTGCCCACAACAAAAGCGCTCTGTCCGTAAGTCGTGTTGGTGACTTGTGAAAACGTGACCGGAGTGATGAAAGGCGCGGCTGCCGTCACGCCGTCGCACCAGAGCAACAGAATGGCGAGAGCACACAGATTTCTGACAACGGAATTCACGTAGTCAGATTATCACAAAGCAGGCCTGCCGCAAACACACGAAGTTTGGGATGTCCCGGACGACGTAGAGGATGCCCCTTGCATCATCTGGGAGTGCTGGATGGCGTAGAGGGTATCATCTACGTCGCGGACGATGTTCGGAACTTCATTCCGGATGTCTGCCACAAGGTATGGGATGTCCTGGACGACGGGGAGGACATCCTGCGCGTCATGGAGCATGTCCTAGGCTTCGTGGAGGACACGGTGGACGATGCGGGGATATCCCCGGCTTAGTGGGGGATGTGCCGGAGAATGTGGAGGATATCATCTACGTCGCGGGGGACATAGGGTATTTCATGGGGGACATCACGGATGCCGCCCGGGATGTTACGGACGTTGTCCCGCGTATCCTTTTCTTGGCGGAGGCCATCACGGACGAGGCGGAGGAAGCAGTCCACAAATGTCACCTACCCGATTTCTCGAACTGGAAGTCCTTGCGGACGGCCACAAATGCCGCCTTTGCCCGCGCCTTCGCGCTGCGCACATTTTGTTGTCGCTACCGGGTCGGTCTTTCAAGTGTGGCCGAAGTGGCGCAGGGTCTGATACACGATGAGTGCAGCGAGGTAGGCGAGGCCGGTCATGTAGGCGATCTGAAACAGCGGCCATTTCCAGCCGCCGGTCTCGCGCCGCACGACGGCGGTGGTGGAGAGGCATTGCGCGGCGAGGATGTAAAACACCAGCAGGCTGGCGCACGTGGCGGTATTGAAAATGGCCGTGCCGTCGGAACGTTTCGCGCGGCGCAGCGAGTCGTAGAGTGAACTGCGGTTGTTGTCCTCCGTGTCATCGCCCACGCCATAGACGATGGAGAGCGTGGAGACAATCACCTCGCGCGCGGCAAACGAACTGAAGATACCGATGCCGATCTGCCAGTCGTAGCCCAACGGCGCGATGAACGGTTCCATGACGTGGCCAATTTTTCCGGCGTAGGAATTTTGCAGGGAATGTTGCGCGGTCAGGCGGTTGGCTTCGGCGTGCAGCTCCTTCGCCTTCGCTGCATCCCCGGCGGTGGCGAATTGTGTGGCTTGCGCGTTCATCACCACGGCGGTTTCCGGGGGCGCGGATTTGGGATAATACGACAGTGCCCACAGGATGAGCGAAATCACGAGGATGATGGTTCCCGCCTGTTTCACGAAAATTTTGGCGCGGTCGAAGGTGTGCAGTAGCGCAACGCGCAGGCCGGGCACGCGGTATTGAGGCAATTCAATCATCAGCGGCTTACTGCCGCCGGGCAGAATTGTGCTGCGAAAAATCAATGCGACCACGAGCGCGGTGATGACGCCGAAGGCGTAGGCGCCGGTGAAAATTAATCCCGCCTTTAGCGGTGAATGGGGAAATAGCAGCGCAGTGACCATCGCATAGACTGGGATGCGGGCGGAGCAGGCCATGAGCGGCGTGATGAGGATGGTCACGAGCCGGTCGCGCGGATTTTCAATGACGCGCGTGGACATGATGGCGGGAATGGCGCACGCGTGCGCGGAGAGCATGGGCACGAACGCCTTGCCCGGTAATCCGAATCGCCGCATTACCTTGTCCATCACGAACGCGGCGCGTGAGAGGTAGCCGGTGTCTTCCAGAATCGAGAGGGCAAAAAACAGGATGCAAATCTGTGGCAGAAAAACGAGGATGCCACCCACACCGCCGATGACGCCGTTCACCAGCAGGCTTTGCAAATCGCCTTCGGGAATTTGTGTTGCCACCCAGCCGCCTAAGCCGGAAAACAGCCGGTCAATCAAATCCATCGGGATTTTCGCGGCCCAAAAAATGAGCGCAAACACCAAAAGCATGACGCCGAGAAAAGTCACCACGCCGAAAACGGGATGCGTGAGGACGTCATCCAGCTTGTCAGTCCATGCGGAGCGCTGCGGGGCAGAGGCATCCATGACCTTGGTGGAAATCTGCTCGGTCCATTCATAGCGCGCTTGAAAGGTGCAGCCCGCGCAGCCGCCGCAAGCGGGATCTGCGTGATCGAGCGACTCAGGCATGGCGCCGGCGGCAAGGCGGTTCAATTCCTGTTTCAATTCATCCAAGCCTTCGCCCTGCCGCGCGGAAACGGGCACGACCATGCAGCCGAGTTCCGCGCGCAATTTGGGCACGTCAATGCGGATGCCGTCGCGACGCGCCATGTCCATCATGTTTAACGCGACGATGACGGGAATTTTCTTCAGCTCTAAAACCTGACTGACGAGAAATAAATTTCGTTCAAGGTTTGTCGCATCGACGACGATGAGCACGGCGCTGGGAGCGGGGTAATCGAGCTTTCCTTGTAACGCGTTGGCGGCAATTTTTTCATCCGGCGACTTGCTGTCTAGGCTGTAAAGGCCGGGTAAATCCACGACGACAATCTGTTTGTGGTCGAGGTGCAGGCGACCAACTTTACGCTCCACGGTCGTGCCGGGAAAGTTCGCGGTCTTGGCGCGCAGCCCGGTGAGGGCGTTGAACAAAGTGGTCTTGCCGGCATTGGGATTACCCACGAGTGCGAGCGTGAAGGCGTGGCGCGAAACAGGCGCGGGGCGGTTATCGTAGCAATCGCTCATCGGCCCTCGGGTTCTTTCAGGGCGCAATGGTCGGGTGAACAGATTTCCACGCGGACGCGCGCGGCGAGTTCGGCGGAGAGACCAAGGCGAGATCCAAAAATCTTCAAGATGAGCGGGTCGCCCACGCGCACAAGCTCCACGCGCCTCCCAACGCACACGCCCAGCGTTTTTAGCCGTTGCGTGTCCTCATCATCCGTCTCGACACTGCGCACCACGGCGCAAACGCGCGGGGCGAGTTCATCGAGCCGCACGGTGGGCGGCAATGGTTCAGCTGGCTTCATCAACGACCTAAAATCTACCAGATGGTGGCGACACCCACTGATGGACACTTGCGAAATGTTGGTGGCGGCTTGCGCTGGCAGTCAAGAATGTTGGACATCATTCTTCTATCCAGCCATCCAGCCGTCAAATTTTTTGATTCAAGGCTTGAATGGTTTTTTCATTCATGGCATAAAGCAGGCATAACTTATGGCTGACAAACCTCTTGATCAACGTGTAAAAGACATCATCGTCGAACAGCTTGGCGTAAAACCCGAGCAGGTCGTGCCCGAAGCCAAGTTCATTGAAGACTTGGGCGCGGATTCCCTCGACACCGTCGAGCTGGTGTTGGCATTGGAAGAAGAATTCGGCGTGGAAGTTCCGGACGAACAGGCCGAGAAACTTCACAGCGTCGGCGATGTGATGAAATACATCGAAGAAGCGCAGACAAAGTAATTTGAGCTTTAACTGCGGGGCAGTTTTGGCTGGACACAGCCCGAACTGCCCCGTTTCATTTTCCCATGGCAAATAATAGTTATGACCGCCGCGTCGTCGTGACCGGCATGGGCGTCGTTACGCCCCTCGGCCACGACCTCGACACGTTCTGGAAAAACCTTATCACCAGCCAGTGTGGCATTGATAAAATCACCGCCTTCGATGCCTCGCCGTATGACACGCAGATTGCCGGTCAGGTGAAAGACTTTGACGTGTCGCCCGCATTTCCGTCGCCCAAGGAAATTCGCCGCACGGATCGCTACTCGCAATTTGGAATTTATGCTGCCTGGAACGCGTTGAAAGATTCCGGCCTTGATCTGACCAAAGAAAATTTGGATGAAATCGGCGTGTTCTTGGGCTCTGGCATCGGCGGTTTGTCCACAACGAGCGACCAGTTGAAAGTATTGAATGAACGCGGCCCCAGCCGCGTCTCGCCGTTCACAATTCCGATGTTGATCTCGAACATGGCGTCCGGCCTGATTTCGATGTATTTCAACCTCCGTGGACCAAATTTTGCCACCTGCTCTGCTTGTGCTACAGCCAATCACGCCATCGGCGAGGCTTGGCGCACTATCAAGATGGGCGATGCCCAAGTGATGTTCGCCGGCGGCTCCGAGGCGGCGGTAATCCCCATCGGCATCGCTGGCTTCTGTGCCATGCGCGCCATGAGCACGCGCAATGACGATCCGAAAAAATCCTCCCGCCCGTTCGACAAAGACCGCGACGGCTTCGTCATGGGCGAAGGCGCGGGCGTGCTTGTGTTGGAAGAATTAGAACACGCCAAAAAACGCGGAGCGCAGATTTATTGTGAAATCGCCGGCTACGGCAACACCGCTGACGCGCATCATCTCACCGCGCCGTCACCCGGCGGCGAAGGCGCGGCGCGCTGCATGAAAATGGCGCTACGCAGTGGCGGCTTGAATCTTGAAGACGTGACCTACATCAACGCCCACGGCACTTCCACGCCCGTAGGCGATGTCTGCGAAACGCAGGCCATTAAATCGGTTTTTGGCGACCATGCGAAGAAGCTGGCCGTCAGTTCTACCAAAGGCGCGACTGGCCACATGCTCGGTGCGGCTGGCGCGGTGGAAATGGCCGCGTGCGCACTGGCCATCAAGCACGGCATCGTCCCGCCGACCATCAACTACACCACGCCCGACCCGGAGTGCGATCTGGATTACGTCCCGAACACCGCGCGCGAAATGAAGGTGAACGCCATCGTGAACAACTCGTTCGGCTTTGGCGGTCACAACTCGACGATTTCGGCGAAGAAGTTTGTAGGCTAAAAAAACGCTGCGATCATGAATTTCCTTCCGTTAATCGAAAATAAACGCGAAGGAAAAATTCTCGCCGAGGCGCAGATTCAAGAACTCATCCGCGAATTCACTGCCGGGAGGATTCCTGATTACCAAATGGCCGCGATGCTCATGGCCATTTATTTTCGCGGACTCAACATCACCGAAACCACCGCGCTCACGCTCGCTATGCGCGATTCCGGCGACGTGTTGAAGTTTCCTAAAGATAAGCGTCCGCTCGTGGACAAACATTCCACCGGTGGCATCGGCGACAAAGTTTCTCTCCCACTCGCACCGCTGCTCGCGTGCCTTGGCTTTCGCGTGCCGATGATTTCCGGTCGCGGCCTTGGCATCACCGGCGGCACGCTCGATAAACTGGATTCAATCCCCGGTTTCAAAACGCTTTTGCCCGCCGCACAAATCATCGCCCAAGTTCAGAAAGTCGGTTGCGTCATCTGCGGCCAGACGGACACGATGGTTCCTGCCGATAAAAAAATTTATGCCTTGCGCGACGCGAGCGGAACCGTGCCAAGCATCCAACTCATCACCGCCTCGATTCTTTCCAAAAAACTCGCCGAAAGCCTAGATGCGCTCATTCTCGATGTGAAATTCGGCTGCGCCGCATTTATGCAAACCAAAGCTGATGCGCGCAAACTCGCCAAGGCAATGGTCGCGCTCGGCAACCAATGTGGCACGAACACACGCGCGATTTTGACGGACATGAACACGCCGCTCGGCCGCGCCGCTGGCAACTGGCTGGAAGTGAAGGAGAGCGTCGAATGTCTGGAGGGCAAGGGCCCGCTGGATTTGTTGGAACTGGTGGTTGATTCCGCTGCACACCTGTTGTTGCAAACCAGGCGCTCAAAATCTCTCGCGGCCGCGCGTGGCTTGACGACAGAGTGTTTGCAGTCCGGCGCGCCGCGCAAGAAGTGGGACGAGATGATTGCTGCGCAAGGTGCAAACCTAAAAGCATTCAACCGCAAGCTGGAATTTGATTCTACGGCGAAAACAGTTGTAGAAGTGAAGTCGGAAAAAGCTGGATTCATTTCCAAGTGCGATGCCCGGATCATCGGCGAAGTCATCCGCGATATCGGCGGCGGGCGGCTGACGAAGGAATCGGCCATCAACTACGAAGTGGGCGTGGATCAAATTGCTAAACCCGGAGAACGCGTGGAGAAATTTGGGGCGCTTTGTCGCTTCCACGTGGACAATACAACACAGGCGAAGGAGGCAAGTGTTCGACTAAAAGCGGCCTTTGAAATTTCTGCGAAGCGTCCGGAGAAACTTCCGTTAGTCATTGAAGTCATTCAGTGAAGAGCGGAGCGTGGACAGGGCTATACCGCGCGCCCTTATTCACGCAATTTTTTCCCAGATCACTATGTCCGGCATTCCCATCGCGAGTTCATCCATGCGCGGCAGCACGACTTGGATGTGCGGTGCTTGCAGATGAATGTCGAGCGCGGCTTTGCTCGTCCAATTTTCGTGAAAGAGAAATTTGCCTGGGTCTTCGGGTGAAACGTGCAGGTCGTAATTGATGCAGCCAGCTTCCTTGCGCGTCGGGGTGACGAGGCTGATGAGAGCTTTCTGTAATTCGGCTTCCTTGCCGGGCTTGGCTTGAAAGGTGGCGACAACGGTGATGGTCTTCATGACGATGGATATATTTTTGAAATAAAAAACGCGCCAACATCACTGCTGGCGCGTTGAGATAAATTAATGCTTAGTTGTCGAACACTTTGAACCGGCTGCCGGGGATGAACGGGGCGATATCGCCGCCGCTGAAGCCGGTGTAGGTGTCGGTGTCAAACAACGGGTCGGAAATCAGGCCGGGGCGGTAGCTTTCCGGGAACTGCGGCTTGGCTGGAATGTAGCTGGTGAGCACCGGGCGATACGGGGGCAGCGGGAAAGTAATGACTTCGTAGATGCCCACGGTGGCGCGGGTGAGCGACTTGTGGAAGCCGCTGTAGCCACCGTAGGTGTAGCCGACATCAGGGGAGTCGAGCACGGCGTTTTGTTCAATAGAGCGGCGCATTTCGCCCCAACGAACGAGTTCAAAGGTATTGCTCATGCCGCGGCCGAGCTTGCGTTCCGGGCCGCAGCCGGTCATGGATAATACGGCGCAGATGGCGACGAGAGAAAAAATTATTTTACGCATACGATGGTCAGATTGGTGCGGTGAATCTACGCTGAATCCCCGGCTTGTAAAGTGTGTTTTCTATCAGTGCCAGTGTTGCTGCAGCCACGGCCAGCCATAAATCCAGCCCAGCCATAACAAGCGCGCCGCGACCAGCGTCAGTAAAACGGCTAGAAGCAATATGCGCCGCGCCTTGGCTCGGTCGGTCTGTTCCCAATACCACGCAATCCACACGCTCAATTCAAAGAGCCCTTGCAGCGGGATGAACATCATCACTTGCGTTAAAATTTCCGGCGTGGTCAGCAGCGCGCCGAGCGTGAGGTTGATGACGATCATGTAGCGCCGCGCCTGAGAAAGAATTCCGTAGTTCAACACGCCGATTTTCACGAGGGTCAAAATCACAACGGGCAATTCAAAGCCCAAGCCCATTCCCAGCATGAAGCGGCAAACGAAGCTGATGTAGTCCTCCGCCCGCCATTGCGTCGCGCCGAAGCCCAGCCAACTTGAATACATCTGCGATGCCGCCAGCGCAATGGGCATCAAGAGAAAATAGCAGAATGACACGCCGGCAAGAAATAATCCGCCGCCGATGAAGATGGCGCGGTAAATATATTTTCGCTCGCGCATCCGCAATGCCGGAAAAATAAAAGACGCGAAGAAATACATTAGAAATGGCGAGGCTAGCACCAGCCCGCCGTAGATGCCTGCCTGGAAAGCCACAAAAAATCCGCCCGCCGGGCTTAAGTTTACCAACTCGATATGCATCCGTTCCAATTCGGCGGTGGCGTGCGGATTATCTTCCATGTGCCAACCGAGCACTTGGTTCGTGCCCAGCGCGAGAGGCTCGACTGCGACGGCAACAAAGCGGTTTGTGCCGAGTTTCAGCACCGCGCTTTGCTCTGTTGAAAGTGGGAAGTTACCAAGATGATTCGTGCCGAAGCTGACAGTGGCAATCTGATTTGTGCCGGGATAGCTCATTGGGGCGCGGCTCAAGGGCCACATAAGGATTGCGACGACATGGTTCGCCGCAAAAAGACAGATGAGCATTCCCAAGCCCACGGCGACGGAGCATTTGACGAGCAGCCAGCGAAAATCTTCGAGATGTTCGAGAAAAGTTTTTACCGGGCCGCCGCCATCATCAGGCGGTTCTGGAGAAAATTCGGCCATGAAAAAACAACGGATTGGAAACCGTTCTGTCGATCAAGAAGCTTTCGTGTCGGTCGGCTTGGCTGCGGATTGCGCCGTGGTGTTAGCCGGTGAAGACGGATTGGCGGGCGGGGTTTCGGTGCTGGCATGGTTGATTTCGTCCGCGACCTCTTTGCTCGCCTTCTTGAATTCCTTGATGCCAAGGCCGACACCACGTGCGAGCTCAGGAATTTTCTTCGCGCCGAACAAAATGATGACAATGGCTAGGATTAAAATGACCTGAGGTCCGCCAAACCAGCTTGCGAGCATGATATTCATAAAATTAAAATGTAACAGCATCAGCCTACGCTTGCCGTGCCGGTTAGTAAAGGCGCAAAACCGTTTTTGGCTACTGCTGCTGCCGCCAATTCAGAACCGTAGTGTGGTTTGCGGGATGTAGACATTAGCGTCGGCCAGCGCATCTGGCCCATCTAGAAAGAAAACGTGTAGCAGGCAATCTAGCACTTTCCAAGCGCAGCCCTTGGTCAGTTGGACAACCCGAATCAACCCCGTCCGAGAACCATTTTCGGGCGCCATTTTCACAACAATTAAATTTCTAAATCCCCATCTGCATCATCCACAATATTAACAGCACCATTCTCCAGCGTCGGCTGATTTTCGCTGTTAAATCGCTTGAGCGAAATCAACAAGATGCCGATGTCTGCTGGCGACACCCCCGAAATCCGTCCCGCCTGCCCCAAGGTGGCAGGACGAATTTTAGAAAGTTTTTGTCGAGCTTCATGCCGCAAACTTGGGACATTGGCATAATCAAAACCGAGAGGGATTTTTTTACCATCGAGTTTTTTAGTTTTTTCTACCTCTTTTTCCTGCCTCCCAATGTAACCAGCATACTTCGCGCAGATTTCTACTTGTCGAACAACATCTTCCGGCAATCCACTTGTTTGACTTGGAATAGTTGCGTAAGTGTTTTCGGGGCGCGAAAGAATTTTTAAAAGTGAATCTGAATTGCAAAACGTTGTTTCCAAACGCTTTAACTCTAATTTTATTAGCTCTTCTTTTGTTTTATAAATACGATAATTACGCTCAGGAAGCAGGCCAACCTCGTAACCAATCGTGGATAAGCGGGCGTCCGCATTATCTTGGCGCAGAAATAGTCGGTGCTCTGCTCTGGAGGTGAACATGCGATAGGGTTCAGTAGTCCCCTTCGTGATTAAATCATCTATCAAAACTCCAATGTAGGCTTGATCGCGACGCAAAACAAGCTGTTCTTGATTCTTGGCGCATCTAGCCGCATTAATTCCTGCTAGCAACCCTTGTGCAGCAGCCTCTTCATAGCCAGAAGTCCCATTAATTTGCCCACCAAGGAATAAATTTGCACAAGCCTTAGTCTCTAGGGTTGGGTTGAGTTGAGTTGGAAAAACAAAATCGTATTCCACTGCGTAAGCCGGTCGCAAAATTTCTGCATTTTCACAACCAGTTATTGACCTAACGAGGTCATATTGGACATCAAATGGCAAGCTGGAAGAAAGTCCGTTTACATAGATTTCATCAGTGGAAATACCTTCGGGTTCAAGAAAAATTTGGTGGCTCGTTTTTTCAGAAAACCGGATTATTTTATCTTCAATCGAAGGGCAATATCGCGGACCAACTCCCTCAATCACCCCAGAATACATTGGAGATTTATGGATGTTTTTCTGGACGATTTCAGCTGTTTTAATCGTGGTATGTGTAATATAGCAATCAAGTTGGCGGTTTGTATGCGCCAATACGGACCCGGATGGATATGCGCCAATAGAAAAACTATATGGAAATGTTGTGGTTGGTTGTTCCACATGGAACAAATCATTTTTCCAGAATGAAAAATATGGGACAGGATCATCCCCATGTTGAGCCTCCATTACAGAAAAATTTATGGAGCTTTTTAGAAGCCGTGGTGGTGTTCCTGTTTTAAGCCTTCCCAGCTCGAGCCCCAATTCGGCCAAAGAAGCGGACAAATTCATCGCCGCTGAATCGCCCGCCCGCCCGCCGGCTTGTTGGTTTGCCCCAATATGCATCAGTCCGCGCAAAAAAGTTCCTGTCGTGATAACGACGGCTTTGGCTAAATACTGAATACCCAGTGTCGTTTCAACGCCTGTTGCAATCCTATTTTGACTCAATATTTTTGATGTTTGTCCCTGTTTAACATCTAAATTTTGTTGAGATTCGCAAACCCATTTAAGACCAAATTGATAAGCTTTTTTATCACATTGCGCCCGAGGGGCCCAAACAGCCGGCCCTTTTTTTGTATTCAGCATACGAAACTGGAGTCCCGCGATATCAGTATTTTTACCCATTTCGCCTCCAATCGCGTCGATTTCCCTTACTAAATGTCCTTTTGCAAGACCGCCGATGGCAGGGTTACAAGACATCTGCCCAATGCTATCTGCGTTTATTGTAAGGAGAAGTGTTTCGCACCCCATTCTGGCTGCTGCCAAGGCCGCCTCAACACCAGCGTGTCCAGCGCCGACAATAATCACGTCATATTTTTTTGGATATATAAACATGAGAGTATCAGATGCCGTAACGCGTCTTCCATGACTCTATGTTTTCTTGCTTTTTAATTGTTTTGTTAGAGTGCAAGTGTTCGCAAATTTTGAATATGAGTTCTAACTCTTCATTTGCATCGATTTTGTCAGCTATCTCTGTAAGGGAGAAGGCATTTCCAGGGCTCTTTGAAAATAGATCAATTAATTTATTTTGGATAAAAACGACGTTTCCCGCTGCTTTTTTCCCTGCCTCTACTCCAGGTTGGTGGTATGCATTAATATTAATAAGTGATGCATAGAATCCTACTGCCCGTTCAAATAGGGCGATTAATATTCCAATGCTCTTGGCGTTGACTGTTTCTATGGTAATAGAAATAGACTCGCGTCCACTTTCAGCGAGTGCCTGTCTGGTGCCAAGAAAAAATCCATGTAAATAATCCCCGGATGTGACTCCAGGATCGACATTGATGCCTTTGCCTTGCTGGTCAACAAGCACTTCAATAAAGGTGGCAAAATAATCATTTAATCCATCTCGGAGTTGTTGAATATAAGAATGCTGGTCTGTTGCACCCTTGTTTCCAAGAACAGTAATTCCCTGGTTGACAACATTTTGATTTCGATCAAGCTCTTTACCTAAGGACTCCATGACAAGCTGTTGAAGGTATTTTGAAAATAATTCGAGCCGGTCTTTGTATGGAAGAACAACCATGTTTTTTGTTCCTTTTCCACCGCCAGAAGCATACCAAGCAAGGGCTAGCAGTGCAGCGGGGTTTTTATCTGTAGTAGTGCATCGCGTCGATTTGTCACAAATGGACGCTCCAGCTAGTAAATCGTCAATATTGAAGCCCTGTAAAGCTGCTGGTAATAGACCGACCGGGGAAAGTTCGCTGGTTCGCCCGCCCACCCAATCCCACATAGGAAATTTTTTTAGCCATTGATTTTTTGTCGCATGCTTGTCTAATTCGCTTCCCTCCATAGTCACTGCAATGGAGTAGTCACCAAAGCGAAGACCGCTGTTTTTGTAGGCGGCCTCAGCGATTAACATCCCGTTCCGAGTTTCTTTAGTTCCGCCAGACTTTGATACCACTATCGTTAATGTTTTCCTTAAATCAGTGCCAATCAGCGCCAAAACACGATTCATACCATCGGGATCGGTATTATCAAAAAAATAGGGTTTTAACTGATCGGTTGTCGGGTTGCTGAGGGCGTTTGCAACAAATTGAGGTCCGAGTGCGGATCCGCCAATGCCAATTAACAAATAATTTTTAAATTTGCCAGCTTTGCCACAAATTTCGCCACTATGTATTTTTGCAACGAATGATTTGATTTCCTTGAGGGCTTGCTCGATTTCATGACAAATTTCAGCAGTGGGCGCCAAACTTGCGTTGCGTAGCCAGTAGTGGCCAACCATCCTATTTTCGTCAGGATTAGCTATGGCACCCTGTTCCAATGCTGCCATTTCGGCAAAGGCATTTTGCATTTTGGGTTCCATTTTTGCAAAGTATGCATCGTCCACGTTCATGCGGCTTAAGTCGACCGCAAGACCGATCTCTGGAAATTGGGTGTAGAATTTTTGAAAACGTTCCCACCACTGCATTTTTGTTAGATTCATAAAATTTGTCGTCAGCGATTGAATGATTTTGTCTGAATTGCAGCAAGGAAAATCCCGATATTGAAAAAGCTCGCGGCCATTTTGGTATTTGAACTGCGGTGGCAATGCAATTTGTGGTTCCAGTAAATCCAAATGGATCAAAAAATTGAGGCCCGCGCTTTGCCAAAGTCTGTTTTCAAAAAACGTTTTCTAGCTGGGCTCTAAAAGAATAATCAGCTAAACCAAGGCCGCTTTGAATTCATCCAAAACCGTTCGGCTAACCGTTAGTCTGCGCGTCACTGCGTTGCTTGCGATTTTTGTGCTGGGCGGGCTCGCGGCGTGGCAGGCAGCGCCACTGAATGTTCGTGTTGCTGTGCCGCTAATATGGCTGCCGCCGGGGATTTTTCTTGCCTCGATTTTGATATTCGGATGGCGCGGTTTGTTACTGGGGCTGGTGGGCTCGTTTGCGTTCGTTTTCGTTTCAGAAATCCCGTTAGGCAATGTTTTTTTTGGCACCTGCGTAGGTAGCGCGACTGGCGCGCTTCTCTCCTCGTGGCTTTTAAAAAAGTTTATGTCGTTCGATGGCGCAATGGAAAGAGTTCGGTTTGCCGCCAGATTTCTCGTCATCACCTGCGGCCTTTGTGCGCCATGCAACGCTGCCGCCATCGCCGCGAGCTTCGCCCTGGAAAATAAAATTTCCTGGGGTGCGTTTGTGTCACACGCTCTGGAATGGTGGATTCCCAATGCCCTCAGCCTCCTGATTGTCACGCCTGCCATCATCACTTGCACTGCTAGATCCGCCATCTGGATGTCACCACTGCGGATTTTGGAGGCGCTTACCTATGTCACAGGGCTGGCGGCGAGCGGGCTGATGGTTTTTGGGTTGCACCAGATTCCGGAGTTAAAAAACTTTCCGGTGGATTATTTGCTCTGCCTGCTGTTGCTTGCAAGCGCGCTGCGGTTTGGTCCGCGCGGCGCGGCCATCGCCACATTGCTGATCGCTGGCTTAACCGTGAAATCGTTGGTGCAACACACGGGGCCGTTTGCGGCCGCAACCGGCTGGCAATTGCCGGCCGGTTTTCTTGGTTTCGCCGCCATCGCCAGTTTGCTGCTCGCCGCTGCTGCGATCGAGCGCCGGCGGATTCTCGTCAGCATCATAGAAAACGAAAAACGTCTCCGGGCCGTCGTGGCTGACCAGTCGGACCAGATCTGCCGCTTTTTGCCCGACGGAACGATCACTTTTGTAAATGCGGCCTATTGCGAGTTTCACGGCCAGACGGAAGCGGAACTGTTGGGGAAAAATTTTTACCAGGCGTTGAATCAAGATGGAGCCAAGGCTGCGCCGCCGGATTTTTCAAAATTGCCGGAAGAAAAACCCGTGCTGAACTTTGACCGTCGTGCGGAGGCCGCCGATGGCCATGTTGAATGGCAACAATGTAACTTGCGGCGGCTTGACCGGGGCAGTCATGGCTTGGTGGAATTTCAGGCGGTAATCCAAGACATCACGCCGCGCAAGCGTGCCGAGCTGGAGGCGCAGGAAGCCAAGTCCGCGCTGGAAAAAACCAATCGCCAACTTGCCGAGGCCGCTGCCGATTCGCGCGCTGCTGCCGAGACGGCTAACCGAGCCAATAATGCCAAAAGCGAATTTCTCGCGAACATGAGCCATGAGATTCGCACGCCCTTGAGCGGCATACTCGGCATGGTGGAGCTGCTTGCGCAAACGCGACTGGACAACCGCCAGCGCGAATTCGCCGATGCCGCCGTGGAGAGTGCGAACGCCCTGCTGCACGTCATCAACGACGTGCTGGATTTTTCCAAGATCGAGGCGGGCAAGATGACAATTGCAGCGGAGGAATTTTCAGTCCGCGCCGTGTTGGACTCCGTTTTGGAAAACGCCGCCACGCGCGAGCCCGGAAAAAAACTCTCGCTCGCCGCCATTCTCCGCCGCGAGATTCCGCATCGGCTCACGGGCGATGCCGCTCGGCTCCGTCAGATTCTCCTCAACCTCGTCGGCAACGCCATCAAGTTCACGCCGCGCGGCGAGGTTGTCGTCCGCATCCTGCCGCAACTTAAAACTCCCAAAAAAATTGTCCTGCGTTTTGAAGTCACCGATACAGGCATTGGGCTTTCCGCCGACCAGATCAAACAATTATTCCAGCCGTTTATGCAGGTGGATACCTCGTCAGCGCGCAAGTTTGGCGGAACCGGCCTGGGCCTCGCCATCTCGCGCAAATTCGTCGAGTTAATGGGCGGAAAAATCGGCGTGAACAGCGTCGCAGGCAAGGGCTCGACGTTCTGGTTTGAATTGCCGTTTGAAATTCCACTGCAGCCAGCTCTCGAACGTGGTTTCCCCGGCCTCGTTTTTTTGCAAGCCATCATCGCCGTGCCAAACGCGAGCCAGCGTGAATCGCTCATGGAACAATTACACGGCTGGGGCGTGGATTGCCGCGCGCTGGCCACGCCCACAGAACTTTCCCGCGTATTGATAAACGGTTTGCGCGCCGCCGTGATCCCGCTGGTGATCTGTGATGACGAAATGCTCGCGCTCGGTGGCGAGGAATTGCGCCGTCAACTCATGGCGAACAAGGCGCAACTCCATTCCGTTTTGCTCGCCAGCCCTGCCGGTTCGCTCGGCGAAGACCAGGCTGGCCCGGCGGGTTTTGCCAACGTGTTGCTAAAGCCCGTGCGCGAACAACCGCTGTTCGACGCGCTCGTCCGCATCGTTGCCGAAATCAAACCCGAGGAGACCAAGACCGTCGCAGAAGTCGTTGGCGAAACGCAATTCAACACGCGAGAACCCGCCGCACCGAAGCGCACGGCCGTTTCCGATTTAAAAATTCTCGTCGCGGAAGATCATCCCTTCAACCGCAAGCTCGCGCAACTGGTGCTGGATAATTTTGGTGCTCGTGCCCTCTGGGCCGTGGATGGACGTGAGGCTGTGGAAAAATTTTCGCCCGGCAACTGCGACGCAATCCTTATGGATTGCAATATGCCGGAATTGGACGGCTTTGAGGCCACCGCTGCCATCCGTAAAATTGAGTCGGAGCAAAAACCGGCGCGTCGCGTCCGCATCATTGCGCTCACCGCGAACGCGCTCGTGGGCGAACGCGAGCGCTGCCTCGCTGCCGGCATGGACGACTATATTTCCAAACCTTTCACTGCCCAGCAAATTTTCAACGCGCTACTTGCCGCCGTGCCGCCTAAAGCTGTCAACGCGGAGGAAGGTTTTGATTCCACGCGCCTGGAGCAACTTTGCACCGAGCTGGATCGCGCCGCCGTCAAAGACATGGTGGCCGATTTTCTGAAAGAATTCCCGGAACGCCTCGCCGAAATTCACCGGCTGCACCGCATCGCGTGCTGGTCAGATTTGGAACGCGCCGCGCATTCGCTCAAGGGGCTGGCCGCTCTGTTTGGCTTCCCAAAACTTTCAGAAAAATTTCTGGCGATTGAGAACGCCGCCGAAGTTTCCGATCGGCCGCGGGTGCAAGCCGCGCTCGTTGGCTTGGATGCCCAGGGCGAGGCCGCCGCGCGGCAGTTGCGGGAGTGGCTGGCTGGAAAATAGAGATTGATGACCAAAATGAATTCAAGCCGGAAGAAAAACGACGACTTGGATTGTGGCTTAACTACCCCCTTAAGGGTTTTATCAAGGTGATATTTTGAGCCGGTAGAAACCGGACGGCCGACCAGCCACTGAGTTTGTGATGGTTGTCGTAGCGCCGGAACCGGCCACGGTCTGCAGTTCCGTCCAGGCCGGGTCAGACAGGGAGGTTTTATATTCAACGACGTAAGTCAGGCCGCTCTGGGTGGAAAACGACCAGTTAAAAATGCCGTTGCTTATGTGGGGAGGAGGAACACCCGTGCCACCGATGATCATTGAAAGCGCTTGCCTGCCAACTCCAGAACAGGTGGTCATAGCGGTGGCTGTGCGTCCTTGACAGACATCCACGCCCCTCGCCGTCACAATATTGCTCGTGGTGGCGGCCATAATATTGGTGGTGAAACTCGTCGTGATATTTGTGCTGAGGCTGATCAAGCTGTTGGTCGCGAAACTGGTCACAGTATTCGTGCTGAAGCTAGTCACGATATTGGTCGTGAAGGTGATAACTGTGTTGGTAATCAGGGTTTTCACGCTGTTGGTTGCTAAACTGGTCACGAGATTCGTGCTGAAACTAGTCACAATATTGGTCATGAAGCTGGTTGTGCTATTGGTGTTGAGAATCGTCATGGTGTTAGTGGTGTAAGTAATTTCCACACAGCCCGCTTTCTGATTTCCACGCAGGTAGTAGAAAAGGTTGGGGCCATAAAGCACGTCCGTGGTCGTAAAGGTAAACTCAGTCAGATTCGTGCCGGCAGGAAAACGATCAGTCACGTTTCCAGCGGTCAACCCGGTTACTAAGATGGTTCCGAAGGTGGAAAGACCGTTATGGTCATGGCGGAGGAAATAGAAATTATTCGCTCCGTAGCCGACGTCCGTGGCCGTAAAGACCATTGCATCCACATTCTCCCCGATGGTGAAACGGTCGGTGACCGGTCCG
>CAINDH010000144.1 GCA_903847285.1 uncultured Verrucomicrobia subdivision 3 bacterium | reverse complement strand
ATCGCCGGTTGGCCGTTGAAGCCAAAGCGTTCCTCAAGCCCGATGGCAAAATTATGCTGGAATTCGGTGACGGCCAGGCCGACGCGATAAAAAATCTCTTCGAAAGTGAAAAGTGGATTGTCGAAGCGGTTCAGGAGGACTACTCTCACCGCGCCAGAATTCTGGTCGCGCGGCTCGGATAATTTTTAACCACGGATGGGCATGGATTAACACGGATTTTCTCCGCGCGAAATTTTCTTATCCGTGCGCATCAGTGCCCATCCGTGGTTGAACAACTTTTTTGTTTCTCATGGACAGTTTTTTGATCAAAGGCGGCGTGCCCCTGCACGGCACGGTGGAAATCAGCGGCAGCAAAAATGCCGCGCTCCCAATCCTCGCAGCGACGCTCCTCACGGACGAGCCGTGCATCATCCGCCGCGTGCCGGACTTGAGCGACACGCGGTTCATGGTGAAGATCCTCGAATCGCTCGGTGCGACTGCCAAGTTTGAGAACGGCACCGTCACCGTTCACGCCAAAAAAATTAAAGGCTACGCTGACTACGACCTCGTCCGCAAAATGCGCGGTTCCATCTGCATCGCGGGCCCCTTGCTGGGGCGTTTGAAGAAGGCGCGAATTTCCCTGCCCGGCGGTTGCATCATCGGCGCACGGCCAATCAACCTGCATCTGAAAGGCTTTCAAGCGCTCGGCTGCAAAATTAAAATCGAAGGCGGCTACATTGACGCGACCACCAAAAAAATCACCGGCAACTCTATGTTTCTGGGCGGCAGGGCCGGTCCGACCGTGCTCGGCACCGCGAACGTGATGATGGCGGCGGCGCTCGGCGATGGCATCACGGTCATTGAAAGCGCAGCGTGCGAGCCGGAAGTCGTGGACGTGGCGAATTTCCTGAACGCGATGGGCGCAAAAATTTCCGGCGCGGGCAGCCCGACGGTCACGATTGAAGGCGTCAAAAAACTTCACGGCGCGGAACACGAGGTCATTCCCGACCGCATCGAGGCGGCAACGTTCTTGATCGCCGCTGGCGCGACGAATGGTGAAATCACCTTAAAGGGCGCGCGGGCCGAACATTTACGCGCGGTGATTGACAAGCTGGGCGAGGCGGGCGTTTCAGTCGAACGCAAAGGCGCGGATTTGATTGCGCGGCGCAAAGGAACATTAAAACCCGTGGACATCACGACACTGCCGTATTCCGGTTTCCCGACGGATGTGCAGGCGCAGATGATGGCGTTGCTCGTGCAGGCGAAGGGCATCAGCATCATCACGGAACGGATTTTTGAATCGCGCTTCATGCACGTCAGCGAGTTGGCGCGTCTCGGTGCGGACATCGAGATCGAAGGACCGAGCGCAATCGTGAAAGGCGGCAAACCCTTGAGCGGCGCGCCGGTGATGGCGAGCGATTTGCGCGCGAGCGCGGCGCTTGTCATCGCCGGCATGGCGGCCAAAGGCACGACGCAAGTGAACCGCATCTACCATCTGGATCGCGGCTACGAAAAGATGGATGAGAAATTGAAAAAACTCGGCGCGCGGATTCAGCGGGTCAAGGAAGTCGAAGGAAAATAACGGCGACTAAGGCCGTCAAGAACTGATTGGTTTTCCGCCCTGCTATCGTCCAGTGTTTTGCCGGCGCT
>CAINDH010000143.1 GCA_903847285.1 uncultured Verrucomicrobia subdivision 3 bacterium | reverse complement strand
CCGGTGGGAGCATTCGAGGTCGTAGTAAAAGCCGTTCTCGACGGGCGGACCGTAGGCGAACTGGGCGTCGGGCCACAGTCTCAGGATGGCGGTGGCCAGGACATGGGCGCAGGAGTGCCGGATGCGCTCCAGATCGGTCATCTGGTTGCGCTCGTCTAAAGTTTTGCGTTCGTTTTCCATAAATTTATTAGCAGTAGTTCACAGAAACAAAAACGCCCCGGACGGTGAGTGCGAGGCGTTGCGTTCATTCCGTTGTGGAATGAACGCTAAATCGTAGTTGTGGTGTTTTTCTGGCTGGACACACAAAAACCTTATCAAATCCGAACCGGTTGGCAAACCGCATTTTGTGGCGGCTAATCAAATCGGATCGAGCGCGTCACTTTCGCAGCCGGCGTATTTTTCCAACTGCTTGTCGTAGATTTTCGTGGCTTTCTTGTCCGGCTTGATCTCGCTGCCAGACACCGGAGCAGTGAATCCGGCGACAATCTTTTCCCAGCCCGGCGTTTTGCCGCTCGCCACATACCATCCATGCGCGGCTTGCAATGCAGCTCCGAGCGCGGCGCTCTTAGCGACTTCGATGCGCAGCACGGAGCAATTCATCACGTCGGCCATGATCTGCAACAACTCCTTGTTGCTCGCAGCGCCGCCGGTCGCAAAAATCTTTTCCGGAATGACCTGCATCCACTGCGAGTGCAAACGCATAGACAACATCTGCGCTTCAAACACGGCACGGCAGTTCGCAGCGGCGTCTTTGGAATCCAAGTCAAAGCGATGAATGCCCGGCTTGTTGGAGCGCGGAACGATTTCCGCTTCGAACCACGGCAGGAGAACGCCGCCGTTGTTGCCGGGTGGCGTGCTGGCGACGAGTTTGCCGAACGCGGTCCAATCTTTGATGCCGTAAAGTTCGCGGACTTTTTCGCGAGCGAGCGAGCCGTTCTTGAAACAGATGAGCGTCAGGTAATCGCCAGCGGGTGAACCGAAGACGTGGCCTTCGCCTTGTTCGTCCGTCACGCATTTCTGCATCGTGCCGAAAAAGGTGTCGCTGGTGCCGAGGCTGACGGCGACTTGGCCGGGCTTGATGAGGCCGAGACCGAGCGCGCTGGCCGGATTGTCGCCAGTCCAAACGGTGGCGAGGGCTTCGGGATTGATGCCGTATTTCTGAACGAAGTAAGGACTGACCGGGCCAATGACCGAACCGGAGTCCGCGAGCGGCGGCAATTTGCCGATGAGCCCGGGCGCAGTGGCCTTGAGTGCATCGTGGTTCCAGTTCTTGCGGCGGATGTCCATGAGGTTCATGCCGGCGCCGTCACCAAAATCAATCGGCGCAATCTTGCCCGCGAGCAGCGAGGCCATGAATGAACTCACGAGCGCGATGTGAATGGACTTGTCGTAAGCCTGCGGCTCGGTCTTGTAAAATTTGCGGATCTGCGGGCCGGTGAAACGTTCAAAGGTATCCGAGCCAGTGCGCGATGCGGTGAATTTGATGCCGCCAAGTTTTTTGCGGATCTCGGCACATTCTTTCGCTGTCGAAGAATCCATCCAGATGGGCGAGGTCTTGCGCGCGAAAACGCCGTCGAGATTTTCCACCAAAGATTTTTTGGGATTGAGATTGGCGAGGGCGTCCACCGCCTTGTCGTTGAGATAGACGGAGCCGTGTTGCTGGCCGCAGCCGCTGATGGCGATGATTTTGCCTAGCGCGACCTTGTCCTTTTTCATCTGCGCGAACAGTAAATCGAGCGCGGCGACCCACATCTGCGGCGGGCTGTGTTTGACGAGCGGGTCGCGGCCGGGCAACACGCCGTTCTTGGTTTTGAACTGCGGCAGCGCGGTGTCGAAGTTCAAAGATTTTTCATAGACTGCCTTGCGCGTGTCGAGGTCAATGACCACGGCGCTCAAGCTTTGCGTGCTGGAATCGAGTCCAAGAAAAAGTTTAGCCATGAGATTTAATAGTTTTGTCCGCGACCGAATCAGGCAACATTACCAGCAATCCTCGCGAATGAAAAGAACCATACTGCATTGCACTTTGACCCTGCTAGCCGCCACACACGTTGCCGCCGCTGCCCCGATTGACCGCCACGCGCTCGTTTCGCGACACGATGTGGTGCTGACCAGCTTCGATGCGGCCAATCCGCTCTCCGTCGGCAACGGGCAATTTTGTTATACGGTGGACGCGACTGGCTTGCAGACGTTCCCCGAGGCGTTCAGCGACACCACGCCGCTCGGCACGCTGTCGGACTGGGGTTGGCACACGATTCCCGCCACGAACAACTGGAACGTGGACACGTTTCACTTCAAAGAATTTCCCGATTTGAATGGGCGGCTGGTTCCATATTGCGATGTGCCTGGAAATAAGCGGACCCCGGAAAGCCAATGGCTACGGTCCAATCCACACCGGCTGCATCTTGGACAAATCGGTTTCGTCTTGAAGCACGCGGACGGTTCGCT
>CAINDH010000142.1 GCA_903847285.1 uncultured Verrucomicrobia subdivision 3 bacterium | reverse complement strand
GGTTTAGCAAACCAGCGCCTTCAGCCACTCGGCCATCTCTCCAACCTATTGATTTTACTGGTGAATTGTGTGATTGGCTAAATCGCACTATTCGCTATTGCATACCGCCGTTGCATACCGTAAGCTTTTGGTGCTTATGACAAACTCAAACAGTCTTCAAACGGCGGTTGCAAATAGCAGCCGGAAACTAACCAAGACCAGCAGTGATGGCAAGTGGGAAACCTTTGTCAACTTCGCAGGACTCATGCGCTACGTTCCAAATGGGACGTATTACGCGCGCGCAAAAGTTCCCGGCAAGAACGGCAAGCCGGTTGTAACACGCGCCAGCCTCGAAACAGACGTATTCACCACAGCCAAAGACCGGCTGCGGCTCAAAATCGTCGAACTGCGCACGCCCAAGAAACCCAAAGCCGAAATGGGAACCTTCGCCGATGGACGCGCCAAGTTTGACCAAGCCACGGACACGCGGCGCGACTTGGCCGAAACCAGCCGTGTTTATCGCCACCGCTGCGTTGATTGCATCATCCGATCATGGCCGGGCATTGAAACGCGCCGCGCTGACACCATCACCGAGGCGGAAATGCAGAAGTGGGCTAAAGACTACTCCGACAAATACGCCGCGCCGTTCTGCAATGGCTCTTTAAACGTGTTCCGCGAAATTCTTTCGATGGCAGGCTTAAAGCACGATGAAAACCCCGCCTACAGGATCAAGCGGCTTGGCGTGCCGCAAAAGGAGTTGGAATTACCTACCGCAGACCAGTTCTCAAAAGTCGTCGAGTCCATGCGGAACTCTGGCGCGGCATCAAGCAGGGCAAATGCAGACTTGGCGACGTTTCTAGCCTTGTCTGGTGCCCGCAAAAAAGAGGCTTGGGGCGTGCTTTGGCGCGACGCTGATTTTGATAAAAACGAGATTGTGATTAGCTGTGCCAAACGCCGAACCGCCAGCCAAGAACGCCGGACGCGCCGGATTCCAATGGTTCCCGCCATGCGCGCTTTTCTTGAACGGGTGAAGGCGGAATTAAACCCCAAGCCAGACGATGCGATTTGCCGCGTTAAAACGTGCGATGAAGCGTTGACGGCAGCGTGCAAAAAGGTTGGTTGCACTCGTTTGACGCACCACGACTTGCGGCATTTGTTCGCCACGTTTTGCATTGAAGCTGGTATTGATGTTCCATCCGTCAGCAAATGGCTTGGACACAGTGACGGGGGCGCTCTGGCGATGAAAACCTACGGACACCTTCGCCGCGAACACAGTCAGCTTATGGCGAGCCGTGTGACGGTCAAATTCGGCGCGTTACCAGAACCGGCCATCATACCGCAGTTGCCAGCACCCGAACCGGCAGCCGTGATGGCTTAATGCTTTCGCTCAAACTTACGCCCCAGCTTCACCGGCTGGGGCATTTTTATTCCCCAATCACAGCCGGAGAAATTCATCACCGAGCGCTGTTGGCGAATCGCTGCAATGAAGAATCTGGAATTAGCAGCTTGCGAATGTTTGGCACGCGGGCAAGGCGTTGCTGCCTAACCAGTTTCCGAACGGTTTGAGGAGAGACAGACAAGCGTTTCGCGGCGGCGTGAATATCCCACAGGAGCGGCGGCGGTTCGATGGTTTTGGTTTCGGCGTTCAGGTTCATAATTTTGGTTGGGTTAATTTGGAATTGTCCGGGGATCGAATCTTATTCAGTTGGTTCAATCGGAACGGCTATCTGCGCCGCTGGTCGAATCGAATTGCCGCGCACACGCCGCGAACCGGGATTGGGTGTTTCCGTCAATACCTGCCAAGTTTTGAAAAGGCGCGAATGCGCCGCCGACAACTTTTGCAGATCGTCAGCTTTGGTGCAGGATTTCATCGCAAGCTCAATGTAAGTGATTTGTAACGCAAGGCGCTCGGATTGCGGGGTGGATTGCCTGCCCTTGGCGGCTTCGGCTTCCAGCTTGGCTTCCCGCTCCCGTCTCGCTCGCCAGCTTTTGGCGGCATTTTCACGGGCATTTTCTTTGGTGAAGCGGAATTTATGCGGTTGTTCGTTGGTGTTCATAAACTGATTATTTGAAAGTGATCTGGCTTAATCGGATGTTGCGCTCGAATGCCAGCGGGTATGAAAGCCAGACCTGTAATGACACTTTTCAAAATTGCCTTTGCGAATCGCTGCATTTTCGAGAGACAGACTTTCCACGCCCTATAAGGGGCGTTGGGAAGTGTCTCACTGGTCTGACTTTCCAAAATTCGGTGTTTGGAAAGTGTCTGGAAAGTCTCTTGGAAAGTGTCTGGTTTCATTCGGCTGGCTGTGGTTTTCGGGCGATAAGTTTTGCGGCGTTTGTGCCAGATCGTTTCAATTTCCATTCAAACAGAATTTCGTCGGCGATAAGTGAATCGAGAATGGCGCGGCCTTTACCTATGTTTCCAAAGCGGTCTTTCCATTGGTCGAGAAGCAACGTCTTTGCAATGGGCTTTTCCAGCGGGATCATGGCGCTCAAATCCTCGCGTGTGCCTGCGCGCCTCGGCTTGCCTGCCGGTGTTTCATCCTCGCTGGCCTCACGCCAGCAAATCACACCGGGTTCTGTAGCATGGCCGATGAGCCGAGCGTGTGAAGTTTTGCCTTCTGCGTCTTTCCAGCCGATGCGAGCGCCGCGCTTTCCGGCGCGAAGTTCAAAGACACTATGCGAGCCAACGGAGCGGATAGCCAAAACTGCCCGCGCCCAGTTCGCCCATTCTGCCGATCCGCTGCCGAGATATGCGAAATCCCCGGCTTGCCATGCACCTCTTTCTTCGCCTTTGCTCGGCTTGTTTGTGTGGTGAACAACAACACAGGCACAATCAAATTTGGTGAGGAGTGGGTTTAGCAGATTGCGAAGAAAAAAACTTACATCTTTCTGTGCGCTGGCGTCGCTGCCGATATAAGCGAGCGCTGGATCAATCCACACCAAGTCCGGTCTGTGTGTTTCCAACAATGGCGCAACGGTGTTGTCTATGAATGGTCGGAGTGTGCGGGTGTTTTCGTGGACGACGAGAACGTTTTCAAAGACGAGTTGCCTTTCATCATCTGTTAGACTCATTCCAGCAAGCACGCCGTCGCGCATTTCGGCAAGGTCGCCGTCATCATTCTCGGCCTGTATCAAAAGTGACTTCAGCGGTTTTGTGGGTGTGATTCCGAAGCAATCTCGCCCTAATGCCCAAAGAATTGCCGCCTGCATTGAAAATGAACTTTTCCCGATGCCAGTGGGGGCGGCGAGCAACAATGCTCCACGCCGACATAAAAAGCCGGTTCGTAAAAGTTCGTTCGGATCGTCTGCCGTGCGGCGTTTCAAGTCGCCCAGACTTTTTGCTGCCGGTGGCGCGAGCGGCTGGGCCTGTGCGCCTAGATACTCGCTGGCGACGTCCGCACGGCTTAAACTAGGAACGGCTTGCGGTGTCCACATCGGCGCGGTATCGGCCAACGCGATCAAATTTTCCGTCGTTCCGCCTGCGGCGAAATAATCAGCGGCATCTTTCACCGGCTTGCCGTTGGTGTCCGGCAGTTCAATCACGCGGACAGACTTTGCCGCGCCATGAAGTTTTGCCGCCACAAGCTGCGCGTGATCGCGTCCGGCCTTGTCTTTGTCGGCGATGATGCAAACGTCCGCGCCGCGCAATATTTCGGTGTAGCTATCGCGCCATTTGCCTGCACCGCCAGAGTTGCAAGTTGAATCAATGCCACGTTCAACCAATGCCAAAACATCTTTTTCGCCTTCGCAAAGAAAAATTGGCGTGCCTTTGGCGACAGCGCCAAGGGTTTCAGACAACCGAAACAAGACCGGCTCAACGCCATTCAGATTCCACGTCCAGCCACCTTTGCCGTCTGGCTGACGTTGCCGAAAATCTTTAGGTTCAAAACGGCATACTTGAAAAAGCAATTTCCCGCTGGCGTCGGTGTAATCGTAAGTTGCGATTATGTGCTTGCCGTTGCCGTTGGTTGCCGGTGTCAGCGTGGTTTTAATTCCCACTAACTTGAATATTTCCCTGCGGTGTTCGCTGTTGCCGGGATTAGCCGCGCAACCATATTTGCCCGACGGATCAATTTTCAGGTGATCGCCAGACTTGTCAGAACCAGCCGCACGGCATGCCGGACAAGCGGCAATTTTACTGCCGTCGTCTCGCAGTTTGACGTTGTCAAGCAGCGCCGAGTCAATTGATGGAGGCTCCTGCGTCATGGTAATCTAATGCGAATTGGATTCACTTTCCGCCGTCCGGTCTATGGGGATTAAGTCGGCGGTTTTCACTTTGCGAATCCTAGTGCGTTCCGCAATCGGGCTAGGCGTTTTAATTGTCGCTGTCCAGCCGCCCGGTCGTTTGCGGAAACACCACGCTGAATCAATGTCTCCGCCTCTAGTTCTTTTGCGGCCAGCACACCTGCCGCTTCGATGTCCGATAATTTATTTAGCCTTTGAATGGTTAGATGTTTCATTTTGAATTTGGATTGTGATGGTTGTAGGAATTTCCGTTCAAGTTTCCAGACTACGCAGGAATTCAAGAAGCGATTCACGATTGACGAGCGTGATCCCGCGAAGTGCTCCCTGTTTTCGTATCCGAACGGCGCGAACTTTTCCCGCAGCGATCAATTCATTTAAGGTGGATCGGGAGAGGCCAGTTATTACACATCGAGTTTTAGGGCGAGGAAGCCTAACGAATTCTGGCGGAAACAGCGGCGCTGCATCAAACGGCGAGCTTTGTAATTTCTGCGCGTTGGAATCTCTGCGTTGCTTGGAGTTTGTCTGTAACATACGTTACAAACTAAACACAAGTGGAGAAGTGGGTCATCTCTCCAATAGAAGGACGCCATCGGCGAAACTTAAAATCCTAGCGCAACTTTTTTTCCTGCCTTAACCGCATCACTCCATGCCCCGGCAGAATTATAGTTTGGTAGCAAATCTGAATGGCAGTGCGGCATGGGGTGTTTCTCGGCACGGTGTTTAACTATGGCTTTAGCTGTTTTGTGCGTATGTCCGGCGCTTTTCAATCGCCATGCCGCCAGTTGCTTCAATTTGTGCAACGGAACCGACACCCTTTTCCCGGCAGAAATTTTGCGAGGACGAATTCCGGGAGGGCGCAATTTTAACAAATTTTGCAATAGTTGATTTAACGTCCTGTCATCTGCTTTTGCCCAATCAATTTGAATTATGTGGCGTAAGGGAGAATCTGCGGGGGATTTCCAGTGGGGAAAACACCGGCGGTCGAATTCCTCGCTTGCCTCAATAGACTCTAATTCTGATCTACTCAAAACTCTTAAAACCGGGTTTGGACGCAACGATATATTTTTAGAGTATCGCCTTGCCGCCTCGTCTCGTTCCGTTTGATTTAATGCCATCCACGGCTTCGGAAAGCTAATGCAGAGCCAACAAGCCGCTATAACAAAAAACAACCGATCTTCCTCTTTTGAGCTTGTTCCAAAATTCTTGGACACCAAATCATGTTTGGCGAACGTCTCCGCATCCATGCCATAGATTTTTTTACGGTGGTCTGCTGTCAGCAACTTCTTGGCGCGAAAAAGACCAGGGTTTTCCCGCTCCGACTCGTAATACAAAATAGTTTCCAAGTGGTCAGGATTGACCCCGCGAAAATCCCATTCAAGCGGGTCAAGATTTTTGATGCCGACCGGCTTCTTGACTGTGTTTTTGATAGGCGTTTTACTCGTAATGCTCACGCCCGCTATTATCGCCGACGAACGCCCATGACGCAAACCGCCTGATTCGACAATCCCCAGATGACACGAATTCAAATGATTTGTGCTTTCGGTTTGTCCGCAAAATTAGCTAACGTCAGCCATGCCGAAACGGGATGTAGAGGATTTTATTTCGCATTGGAAAGGCGCGACTGCGCCGGAGCAATCCATCAGCCAGCAATTTCTTTTGGAGCTGTGCGACTTGCTCGACGTGCCGCAGCCCGGCAATCAGCGTCAGGGCGACTACACTTTTGAATTTTACGTCAAAGACGTTCAAGCCGACGGTTCAACCAGCGATGGCCGCATTGATCTCTACAAACGCGCCAGCCTTTTGCTCGAATCCAAAAAATTTCAGGAAAAAATTGTCGAGCAATCCAGCCTTGAACTTGCCGCCGAAAAAATTGGCGCGACTTCCAAGCGCAAGAAAATCGCCGCGCCCGTGCGCGACACGGAACGCTGGGACGATGCGATGCTCAAAGCCTTCGTCCAAGCCCGCGATTACGTCCGCGCGTTGCCGACGGACGAACCCGCGCCGCCGTTCCTGCTGGTCGTGGACATTGGCCACGTCATCGAAGTCCGCTCCGATTTTTCCGGCACCGGCCGCGCCTATCAGCCGTTTCCCGACCCGCTCACGTTTCGCATCCGGCTTGACCAGTTGCGCGATGAAAAAATCCGGCAACGGCTTAAACTCATCTGGACTGACCCGCAAAGCCTTGACCCGTCCAAACGCAGCGCCGAAGTCACGCGCGAAGTTGCCAAGCATCTGGCTGTCCTCGCGCAAGCGACTAAAGCCACCGGTTCCAGAGGAGCGGGAAACATCATTCGTTTTTCATATCAAACACGAACCGCTGGCTTCTGCTGACGAAACGGTGATGGAGTATTTGGAAACACATTCGGAAATCGCAAACCGAATTGGGCGGCAAATAACCGGTATTCAATCAGAGAACTCTATGAAAAATGTTTTTATTCGCCTTCAAGCACGCGGAATGATTGAACAGATTCCTGGAAGAAAGGGATTTTCTTCAGCTTGGCGCAAGAAAGTGGACTCAATTTCAAATTTGGACACTACCTTGATCTGGCAATCCTTGCCTTGCTGGACTCCCTTTGGTTCAATCCGACGCGTGCTCCGTAAAGCTTTCCTAAAAGTGTTAAATTCGGCAAGGGACTTGAACACGCACTTTTTAAGAATGGTCAAGTATCTCGAATTATTGCGCCTGATCAAATGTGGTGGGGTGGTTTTTATCCTCGCGTTTTTTGCGGTCGTTACCGTGGCGTCCCCAAAAAACGGAGAAATAATTCTTCAACAGTGTGAGATTTGTGGAGCGGAGATTCTTGGTTCTACGTTTGTCCTGACGGATAAAGTGACAGGCAGTAGATATATCGCCTGTTCCGAATGCTTGAAGTTATTTCGATGCTATATCTGTGATTTGCCTGTCCATGATAAAGATCTCAAGCTGCCTGATGGCAGGCGGTATTGTGTTCGTGATGCAAAGTCGGTTGTTCTGACGGATGCCGCAATAAAAAAACTTTGCTCAAAGGTGAGAGGCGACGTGTCTAGTGAACTATCTCGATTTATGAATTTTCCGGTGTTTGTAGATTTTTTTTCCATTGATCAGGATGAGGCTAATTCAGGTAATCGATCCAGTGGCAGCACCACCAACGTTTATGAGAGAACCGATACATTAGGATTAACGCGTTCGGGAAAAATAGGCAGCCCAATCCTAGAGAAGCTGGGACGCAAAGAGGATGATTTGGGTGAGAATATGCAGCATCAGGTTAGCATTTTGAACGGGCGTCCATCATCTGAAATCAAGGCGACGTGCGCCCATGAGTTGGGTCATACTTGGGTGGGGGAAAATGTTTCAGAAAAACGGAGGCGCAAATCGCATGATTCTCACTTTGCCATGTTTGAAAATGCGCATGTTTTGGATAAAGACGCCGAAGAAGGGTTTTGTGAATTGATCGCATACCTGCACATGAAATCTCAAGGGGATACAGATCAACAAAACAAAATTTTGGAGAATAACTACACTCACGGACAAACTGCATTGTTTGTAGAAGCAGAAAAACGATATGGACTGAACGAGGTGATTGACTGGATGCAATATGGTGAAACCACCAGATTGGAGGCTGGGCGTCTCGATAAAATCCGTGAGGTCAAAATGCCTCAAAAGAAGATCATACCCGTCGAACCACCTGTTTTAACGATTGCCACCCAAACAAATTTTCCAACATCCTCTGTTTCTGATTTAATCAAACTTCAAGGGATTATTTTTGGCTTCCGACCAGTTGCCACAATCAATGGAAAATCTTTTTTTACCAATGACCAATTGAAAATTAAAATTGGAGAATCAAACGTCCTGATCCGGTGTTTGGAAATTCAAAAAAATAAAGTTCGTGTCCGGTATGTTGATACTGGCAAAGAAGAGACATTGAGCCTTTGACGAAATACGCCTCTCTCGAAAGCCGTTCCTGACGTTCGCCGCCTGTGCGATTTTGGGGGTAGGGTGTGGGGACGGGTAGCCAAAACCGATAGATTCTTTGCCAGTCACTTCGACACGATCCCCGCTGCCGGTCGCAGGCTTTGATTGCAGCGCCTTTGACCGTGAGTTCAGCCGGTGAACATGGCGGCGGACTTGCGACAAACTGAATCCGTCCGATGGTTTCCGTTGCATACCCCTTTTCATACCGCGTCTGTTTTTGGGTGTCATTTGGCAACACCAAACAGCTTGAAGATTGGGCGGACAGGTGACGATTGTCCCATGGAATAACGAAAAGAAACGTTGTGGAAAATGAGAGAAAAAGTGATTTCGGTTTAGCAAACCAGCGCCTTCAGCCACTCGGCCATCTCTCCAAACCATTTGTTTGACGGTTTTTGCCGTTGCAGGCGAAACCGAAAATTTTCCAACGTGTTGTCGCCGGTCAGGACGCATGACGCGATCCGTTAGGGAAAAACTGTTGGCTGCGAACACCGCGAATATACAAACGCTTCTGAGCCACGGCAAGGCGAGAAATGAAACGCTGCTAAAAATCTGCCCTGGCAACGTTGCAGCCGGCGTGAAACCTCTGAATGTTTTGGCTGCCGTGGTTCTTTAGCGACGACTCGCAGCGCAGCTTTCACGTCAAAGGCCATTTCTGGGTCTTAGTGGGCATTGCCCGCTATCTACGGCGGATGAACCCAGACGCGTTTGGTCTGGGTGGTTCATTGGCGCGGAGATTTTTGCGGCGCCTTTGAAATAATCCAATTGATATCCGACCAGATGGGTTGGTCTCGTCTTACGCGCTGATTGAAAATTATTGTGGTCTAGCCTATGCGGTAAAGTCACAGTCTCGGTTTCATAAATTTTCTCCGTGTATTTTGATTTTGGTTCACACTACGTCGCCGCTTAGGTGGGAAAATTTTTAAAAGATTATTTTTCCACCGCCGAAATGGATTTTAACAAGTCCCCGCCGCCGGTTTCCGGTAAAAAATGTGCGGTGGCAATACGATATTTGTCGGATGGCCGCCGGATGAATTGAGGGTTGAGCCAGCAACAGCATCCGCTAGAATTCCTCACCGTTTATGGCAAATACATTCAAAAACATCCCCACCATTCGCTACGAGGGTTCTTCCTCAAAAAACCCGCTTGCCTTCAAGCATTACAATGCCGATGAAGTCATCGCCGGCAAAGCCATGCGCGATCACCTGCGTTTCGCGGTGGTGTATTGGCACACGTTTCGCGGCACGGGCGGCGATCCGTTTGGTGCTGGCACGATGCAGCGCCCGTGGGACGACGGCACGAATTCCGTCGCGAATGCCCAGAAGCGCGCGCGTGTGGCTTTCGAGTTCATTGAGAAGCTCGGCGCACCGTATTATTGCTGGCATGACCGCGATGTCGCGCCGGACGGAAAAAACCTCGCTGAATCAAACAAGAATTTCGATGCGGTCGCGAAAGTTTTAAAGGAAGAGCAGAAGCGCACTGGCATCAAGTTGCTATGGGGCACGGCCAATGCCTTTTCCAATCCGCGCTACATGCACGGTGCCGGCACGAGCTGCAACGCCGACGTGTTCGCATTTGCCGCCGCCCAGATCAAGAAGGCAATGGAAGTGACGCACGAACTCGGCGGTGAAGGCTACACGTTCTGGGGCGGTCGCGAAGGCTACATGACGCTGCTCAACACCGACATGAAGCGCGAACTCGATCACCTCGCGAGGCTGTTGCACATGGCCGTCGCCTACAAGAAACAGATTGGTTTCAAAGGCCAGTTCTACATCGAGCCGAAACCAAAAGAACCAACCAAGCACCAATACGATTCCGATTCCGCTGCGTGCCTAAACTTCCTGCGCGAATACGGCCTGCTCCCGCACTTCAAACTGAACATTGAGACGAATCATGCCACGTTGGCGGGTCACACCATGCAGCATGAGCTGGAGGTCGCAGGTGCGGCAGGTGCGCTTGGTTCAATCGATGCCAACACGGGTGACGAATTGCTCGGTTGGGACACGGATCAGTTCCCGACAAATATTTATCTGACGACCTACACGATGCTCTCCGTTCTCAAATACGGCGGCTTCAAGACTGGCGGCGTGAACTTCGATGCGAAGGTGCGTCGCGAAAGCTTTGAGCCGGTAGATTTGTTCTACGCGCACATCGGCGGCATGGACGCTTTCGCGCGTGGATTGAAAATTGCCGCTGCCATCCGCAAAGACGGACGCCTCGCGGAGTTCGTGAAGAACCGCTACGCCTCGTGGGATTCCGGCATCGGTGCCCGCATCGAGTCCGGCAAAGCCAGCTTCAAGGAGCTCGAAACCTACATGTTAAAACGCGGCGAGGCCGCGCCAAACAGCAGTGGCCGGCAAGAGTTTCTGGAGAACCTTATCAACGAATTCATCTGAAGAGCGTCCGCGGTTGAAGTCTTCAACAGCCGTTGTGGTGATTAATCCGCCGCAACGGCCTTTTCATTTTTATCGCTTGGTGAACTGGAAGCGGTTGGGCGGCAAAAAATCATTTTGTGGCGGATAAAATTTCCAGAGCCAGTAAGCTGGCCGCATTGCGACCCTCCACGCCGAGTTTGGCGTAGATGTTTTCTAAATGCTTCTTCACCGTGGCCGCGCTGATTTTGAGGATGATACTGGTTTCAAAATTTGATTTCCCTTGCGCGACCCACAAAAGAATTTCCGCCTCGCGTGCGGAGATGCCAAGTTTTTCCAAGGGCGCAGCGCGGGAGAAATTCGCGGTGAAACCGCCGCGCTGCAACGCGCGTTCAAGGCGAGCGGCGATCGCTTCCAGTAAATCGTCCACCCGCACCGGCTTCACGAGATAATCATCCGCGCCCAGATTCATACCTGTGCGGACGTCTGCGTGCTCGCCTTTCGCCGTGAGAAAGATGAAGGGAATCTTTGCCGTGAGCGAATCCGCCCGCAATGCTGCCAGCACCGCATGACCGTCCTGTTCCGGCATCATCACGTCGCACAAAATCAAGTCGGGCAATTCACGCGTAGCGGTGGCAATCCCCTCGCGCCCGTTCGCAGCGGTGACCGGCAAAAAGTTTTCCAGTTCCAGAATATCACGCAGGTTGGACCGCATCGCCGGCTCATCTTCAATGACAAGAATTTTTTTCATGCTGCTTGGTCTGACCCGATCCGTTTGATGAATTCTGTATGCGCGGGCGAAAACAACGGCAATCGCACACTCACCGTTGTGCCGCAATTTTCTGCGCTCTCAATCTGAATCATGCCGCCGTGACGCTCGGCGCAATGCTTCACGATTACCAAGCCGAGGCCCGTGCCTTGGATTGTCGCCACATTTTTACCGCGATAAAACGGCGTGAACAAACGTTTGCGGTCGTCTTCAGGAATTCCCATGCCGCGATCTTGCACGATGAAAATCGCATCGCCTCTGTCGCGACTGACAGAAAATTTTACCGGCGAGTTAGGCGGCGAATATTTGGCGGCGTTGGAAATTAAGTTCGTTAAAACGTGGCGCAACAGTTTTTCGTCCGCGCGCGCCGGTTCTGAAATGTCGCAGGACAATTCAATTGGACAGCGGCGGCTCGTCGCGGACAGAAGTTCATCCGTAAGTGTCATGCAGAAGGTTTTTAAATCCAGCACCGCCGGATTGAATTCCATCCGCCCGGCTTCGGCTTTACTGAATAACAAAACATCCTCGAGCAGTCCGCTCATGCGATGCACGGAGGAATCAATGGTTTTGAGATGCTCTGCACGTTTTTCCGGCACGAGGCGGTCGAGGTAGCGTGACAAAATCTCCGACGAGCCGAGGATGAGCGCGAGCGGCGTGCGGATTTCGTGCGTGACCATCGAGATGAAATTGCCCTTGAGCCGGTTCAATTCTTTTTCCTCCGCCAGCGCCTCGTGCAGCTCCGCCGTGCGCGCGGCGATTTTTTCCTCGAGGTCGCGGTTGAGCGCGGTGATCTCCGCCTCGCGCTGCAAAACTTTCTCCTGCGATAATTCTGCATCCAGCCGCAGCCGCGCCTGCGTGGCAAACAGAAAATACAGCAGCAGGCTCAAGGCGGTTCCACCAGCCAGCACGATCCATTGCGGGGCGATGACGCTAGCGGGCCCGGCCTTCATCGTGGCGACGAACCGCCATTGGCCGGACGTGCCGCCGTTCAAAATTGGACGCACCGTGGCGGAGCGCGGCGGAGCGACTTCATCCGCCGCAAGCAGCCGCAAATCGAGCGGCAGATTTTTGAACAACGGTTGCGCGGCGGTGAAATAGGCGTGTTGATCCAGCGCGAAGAAAACAAAACCGGCCAGGTTCGCGCGGTTCTCCGCCGCCGTGCCGGGACGCGCGTCGTGTTTTGGAATCGGCAGGAAACCGATGATGACGCGCACCGCGTTCGAGCCATCGCCGAGGGAAATTTCGCGTGACCCGATGCCGTAGCCGCCATCGGCGCTTTTCTGCAAGGTTTCGTGGATGACGGCATCGCTGTTTAAATTAACCCCCGGCGCGTGCGGAGGCGAAGTTTGCTGGCTGGCGAGGAATTTCACCGCGCAGTTGCTTTCCGAAAATTCCGCCCAGCCGATCTCCGTCATGCCGGGAAAACGCGAGCGCCATTCGGTCGCGGTGATAAAATCGTCCCAGGAAGTTTCCGAATAATTCTCGCGGCGCAAGGTGGCTTTGGCCTGATCACGCAAGGCTTCAAACCGCTGGCTGAGCAACGGCGTGAGAATCGGCTGGAGCTGTGCCAAACTGTCCTGCCAGCGGATGACCGTGCCGCGCCGCGCGAGTTCGCGCTCGCGCCAGACGCCGAAGAACGTCGCGGCCAGCGCCACGACGAGCACGAGCACGGCGGCACGGCGTCCGCCGGTTTGGCGCTGTTGGTTTTCGGTCATCGATTTCATTGCACAATGCCAGCGGCTTCTTCGCAACGATTATTCGCGGTCTGGCGGTCTGGCAGTTTCATTGTCGGCAATTTTTCCCGCAGAGCCAATACGTCGTTCGGCGTATTGCTGGTTTTTGGGTTCGGCGTCACTGTCACCGTCAAATGAAAAACACATTTCAAAAAATAATCCTCGCGCTGGCCATGCTCGCCGGCGCGCAAACGCAACTCTTCGCACAAGGCACGGCGTTCACCTATCAGGGCCGGCTGAACTTCAACGGCGGCCCGGCGGCGGGAAGTTTTGACCTGCGCTTTGCCATCTTCGACACGAACGTCAACGGTAACCAGATCGGCGCCACGCTGACAAACGCCGCTCCAGCGGTCACGAACGGGCTGTTTGCCGTGACACTGGATTTTGGCGCGGGCATTTTCACCGGGCCGGATCGTTGGCTGGAAATTTACGCGCGCACGAATGGCAGCGGCGCGTTCACGCTGCTCACGCCTCGTCAAGCCATCACGCCGACGCCGTATGCCATCTTTGCCGGCAGCGCGAGTAACATCACTGGCGTCATCAATTCCGCGCAACTCGGCGGCGGATTTGTGGGCAATGCGTTTCAGTTCACGAACAATCGGAACGTCTTCATCGGCGATGGCAGCGGACTGTCCGGCGTAAATGCAAACAGTTTGAACGGACTACAGGCCGGAAATTTCTGGCAGACGACCGGGAACGCGGGAACCAGTCCGACGAATGGAAATTTTCTCGGCACCACGGACAACCAGCCGTTGGAATTGCGAGTGAACGGCGTGCGCGCCTTGCGGTTGGAGCCGGATTCAACGGGTATTTACGCCCCCAATTTGCTCGGCGGTTCGGCGGCCAATCTGATTGCTGCTGGAGTCAAGGGTTCATCAATTGTCGGCGGCGGGGAATCGCTCTACCGGAACGCCATCTATGCTGACTGGTCCGTCATCGGCGGCGGCACGCGGAATATCATTGAGACCAATGCCCCCTATTCTTTCATTGGTGCCGGTAACTGGAACACCATTCGGACAAATGCCTTTGACTCGGTTATCGGCGGCGGCTCGGTGAACACCATCGAGCCAGATGCATCGCTGGGTGTCATCGGCGGCGGCTCGCAAAACCTCATCCAGTCAAACGCCTACTATTCGGTCATCAGCGGTGGCAACGACAATGTCGTCCAGCCCGGTGCCTATCTTTCTACCCTGAGCGGCGGTGGTGGCAACACAATCGGCAGGCTCAATTTTGGATCCACCATCGGTGGCGGGGAAGCAAACACGATTGCGCAGAGCGCCAATGTCTCCACCATCGGTGGCGGCTTCAGCAATACTATTCAGACAAATTCGGCGAACTGTAATATCAGCGGCGGCGGTGGGAATGTCATCGAAAGCAACGTGGGCGCTTCGACCATCGGCGGTGGTTATCAAAATAAAATCGTCGCCGGAGGCCTGTCGTCCGTCATCAGCGGCGGGGAAGCAAACACCAACAACGGGCAATACGCGACCATTCCCGGCGGCCAAGGCAACACGGCGGGCTACTTCGGCTTTGCCGCTGGGCGCAATGCCCGGGCCGTGCATCCCGGCACGTTCGTCTGGTCGGATTCCTTTGGCTCGGTCTTCTCCTCCACCGCTATCAACCAGTTTGCGGTCCAGGCCAGAGGTGGGGTGCTGTTCAATGCGGGGACGAACAACGTGGAGATTGCCAGCGGCGGACTCAAGGTCACCGGCGCGGGCATCAACACCGGCACGACGGCCTTCACGCATCTCACCTCCGCGGCGACCATTGCCGGCAACCAGACCACCATTAACAATCCATTCTGCAACAACGACCCGGATGCCATCCTTGTCACCACCCACAACTTCAATCCTGGCGGCGCGTCGGTCTTGACGCTGCACAACCATTCGGTTGGCGTCGTCTACAGCTCCGGCAAATGGAAAATTTACAACGAAGACTTGTCCAACATGGCTACCAACCTTGCTTTCAATGTTCTCGTTATCAAAAACTGAATTCATCCATGAGAAATTCCATCAACTGGTTCCTAGCTCACGCCTCACGCCTCACCGTGCTGTGTTTCTTCATTCTGCATTCATCCTTCTGCCTTCGCTCACACGCCCAAAACTATTCCGTGGACTGGCATAAAATCGCGGGCGGCGGCGGGACGAGCAGCGGTGGAAATTTTTCCATCGGCGGAACCATCGGGCAGCCGGATGCGAGCGCGCCGCACACCGGTGGAAATTTTTCCGTGACCGGTGGTTACTGGGCGCTCATCGACGTCGTGCAAACGCCCGGCGCACCGACGCTCTACATTTCGCGTGGCGTAAATTCCGTGACGGTCTATTGGCAGAACGTTTCCGGCTGGAACCTGATTCAAAGCGGCAACCTCACCACACCCGTCGCCAGTTGGAACGCCAGCAGCAGTCCGACGCTAGCGAGCGGGACGAATTCCCTGACGCTCGTGAACCCAGCGGGCAATTTGTTTTTCCGTCTGAAAAATCCATAGGCGGGCTCTCACCAGGCAACCCTTCTTTTCGCGCCAACCAATACGCCGTTCGGCGTATTGGTGAATTCAGCTCTGTCCGGCAAGGTTAATTCTATGAATCGTTTCATTCCATTTTTTCTCGCGCTGCTTTTGGTCACGGCTGCGCCACTGGTGCACGCCACGATATTTACTTGGAGCAGTCCCGCCAGCGGCAGTTGGCACACGGCGACCAACTGGTTGCCCATTGGCCTGCCCGGCGCGGGCGACACCGTCAATCTCACCAACAGCAGCAGTGTCACCGTGTCGCTCACCAACGGAGCACCGGGCGTCACCCTTTCCAGCCTGACCATCGGCGGCGCGGCCACGCTGGTCGTGAGCAAAGCCAGTCCGTTCACCGTTGGTTTTTGTCTGGTTACTAACGGCGGCGCGCTCGTGGTGAGCAACAATTCTATCCTCACACCCAGTGCGCTGGCGGTGACTCCAGGCGGTTCGTTAGTGCTGGACAGTTCCGCCACGCTCACGGCGGCGGCGGTGAAATTCACAAATGCCGGTTCGGTATTCGTGAACAACCTCGCCACGTTCACCATTTCGAATTGTGTCATCAACAGCGGCGGCACGTTCGCGGTGGACGGCTACGCGACGCTCACGGCGGCAAAGTATTTTGTGAACGCGGGCGGCACGCTCACGTTGAGCAACGCGTGGATGCCCGGCACGCTCACCGTGGCGGCGGGCGGCACGTTGAACTTTGCCGGAGCGAACAGCGCCTACATCTACTCGCTCACCCTCACCAACAATGGCACGGTCAACTGGAGCAGCGGCAGCATCACCGTGGGTAACACAGCGATTTATAACAACGGCCTCTGGCAGATCACCGGGGACAACGCTTTCGGCAACGGCGGTGGGTCGGCGGTGTGGGTCAACACCGGCACGCTTCGCAAATCAGCCGGCTCGGGCATCTCATCCATTGCTTCATTCACTTTCCAAAACTTCGGGGGCGTGGTCGAGGCGCAGAACGGCACGCTGGAGTTCAATGGTGGTGGTGCCTGCCTGCTCTCCGGCGTGTTCACCAACACCGCGCCGGCTAAATTTAGTTTCATCAACGGCACTTGGACGGATGCGGGTGGGTTTTTTGCCGGCACGGGAACGAATATGTTCAATTCAGGCACGTTCAATCTGCGCACGAATGTCCCGCCTGGTTTGAAATTTTTTGGCGGCGATGTCTGGGTGACCGGCACGAACACGTTTCAGAATGCCGGCGCGATCACTAACCTCACGATTGAAGGCGCGGCGCTACGCGGCACGAACATTGTCACCGGCACGCTCAATTTCACCAGCGGCAGCATCCCGGAAAAACTCACCATTGCCACGAACGGCCAGTTCGTGGTCGGCGGCACGGCGAACAAACTGCTCTACGGCCTTACGCTCATCAATCAGGGAACCGTGCTCTGCGGGGGCAGCCTGCAAATAGGTAATGGTGGGGGGATTTTCAACAGTGGCCTATGGCAAATCACTGGCGACTTCAGCGTCAACTATGGCGGCAATACCCACATCGTCTGGACTAACACCGGTATCATTCGCAAGACGGCGGGCAACTTGCTCATCAATCAGTTCAGCCAGTTGGATGATAATTTTGTGAACCAGCCTGGCGGCCTAGTGGAATGTCTCGCGGGCCGCCTGATTTTGAACAGCGACACCAACAGCCAGTTCGGCGGCACGTTCAACGCAGTGGGCTTCATTGATCTCGCTGGCGGCACATGGACAGATGCCGGCGGTGTGGCGACCGGAACCAACCGTTTTATTTCCGGCACCTTGAACTTGCGGACGAATATTCCGACCAGCTTACAGCTCATTGGTGGAACTATTTTCATCACCGGCACGAACACGTTTCAAAATGCGGGCTCAATCACGAACCTCACGCTTAATGGCGCGACGCTTGGCGGCACGAACATCGTCAGTGGCGGCACGTTGACCATGAATTCAGGTTCAGTCAACGGCCAGTTGCTTGTGCAACCCGATGGCCAGCTGGTCTTCGCCACGAGCGTGTCGAAATTTATTTCACCGCTCGTGCTGACCAATCGCGGCACGGTCACCGTGAATGGCGGTGGAGTGAGCAGCGGCAACACCATCATCAACAACTCCGGCCTCTGGCAGATGCCTGGCGACTTCGGCCTCGGTTATGGTGGCGTCGGCACGATGGCCTTCACCAATAGCGGCACGTTTCGCAAAACCGGCGGCAGCGGCGTGTCAGATAATTCAGCCATACGATTTTTCAACCAGCCTGGCGCGCTCGTGCAAGTGGACTCGGGGACGTTGCAGCTGCCGTTTGGCTCGACGAATTTTGCCGGCACACTGCGGCTCAACGGCGGCACGCTCAACGCGAACGGAAATTTTGCCGTCGCGGGCGGCACGCTGGACGGCGGCGGCACGTTCGGCGCGAATGTTTTTTCCGGCGGCACGGTTTCGCCCGGCCTCGGCAGCGCGGGACAAATGAATTTTTCCAGCGGACTGAATTTAAACTCCAACGTCACGCTCGTGATTGACGGGACGGGGCCGGTTCCCGGCGTGAGTTATGATTCCTTGTCTGTGACCGGTGCGGTGGTTTTGGCCAATGCGTCTTTGCAGATAACGGCGATGCCCACATTCCCGCCCGGCACGGTCTACACACTCATCGCCAACGACGCAGCCGATGCCGTGAGCGGCACGTTCGCCGGGCTGCTCGAAAATTCGCCGCTCACCGTCGGCGCGCAGACGTTCCGCATCCATTACGCGGGCGGCACGGGCAACGATGTGACGCTCGTCCGCGACGGCATCGTCACTGGCCCGACCCTCGCGCTGCAAACTTACGCGACGAACTCCTGGACATTCATCGGCACGAACGCGATTCCGCTCAAAGCCTTCACCATCCGCGCCTCCACGAATCTGCTGATATGGACCAACATCGGGGTGGTGACCAGCAGCGTGAGCGGCGGGTGGATTTTTACCGACACAAACGCGTGGCGCTATGCCCGGAGATTTTATAACACGACGAATTGAAGTGGTGGCGCAGACGTCTCGCCTGCGCCACTACGCCAGGCTCGTAAACCCGCCACACCTCGGCTAAATTCATCACCATGCCACGTTGCCATGCCATGAAGATTTTTTTTCCCTGCTTGCCAGCGTTTGTTTGTTGGCGGCGTCTGCCCGCGCTGACAGCTGGAGTAATTGGGGGCACGTCACGCTAAATAATCCTGCCGGGCCAAGGCTCGCCTCGGACGGCACGAACATCTGTTATTCCACCCTTCTCGACGGCGTTTATCGCGCGTCGCTCGCGGATAAAAATTTTACGAACTTGCCCATGACGGGCTTTCCGCTATGGAACGCGAACACCAACACCAACGGCTTCGCTTGCGCGAACTTGGTCGTCACGCCGCAGGGCACGATTGTTATCGTCGGCAGTCAGGTCAGCGCCAGCACCACAAACATCCAGTTCAATCCGCCTGGCTCATCCACCAACACGCTCCCAGTTTTTTATTGGTGGGATGAGACGAACCAACTCTGGCAAGCATCCGCCATCACGGGTAAAACTTATCCCTACACCAGCAATGTTGGAAATTTCTCCATCGCCCCGGATGGCTCACTGTGGGCTTGCTCTGGCTTTTATCCCTACGCTTACCGCAGCACAAACGGCGGGAAAAATTTCACTGCGTTCGACATCAACGCTCGCGTGCCGACAAATTATTTGCCCATGCCTTCTGGCCAAGGCACGTTCGGCGCATTGTTTTCCATTCTAGCCGGTTGGAACAATCGGGTGGTCATCGGCACCGAGACGGGCGGCTTTTTGCAAACCACCAACAACGGAGTTACGTGGTCGAGCCTCGATCCGAATTTCACCAGCACCAACACCGTGAATCCGCTCGGCCGCATCGGCGATGCGCGCATTGGCGGGCTGGATCACTACGGAAATTTTCTACTGAACAATTATTTGCTTGGCCAGTTTGCCGGTTACACAAACTGGAATGGTTGCAGCCTCATTGGTTGGCGGCCGGCGGATGGTTCCTACTTTGCCGCGACGAACGGGTTTCTCGCCAGCCTCGGTTCGGGGCGCATCGTCACGCCGCCGTCCGGCGTTTCCTACACGTTCATGAACCAGAATTATTTACTGCAAGGCGGCGTCTATCGTTCGCCGAACGGACGCGACTGGTCACAATTCAATCAAGGCTCCGGTCTGGATTTTCCGTTTGCACCCGGCCTTACCAACGCGCTCGGGCAGGGCGGCGGCATCACCACGGTGGGCAATGTTGTTTTTATCGGCACCAGCAGCGGCACGATTTATTCCTTCGACAGCACGCCGCCGCCCATCATCAACCGCCCGCCCGTCGCGCTGCCGCAAAACGTGAACCTCTGGGAAAACACACCGACGAATCTCACGCTCACCGGCACCGACGCCGACGGCGACGCGCTCAATTTCACCATCGTCACTCCGCCCACACGCGGCTCGCTTGCCGGGACACCACCCGACCTGACTTATACACCGAGCAACAACGCCACTGGCCTTGATGGATTCACCTTCAATGTCAGCGATGGCATCACCGTCTCCGCCAATAGCGTGATCAACTTCGCCATCAATCCGCCGACCAACACGCTTTCCAACATTGCGCTCACCAATCCGGCGGACGGTAATTATTTCATCGTGCCGACCAACGTGCTGCTCGCCGCCGCCGCGAGCGATCCTGACGGAATCCGCTTGGTGAATTTTTATTCTGGCAACCTCATCATCGGTCAGGCATCCAACGCGCCTTATGTCCTGACCGTGACGAATGTGGCCGTCGGCGACCACGCGTTCTCCGCACGCGCAATTGACAACTTCGGCGCGCGCACCTGGTCCGCGCCCGTGCGCGTCCGTGTGCTGCCCGTTGCGCCGCACTTGAGCATTCAGCCAGTAGACTCCGAAAACGTCGTCGTGACGTGGCCGCTCGATCTCGACGGATTTTTCATCGAGTCTGCGCCGGACGCCGCTGGGCCGTGGACGCTCTCACCGTTTCCGCCGCTCTTCTTCACCAACGGCCAGACCGCCACCATTCCGATGGTGGATCAAAAACTTTTCCGGTTGATGCGGCCCTGAAAGAATAAGCCGACCGGCGTATGGAAGTCGTCTCCAGTCGCGTTAGACTTGAGCCATGAAAATTCTGCCGCCGATTGGGAAAAACTTTTTTGCTGCGCTATTGTTTGTCTGGCTCGCGTCCGCCGCCAGTGCGCTGACGCTGACTAACCCCATCGTCTTCGTCACGCAGGTGCAAATGCCGCATGAGAACAACGGCAATGTCTCCAACACGTTCGTCTCGGTAGTCTCGCCGTTCGGCAATCAGGTCGCCGACACGGAGCACGCCGGGCGTGGCGGCGATTTGTGGCTGATGACGACCAACCTCGGCCTCGTGAACCTGACGCGCCGCGCCGGTTTCGGCACAAACGGCGTGCAGGACGGCATCGGCATCGGTGTGCGCGACCCGGCGGTTCACTGGCTGGGCAGGAAGGCGATCTTCAGCATGGTAGTCGGTGCCCCTACTAGCTCGAACGACGTGACACAATTCCACTGGCAGCTTTACGAAGTCACCAATCTCGCCGCTGTCGTCGCGAATACGAGCACCGTTCCCGCGATTGTCAAGGTTTCGAACCAGCCGACGAATTTCAACAACGTCAATCCGACATACGCCACGGATGACCGCATCATTTTCATGACCGACCGTCCGTTCGGAGGCATGACAAATCTGTATCCGCAGCTTGAGGAGTATCGCGGCAAGCCGAGCGTGACCGGCACATACAGCCTCGATCCGGCGGCGGGCGATTTGCGTGTGCTGAACCATACGCCGAGCGGCGCGTTCAATCCCTTCGTGGATAGCTTCGGCCGCGTCATCGAAACGCGCTGGGATCATCTCGTGCAGGACGCTAACGCCACCGACGACCGCCTCGGCACGAACAACAACGGCTCTTATAATTTCACCAGCGAGGCCGCGAACGCGACCACCGTGCCATATGTCACGGAAAGTTTTCCCGAGCCACGCAACTACGACACCACCAATCGCCTCGCGCTGGGCGTGAACGGCAATGCTTTAAACATTTTTCTCCCGTGGATGCTGCCGGAGGCTGGCGGCGAGGAGGAAATCATCAATCACATGGGCCGGCACGAGTTTACTTCCACCACAATGAACAGTTCATTTATCGGGGACACGAATTTATTTTCGTTCAACAACCTCACAACGCGCAATGCCGCCGGCGTCTTGGCAGCAAACACCAACGTCTTTGAAAGCTTGTTCCAGATCGCCGAGGATTCGCGCACGAACGGAACCTACTACGGCGTGGACGCGCCGGATTTTTCACCAACGACCGGCGCCCATGCTTCGGGCCGCATCGTCGGACTCGTCGGCCCGCCGTCGCTGAACCCGGACAGCATGACGTGCTTCTACGTCACCGCGAGCGGCGGCGGCTTGAACTACCGAAACCCGCTGCCGATGTCCCATGGAAAATTCATTTCAGCGGTCACGCCGATTTCGATTTACCCCGGCGGCTTCGACACCAATCTCGGCACCGCCACGTTTCCGAAATCCGCCTACAGCTACAAGCTGATGCTGCTGACGAACAGTGCTGCGTCGCCGTTTCATTTCACAAACCAGTTTCTCATCGCCGGCGCGCTGACGAATAACGCCGTTTACTGGGCGGGCACCAACCGCATCAATCACACGAACGCGCTCTGGGAATTGCAGCCGGTGGAAGTGCGTTCGCGATCTGTTCCCACGCCGTGGAATCCCGGCGTGGCGAGCATCGAGCAGAATGGTTTTGCTGCCGCGAACATGGACATGAACACGTTTCAGGCCGACCTCGCGAATCGCGGCCTTGCGCTTGTCATCAGCCGTAACGTGACCGCGCGCGACGGCAACGACAAACAACAGCCTTACAATTTGCGGATTCCCGGCGGCACGAATTCTATCGCCAACAGCGGGAAAATTTACGACATCACGCATTTGCAATTCCTTCAAGCGGATTACTTGCGCGGCTACACCAACGGCCCGACCGGCGGAGCCGTCCCCGGCCGTCGCGTGCTCGCCACGCCGATGCATGACTCGGCAGCGTTCAACTACGCCAGCTCCAAAATCGCTCCGCCCATCGGCGGCACCGAGTTGATGCCCGACGGCTCGCAGGCGACGATCGTTCCCGCGAATCGCGCCGTGACTTGGCAACTCACCGGCACGAACGCCAACGACAGCGTGGTGAAAGAGCGTTACTGGGTCACCTTCCGTCCCGGTGAAGTGCGGACGTGTGCGAACTGCCACGGCATCAACGCCGGCGACCAACTCGGCCGCCCCACTCCAACAAACGCGCCCCTCGCGCTGCAAAAGTTGCTGCAATTTTGGAAAACCAATTCCGCGAGTGCCTACACGCTGAGCGTGAGCAATGGCAGCGGCGGCGGGAAATTTGGCGCGGGCTCCATTGTCTCGCTTGCCGCCAGCGCGCCGCCGAGCGGGAAAATTTTCGCTGGCTGGAGCGGAGCAGGGGTGAGCAGCGCGACTGCGCCCACCACGCTATTCATTATGCCCACGAACAATGCGAGCGTGACAGCAGTGTTCACCAACCTGCCGCCGCCACTATTTGGAAATTTTCAATTCGTGGTCGGCGCGAGCAATCTTACGTTCTCCGCAACTGCGCTGGCGAACCAGCCGTGGGTGTTTCAAAGCTCTACCAACCTGTTGACGTGGCTGGATGTGGCTACGAATTTTTCCAACGCGGGGGGCTTGGTGCAATTCACCAACGCGATCAATCCTTCCGCGATGCAGAAGTTCTTCCGCATCCGTTCTCCATGAAGAGCGGACAGAGTAGGGTGTTGGCCCGCAGTTTTGAGGAATCAACGCTTGAAAGTTGAAACCCGAAACTTGAAACTCACGCGATGCAGTTGTTGCCTGCCGATTACCATATGCACACGCCACTGTGCCGCCATGCGGTCGGTGAGCCGGTGGAATATGCACGCTGCGCCGAGGCCGCGGGTCTCACGGAAATCGGCTTCTCAGATCACTCGCCGATGGCGCGCGATGGCTTTGATAACTGGCGGATGTTTGACCGGCAGTTGGATGAATACGTCGCCAAAGTTCAGCTAGCCCAAAAATTATTTCCGCAACTCACCATCCGTCTGGCGCTGGAGGTGGACTATTTGCCCGGCCACGAGGAATGGATTCAAAAACTGGCGGCGCGGCATCCGTGGGATTATTTCATCGGCAGTGTGCATTACGTTTCCGAGTCGTGGGACATTGATAATCCAGCGAAGCTTTCCGAGTGGAAAAAGCGCGACGCGTTCGACGTCTGGAAGATTTATTTCGAGCGGCTGGCCATGGCGGCGGAATCAAAACTGTTCGACATCATCGGCCACGCGGACCTGCCGAAAAAATTTGGCATCCGGCCCGCGCAGGAGTGCACGCCGCTCTATGAACATTTTCTCGACGCCGTCGCGAGGGCTGGATGCGCCATCGAACTGAACACCGCCGGCTTGCGGAAGGACTGCAAAGAAATTTATCCCAGCCGTGAACTGCTCCAGTTGGCGTTCGCCCGGCACATACCCATTACGTTCGGCTCGGACGCGCACGCGCCGGAGGAGGTGGGCATGAACTTCATCGAGGCGCTGGAACTTGCGCGCTCCGTCGGTTACTCGGAGACGTGCCGCTTCCACCAGCGTCAGCGCGAATCCGTGTGGCTTTGACGAATGAACGCCGCGCGCCAAGACCGCAAAATCTTTTTTCTCATCTGCCTGGTGCTGGCGTTGGGCACGTTCGCGCTTTACTGGCCGGTCACCACGCATCCGTTCATCATTTTTGATGACGATGAATATGTTTCCAGTAACGCACACGTCAACACCGGCTTGAGCCTGGCAAATTTCGCGTGGGCGTTCACGACCACCACACCGGCGAACTGGCATCCGCTCACCTGGCTCTCGCATCAACTGGATTGCACACTCTTCGGTCTCAACGCCGGCGGGCATCACTTGGTGAACCTGTTGTTGCACACGGCTAATGCGTTGCTGGTGTTCGTGCTGCTGCGTAACACGACTGGCGCCATCTGGCGGAGCGCGGTGGTGGCGGCATTGTTTGCATGGCATCCACTGCGCGTGGAATCCGTGGCGTGGGCCTCGGAGCGGAAAGATGTTTTGTGCGCATTCTTTTTTCTGCTGACGTTGGTGTGTTATGCGCGAAAGGCCGAAGGTCAAGGCTCCAGGCCAAAGGCTTTTTATCTGCTCGCGCTTTTATTTTTTGGCTGTGCGCTGATGAGCAAGCCGATGGCGGTAACGCTGCCGTTCGTATTGTTGCTGTTGGACGTGTGGCCGCTGAATCGGTTTGAGGTTTCAGGTTTCAAGGTTCAATTTTTGCAACGGCTGCTGGTGGAAAAAATTCCGTTCTTCGCGCTTTCGTTGGCGAGCTGCGTAGCGACGTTTTTGGCGCAACACGGCGGCGGCGCGGTGAGTTCGGTGGAATGGAATTACCGTCTGGCCAACGTGCCGGTGACGTATGCTCGCTATATCTCAAAAACATTTTGGCCGGCGGAACTCTCGCCGGTTTATCCCTACGTCTATCACTGGCCGGTGCTGGCGGTCATCGGTTCGGTGCTGCTGGTGCTGCTGGTGACGGTGCTGGCCGTGCTGTTGTTGCGCACGCGTCCATGGCTGGCGTCGGGCTGGTTTTGGTTTCTTGGAATTCTCGTGCCGACAATCGGCTTCGTGCAAGTCGGCGCGCAAAGCATGGCCGACCGTTACACTTATCTGCCGGCCATCGGCTTGTTAATTGTAGTGGTGTGGGGCGCGGCGGAATTTTTTTCACGTCTACCGAGCGGGAAGATTATCGGCGCAACGCTGGCGTCAGTGGCGTTGCTGAGCTGCTTGCTGACCACGCCGCGACAAGTCAGCCATTGGCGCGACAGCATCACGCTCTTCCGGCATGCGCTCGACGTGACGACGGATAATTACGTCGCCGCGAATGTTCTCGGCAAAGCCTACGAGATGAATGGCCAGTTGACGCACGCGGTGGTGTTGTATCGCAGCGCGGTGGAAATCGAGCCGCGCTTTCCGCAAAGCCAGTTCAACTACGGTATGATTCTGCTGGCGTTCCGCGATCAAGCCGGCGCGCTCCAGCATTTGCAGGCTGCCGCCACGCTGGAACCGCGCAATGCTGACGTGCAATTCAATCTCGGTGTTTTCTTTGAGCGGCGGGAAAGCTGGACAAATGCGGTGAATTGTTTCAGCAATGCGCTCGTGGCTCGGCCGGATTTCCTATCGGCGCAGAAACGGATGGCGGAATTACGCGCGGCGCATCTGGAATTGAAATGATTTCGGAAGCTGGACAGCTCGGCTGCATTTTGAAAAACTCCGCGCCCATGAAACAAGTCATCGTCACCCTCGACATGGAAGGCGTGCTCACGCCGGAGATCTGGATAGCCGTTGCCGAGAAAACCGGCATCCCGGAATTGCGCCGCACCACGCGCGAAGAACCAGACTACGACAAGCTGATGAACTACCGCATTGGCATCCTCGACAAGCATGGCATCAAACTTCCCGACATCCAGAATGTCATCGGCACACTCAAGCCGTTGCCTGGTGGCAAAGAATTTCTCGATGAACTCCGATCGCTCGTGCAGGTCATCATCCTGTCCGACACGTTTGAACAATTCGCCCAGCCGTTGATGAAGCAGTTGAACTGGCCGTCGCTGTTCTGCCATCGCTTGCTTGTGCAAGATGACCGCATCACCGGTTACGAACTGCGTCAGACGAACCAGAAGCAGAAAGCCGTCGTTGCGCTAAAATCACTGAACTACCGCGTCATCGCCGCTGGTGATTCCTACAACGACACCGCGATGCTCGGCGAGGCGGACTTGGGTTTCCTCATCCATTCTCCGGAAAAGGTGAAGGCGGAATTCCCTCAGTTTAAAGCCGTAGAAAGTCACGCGGACTTGCTGGCGTTGATAAAAAAGGCGTTGTGACCCAATAGGGAGAGGAAGAAGTGGCTGGCGTGGGCGTAGCTACCAACTGACCGACTTCAGACACTGCAACTCACTATTGCAACCGAACTAACTGCAACCATCTCTAACACTGCCTGCTACTGTCAACCGACTTTCACGCTCACACCAGCCAAAGACACCTTCGCCCGCTTTATCCAACTGTCAAGGCGCTGGGGTGATTTATTTTCAAAATTCTTTTAGTTTTTTTATTTCGATTTCAAGGCGTTTGCGTCGAAATAAACCTTGGCTGCTATTGTAAAGCCGGTTGGAACCTGCCTAGCCTGTGGATATGGCAAAAGGCAATCGCAGTCAGAAAAAAGAAATCAAGAAACGGAAGAAAGAGAAACCCAAGGCTCCGCCCGCAACCTCGCGGCGGGGATTCTGACTCGGCGCTTGACCGGGCAGGGGATTCGCATAAACTGCACCCGCAATGTTGAAAAACGTCACACAAGTTGTCACACTGGTCGTCGCTGTAGTAGTTAGCGACGCCGTTGGCGCTTGTTGAAGTCGAATTTAACAAGAACCCACGGCTGGAAACGGCTGTGGGTTTTTTGTTACCCTTGGCCGACCGCCACAACCAAAGCAAACACATGAGCAAAGCAACTGAATCCGCCAAATCTAAATCTGTGAAACCCGCCGCGAAGAAACGCGCCGAAGTCGGCCCGGCCATGTTTGGCCGCGACATCTTCGTCGAAGCCCTCGAACGCGAGCAAGTCGAAGTCATTTTTGCCTACCCTGGCGGCGCGAGCATGGAGATTCACCAGTCGCTCACGCACTCCAAGATCCGCACCATTCTCCCGCGCCATGAACAGGGCGGCAGTTTCGCGGCGGAAGGTTATGCGCGCGTCACCGGCAAGGCCGGCGTGTGCATGGGAACCAGCGGTCCCGGCGCGACGAATCTGGTCACCGCCATCGCGGATGCCTTCATGGATTCCTGCCCGCTCATCGCCATCACCGGCCAGGTGACACAAGCGATGATCGGTCGCGGCGCGTTTCAAGAGACCGACATGATCGGTGTGACGTTACCCATCGTGAAGCACAGCTATCTCATCACGAACATCAACGACATTCCGCGCATCGTGAAGGAAGCCTTTTACATCGCGCAATCCGGTCGCCCCGGTCCGGTGGTGATTGATTTTCCGAAAGACGTTCAGCAAGCCAAGGCGCAACCCGTCTGGCCGACTTTGGAAGAAGTGAAAAAAGGTTTGCGCGGTTACAACCAGCCCGACTTGAAGGCGGACGACCTCGCGTTGAATGAAATCATCGGCCTCATCGAGAAGGCCGAACGTCCCGTGTTGTATTGCGGCGGCGGTATCATCACCAGCGGTGCGGCGGCGGAACTCAAGAAGTTTGCCGAAGCCTGCAACATCCCGGTGACGACCACGCTCATGGGTCTTGGCGGTTTCCCGGAAGAGAATCTACTCTCGCTGCGCTGGCTCGGGATGCACGGTTCCGCCGTGGCGAACTGGGCGGTCAATGGTGAATACGAAAAACGCGCGACCTTCAACGACCCGCAAGTGAAGTTGAAAGACGGCGCGGATTTGCTGCTCGCGTTCGGCGTGCGTTTCGACGACCGCGTGACCGGCAAGTTCGAGGAGTTTTGCAAGAGCGGCACGATTGTCCACGTGGACATTGACGCGGCGGAGTTGAACAAAAACCGCAAGGCGCATCTGCCCATCGTCGGCGACATCAAGGACGCGTTGACGCGCCTCAACAAACTCATCGCCAAGCGCCCGGTTGCCAAGAAGCACACCGCGTGGCTCGCGCAGATCGGCGAATGGAAAAAGAAAGCGCCGTTCAACTACCGCATCACGCCTGAGATCGCGAACAGCGACCACATGATCGACCACATGAAGGGCAAGGAAAGCGACGTCATCTTGCAGCAGATGGTCATCGAAGAACTTTACGACCTCACCAAGGGTGATGCCTACATCACCACCGGCGTCGGCCAACATCAGATGTGGGCCGCGCAATGGTATAAATACAAGTTCCCCCGCCAATTCGTCAGCAGCCTCGGCCTTGGCTCGATGGGCTACGGCTTTCCCGCCGCGCTCGGCGTGAAGGTCGCGTTCCCGGACAAGCAGGTTATCGACATCGACGGCGACGGCTCGTTCCTGATGAACATCCAGGAACTTGCCACTGCGCATGTCGAGAAGATCAACGCCAAGGCCATCATCCTGAACAACCAGCATCTC
>CAINDH010000141.1 GCA_903847285.1 uncultured Verrucomicrobia subdivision 3 bacterium | reverse complement strand
AGTTTGGCATCCACTTCAAATTCCTGTTCCAGCATTTCGCCGCGCACAAGGGCGACATATTTGAGCTGCGCTTTGCCTGAACTGAATAAGTTAGCCAACGCGATGAAGGCTGGTTTGTTTTTGGCGAGCAACAGAACGCCCGTGACGTCGGCATCCAATTCGTTAGCGGGGTTGAGATAATCTAGGTTGCGCTCGGCAGCCCACGGTTTTTTTGCAGCGATGGCGGCGTGCAGCAGCTTCATCAGGCTGGGTCGCGCCAGATCCAGAGGGTCGGGCGAAGTCAAAAGCCGCGCGGGCTTCTCTAGGGCGAGTAAATCCCCGTCCTCGAACAGCACGGGGATTTCCCAAAACTCGCGGGTGGCCGGTGACGACAGTTTGATGACGGCGCTCACGTCGCTTAACGTCCGGCCGGCGCGCGGCGAGCCAACAGAGTGTCGCCTAGCTCGCGGCTGGCCTCGATTTGGAGCCATTGGTTGAACGCTTCGTTTTCGCGCGAGCGGCGAAGTTCGGCGGTGAATTGCGGCAGCTCGGCGTTCATGACGGACTGATCAACGGGCAATTGCGACTGGACGAACAGGACGAAGCCGCCGGCGTTGTTTGCTTCGAAAGCGCTGGATTGGCCGGCTGCCGTTGAGAACGCGGCTTGCTTGACCTGATTTAAATCCGCGAGTTCGCCCAGCTGTGGAAGTTCGCGTGTGCTGAGGGAAAACGGCGGCAATACTTGCGGCGAAAGTCCCGCAGCCACGGCGGCGGAAGCAAAGCTGCTGCCGGTGGCCATCTTGATTTTGGCCGTGATAGCGAAATTGGTTCCGGCACTCTGCGCAAGCTGGCGAGCTTCGACAAATTTAAAATTTGCCGTGACGCGGTCGCGGATGTCTGCGAGGGCGGGAATTTCGCTGGGCAGTTGTTTGGCCAGTGCCATGACGTAGATGGCTTCGCTGCTCGCCAGCGGATTGGCGAACGGTGCATCGGCCGTCAAGCTGAAGGCGGCCTTGGTGAAGCCTTCCGGCGCGGCAAATTCCTGCGGGCCTTCGGCGAGGCTGAAGGGCGCGGTGACGTGCACGGTTAAACCTTTTTGCTTGGCGACCGTAGCTAGATTGGCGGCGCTGGCAGGCGTCACTTCAAAAACGGCCTTGGCGAAATCGTTGACCACGACCCGGGCATTACCCATGGCACGCTGGTTGATGATGGTCTCGCGGACTTTGGCCTTTTGTTCGGCGGTCGTCTTGGCTTCGGGAAACATCTGGGCGATCTGTGCGGCACTCTGCAGATACGCTTGGTCAACTTGCGCATCGAGATTGGTCTTTGCAAGTTCCACCTTGGCTTGTTCAACGAAATTGGAAATGTCAAAGCTCACATAGCTGACCTGCACGCGCTCCGGTAGGCGGTAAGCCGCAAGGTAGTTCGTGTAAAATTGTGCCACGGCTTCAGGAGTGGCCTTCACGGCGGCGAGGTAATTGGTCGCGGGAAAATAAACGATTTGCGCGGAGACCTCTTGATGGTTGCGCTGATAGATCGAGGCCGCTTCCTGAGGCGTGACGAGCGCGCCAGGCAAGCCGAGCGCTTGGACGAGTTGCTGAATCACCAGATCGTGCCGGACGAAATTTTCGAAGTCGGCTACAGTCATGCCGTTCGGGGTCAATGCCTGCTTGGCGAACGATTCCATAGTCACTTGCTGGCCGCCGCGGGAAAGCGAACGGATCATCTGCGCCGCTGCAGACGCCACGGTTTCATCGCTGACGTGGACGCCCATTTCTTCGGCTTTTTGCGTGAGCAGTAGGCGGATGTAAGTTTCGCGTTCGATGTCCGCCTCGGTCACGTTGGATTTTTTATCCGGCATCTGGCCGTAGTGGAACAGGTAGAACAAACGGAATTCGTTCATGGCCCCCACATAAGCAGTCTGGGTGATTTTCTTGCCGTTGATGGAGCCGAAGTCGCCGATGGCTCTTGCGCCGCCTTTACCAACGGATGAAGGGCTGGCTCCCCAGAAAACGAACGTAATGATGACAGCGCCGATGATTACCCACCAAAGCACCTTTGAATGTTTGCGAATTGTTCCGATCATAAATTGAAATAGAGGTTGTTTAGCGTAACCAGCGCAGGCAACCGTGGTCAAACCCAAAAGGCGGAATTGTGCGGGGGCGAGGCTTAAACTTGCGAAGGCATCTCACTCGGGACTGCTCCAATCACCGGTTTGTAAGTATGGCTTGAGCTTTTCCTTGAGTGTTTCGCGGCCGCGATGGATCAGGGATTTGGTGGCGGACAGCGAACAATCCAGCACTTTGGCGATTTCTTCGTAGCTCAATTCATCCTGCCGACAAAGCAGGATGGCGGTGCGCTGGGCTTCGGGCAATTCAGCCAGAGCCTCCTCGATTTTTTGGGCCAGCTCGCCGTGCAACGCGTTTTCCGTCGGGAGAAAAACTTTCTTATCCTCATATTGCCGCTGCGGCTGATCGTCGTGTTCACTGTGCGTTTCCTCCAGCGATTCGGCGGGATGCCGCGTGCGGCGGCGGATTTCATTCAGGCAAAGATTGCGCGCGATGGTGAAGAGCCAGGTGGAAAACTTGGCTGTGCGCTCGTAGCGGTCGCGAGATTTCCAGACTTGGAGAAAAACATTCTGCGCCAAGTCATCCGCCTCCGCCTCGTCGCGCAGAGTGCGGTGGATGAAGTTGTGCAGCGGCTGCTGGTAATTCTCGACCAAAGTCGCAAATGCCGCACGGTCGCCCCGCTTCACGCGGAGCATCAGGGCGGCATCGGGGTCGGGGTTGGCCAACATCAGTGAATTCTAGTAGACGCCGCGCGCGCGACAAGGTTTCGCCACGTTTCAAATCCTTCTTTCTTTCGAAATAGGAACCGAGAACGAGCACGAAAATGATTGCGGCGGCTTGCCTTCAAATCGCTTTGCCCGCAACTTATCCGCCCGTGCAGGATCTGCTGAAAAAAATCGAAGCCGCCGCCGAAGCCCGCCTGTCGTTCGCGCCCAATGCGGACGCGGCGGAAAAACTTGCGCGTTATAAAAATTTCCTCAAGGTCGAGACCGCTCGGCTCAAGCTGCTGCACCGGGCCGGCGCTGGCGGTCGCGAGGTTTGCCAGGCGCGCGCGGCGATTCTTGACGCGCTGGTGCGGCATCTCTGGGACACGGCGAAAGCTACGTTGTCCGCGCAAGCGCAAAAAGAATTTCCCGCCATCGCACTGGTCGCCATCGGCGGCTACGGCCGCGCGGAATTGAACCCGCACAGCGACATTGATTTCATGTTCCTGCACGTCGGTCAGGTTGTCGCAGGAAAGCCCCTGCCAGCTTTGGGGAAAATCATGGATGGCATTTTGTATCCGCTCTGGGACATGGGTCTGAAGATCGGTTATTCCGTCCGCGACCTCGACGATTGCGTCAAGGTGGCGAACACGGATATGCAGTCCAAAACCTCGTTGATCGAGGCGCGTTTGATCGTCGGTAGCGAAAGTCTGTTTGCCAAACTGCAAAAAACCGTCGTGGCCAAATGTGTGGTGGGTTACGAGGAAAAATACATCGCCGCGCGTATCGAAGACCAAGCCGCCCGTCGCACCAAGCACGGGAACTCGGCCTGCATGCAAGAGCCGAACATCAAAAACGGCTGCGGCGGCTTGCGTGATTTCCAGAACCTGCCATGGATGGCCTTCTTCAAGCACCGCACGCGTTCACTGGATGATCTGCAGCAGAAGGAATTTCTCCATGCCGCCGAACGTAAGCAGCTCGAGGCTGCTTATAATTTTTTGTTACGCGTGCGGACGGAGCTGCACTACTACACGAACCGGCCGCAGGATGTGCTGGGGAAAAATTTACAGCCTGCCGTCGCGAGCAATCTTGGCTACAGCGAGCGTTCACCGAGCAAGCGCATCGAGGAGTTCATGCGCGATCTCTATGTGCATATGCGAAATATTTTTCTCATCACCCGCACGTTGGAGCAACGCATGGCGCTGCTGCCGGTCTCGCAGAAAAAACTTTCACTTCGGGCGCTCCTGCCTCGTCGCCGCCGGAAACCGCCGGAGCCGGTGGACGGCTTCATTTTCACCGACACGGACATCTGTGCCGCGAATAACCGCATCTTCCGCGATTCGCCACGCCGCTTGATGCGCGTGTTCCTTTTCTCGCAACAACGCGGATTACCGCTGCATCCCGACCTCGCCCAGCTCATCCGTAACCAGCTTGCGCTCGTGGATAAAAAATTTCTGCATGACGAACACATCCGCGAGACGTTCTTGACGATCTTGGAAAAACGCGGCGCGGTCGCGCCGGTTTTGCGTGCGATGCACGAGGTGAATTTTCTAGGCAAATACATTCCTGAATTCGGCAAGCTCACCTGCCTCGTGCAACACGAGTTTTACCATCAATATGCGGCGGACGAACACACGCTCGTCTGCCTCGAACAACTTGATAAAATTTGGGAGTCCACGGCTCAGCCATACAGCCACTACGAACCCATTTTTCAACAGCTCGAACGCCCCGGACTGCTTTACCTCGCGCTATTGTTGCACGATGTCGGCAAGGCCGCGCCGCACGAAAAGGGCCGCCATGCCGAGGTGGGCGCCTCGCTCGCCATGCGCGCCGCCCGTCGGCTGCGTCTGGATGCCAGCGCTACCAGCACATTAGATTTTCTGGTGCAGAAACATTTGCTCCTCGCCATCACTTCCCAACGGCGCGATCTGGATGATGTCACTGTCATCCGCACTCTGGCCCGCGAAATCGGCACGCCGGAAAAATTGAATCTGTTGACCTTGCTCACGTTCGCTGATTCTCAGGGCACAAGTGACCAGCTCTGGAGCGGCTTCAAAGATTCGCTGCTCTGGCAGTTACATTCTCGCACCCTCACGTTGTTGGAGGGCGGCACGGAATTCCGTCGTGCCACGGAAAATGCTCGCGCCGAGTTGCGCGCCGAAGTCCGCGGACTCACCCCCGCCCGCATCACCGACGAAGAGCTCGATGCCCATTTTCGCCTGTTGCCGCCGCGCTATTTCGACATCCATACCGCCGCGCAGATCGAAGATGACCTTGAACTAGCGCACCGCTTCATGCACCGGCTCATCGTGGAAAACCGGCGGACGCTCGCGCCAGTGACCGCGTGGATTGATGAGCCGGATCGCGGTTATAGCTTCGTGAAGATCTGCACCTGGGATCGCGCCGGGTTGTTCGGGAAGATTGCCGGCACTCTGAGCGCGGCCGGGCTGAACATTTTGGGCGCGCAGATTTTCACCCGCGCTGACGGCATCGCGCTCGACACATTTTTCGTGAACGACGGACGCACTGGCACGACTGCCAGCCGCGAACAACGCGAGAAGTTTTCCGAACTGCTGGAAACCGTCCTCACCGGCGAGGAAGTGGATCTGCACCAGTTGATCGCGCGGCAGGCTCGCGCCACGCCGCTTTACGCTGGCTACATCGGAGAACACATCGGCACCCAGATCCGGTTCGACAACGACGCCTCCGAAGACCGGACCCTCATCGAGATCGAGACCGAAGACCGGCTGGGCCTGTTGCACAGCATCTCACAGACGTTCGCGGAACTGCGGCTGGACATCTCTGCGGCCCGCATCGTCACGGAACGCGGCGCGGCGGTGGACAGTTTTTACGTCCATGAAATTGAAGGCGGTAAAATCAATCTGGGCGAACGTCAAGCGACGGTGGAACAGGCTTTGCGCAAGGCCATCGGGCAACTGGAAGCGTTCGTCTAAAGACGCAAAGCGGTTGCAACCCGACAGCCAGTCTGCTAGAACAAATGAATATTCATCGAGCGGGTGTGGTTCAATGGTAGAATGTGGCCTTCCCAAGGCTGAGACGAGGGTTCGATTCCCTTCACCCGCTCCAATTTCGATTCTATTCAATAGAATCAATGTGTTCACAATTTAGAAGCGTCAATAAAGCGCCCACCTGCTAACGCAAACTGCTAACGCGTGCAAATTTTTACACCCTAGTTTCAAGCTGTTTAATTCTGTCAGGAAATCAATAATCCACCCATTTCGAACATTAGGAGAAAACACACATCTGACCACCTTGACATCCCCCAATTCAGGACGATGTTCATTTGGCTGGTGTGAGCGTGAGTGCAGTTGACGGTGAAAGGCAGAAGCAGTT
>CAINDH010000140.1 GCA_903847285.1 uncultured Verrucomicrobia subdivision 3 bacterium | reverse complement strand
GGAGTTGAGAGGTGGTGCCCCGGTCCGGACTTGAACCGGAAACCAATTGATTAAGAGTCAACTGCTCTACCATTGAGCTACCGAGGCCACCGACCATCCGCCGCCAACCGGTGCGGCGAAATGGAGGGCGAATCTAGCAAATTTTTTCTCGGCGGCAAGTGTGGATTTCGAATACAAAAAAACGGCGCGAACTTGCGTTCGCGCCGTTGCCCAGTTCAATCACTGGAGGTTGAGTTACTTCTTGGCCTTCTTGCCGGTGGGCACGGTGGCTATGGTCTGCAAGATGCGGCTGGCAATCTTGTAGGGGTCGCCCTGCGAGTTTGGACGACGGTCTTCCAAGTAGCCTTTATAGCCGTTGTTAACGAAGCTGTGCGGAACGCGAATGGACGCGCCGCGGTTCGCAACGCCGTAGTTGAATTTGTCGATGGACTGCGTTTCATGCAGACCGGTAAGGCGGAGATGATTGTCCGGGCCATACACGGCGATGTGTTCGTTTTTATATTTATCGAACGCGGCCATGAGGGCTTCAAAGTATTCTTTGCCGCCAACTTCGCGTAGGTGCGTGGTAGAGAAGTTGGAGTGCATGCCGGAACCGTTCCAATCCACGTCTTTGCCGAGGGGTTTGCAGTGGAAGTTCACGTCCACGCCGTAGCTTTCGCAGAGGCGCATGAGAAGGTAGCGGGCCACCCACATTTGGTCAGCGGCGTGCTTGGAGCCTTTGCCGAAAATCTGGAATTCCCACTGGCCCTTGGCCACTTCGGCATTGATGCCTTCGTGATTGATACCGGCATCGAGACAGAGATCGAGGTGCTTCTCAACGATTTCGCGTGCGATGCAGCCGACTGCGTCGTAGCCGACACCGGTGTAGTAAAGACCTTGCGGATACGGATAGCCGCCGCCTTTGGGAAAGCCCAGCGGCACGCCGTCATTGTAGAGAAAATATTCCTGCTCGAAACCGAACCAAGCGCCGGGGTCATCGAGAATGGTCGCGCGGGCGTTGCTCGGATGTGGCGTCTTGCCGTCCGGCATCATGACTTCGCACATTACGAGCACGCCGTTTTTGCGGGTGGTGTCGGGATAAACGGCAACGGGCTTGAGCATGCAATCAGACGTGCGGCCTTCGGCTTGGCGCGTCGAACTGCCGTCAAAACCCCACATCGGGAGTTCTTCGAGTTTCGGAAATTTGGCGAACTCCTTGATTTGAGTTTTGCCGCGTAGGTTGGCGACGGGTTCGTAGCCGTCGAGCCAGAGGTATTCTAATTTATATTTGGCCATGGTCGTGTGTTGTAGTTGTGGTCAGTGAAACAGAAATCCAATCCAACGTTGGATGAACCTGTGATGCGCGGTTTTTTAGCAGGGTGAGTGCCACACCGCAAGAATTTTGCACGGCGAATTATCCACAGTCGGTTTTTACAGGGCAGAAACGAAAATTTTGCGGGCAGAATTTATTCTGAAGCGTCGCAGGCGAGCCAAGGTGCTGGCGATTTTTGCCCGTGGTGGCAAAATCACACAGCGTCGCGCGCGGTGTTGCCGCGCTTGTCGGCAAGGTCTATCAGCCTATTTTGCAAATCCGTGCGCATCCCAAAGTTGAAAATTCTTGCCCTTGTTTCCGTAGCGGGCATAATCAGCCGTGCTTGACTTGGATGGCAAAGTTGCCTGATGAAAAAACGTCGAGCACAGTCATCAGTTAGCGATGCGATTTTGGTGGATGGGGTCTTAGCTCAGTTGGTAGAGCGTCTCGTTCGCAATGAGAAGGTCAGGAGTTCGAGCCTCCTAGGCTCCACCATCCCTCGCTAAAACGTAGTGAAAACCAAGCCTGCCGCCGCGCTTCGAGGACAAGTCAACAACGCTCGGCACTACAACTCTGCAATACGGTAAATAATTTTCCCGCAAAACTTCCCCCTTGAACCACAACCCGAAAATAATCACGCCATGAAATTCTCGCTGAAAAATAAATGGGTTCTCATCACTGGCGCGTCCAGCGGCTTTGGCGCAGCGGCGGCAACGGCGTTCGCGGCGGAAGGCGCAAAGTTGCTGCTCGGCGCACGGCGGGTTGACCGTTTGAAAAAAGTTGCGGCGGACGCAAAAAAAATCCGGCGCTACAGAAGCGCACTTTCATCCGCTGGATGTCAGCAGCACCGACAGCGTCGAAACGTTTTTTAACTGGGCGAATAAAAAATTCGGCAATCCAAAATCTAAAATCAAAAACCACCTCCACGTCCTCATCAACAACGCTGGTGGCGCGCACGGCACGGACACGGTGGCAGAGGGCAAGGACGCGGACTGGGAGGCGATGTTACAGACGAATGTTCTCGGCGTGCTGCGCGTGACGCGCGCGGCGCTGCCGTTGCTGCCCCGTGACGACGGCGCGAGCATTTTGAACATCGGCTCGCTCGCTGCGCGGGCGGCTTACGCGGGTAGCTCGGCGTATTGCGCGGCGAAAGCGGGCGAATTGCAAATCACACGCGTGCTGCGGCACGAACTGTTCGGCAGCGGTATCCGTGTCAGCTCGATTGATCCGGGATTGGCGGAAACCGAATTTGCGCTCGTGCGTTTCAAAGGTGATGCGAAGCGAGCGAAGGAACTTTACGCAGGCACAAACCCGCTCGTCGCCACGGACATCGCGGAAATTTTAGTCTGGGTCGCCAGCCGTCAACCGCACGTCAACATTGACGAGATGCTCATCAAGCCGGTGGACCAGGCGGATATGGGAAAAGTTTTTAAACGAAGCTCTCAGTAAGACTTCAACCGGCAGAAAAGCTGCACCGGCCTCATCAGCTTCATTCTTCGGCGAACAGCCACGATGGTTTTCAAATTCCTTTGTTCGCGCGCCAGAGCAGCACGGCGCCGACGCCTTGGAAGAGGAAGACCGGAATCCACACAATGAGGTGCGGGTAAAGTTCAGGATGCCACGCGAGCGAATCGCCGAGCATTTCAAAGGCGTAAAAAATCACGACCAGAATCAGCGCGATGCCGATGCCCACATTCGTCTCGCGCCGGTGAACGCGGATGCCCAACGGAATACCGATGAGCGTAAAACCAAAGCACGCGAAAGAAAAGGCTAGTTGCCGGTTCATGATGACGCGGATTTCGCCCGCCTGCTGCGTCTGGACTTGCCGCGCCTTTTTCATCAGTGCCGCCATGTCCGCCGGGGTGGCGTTGGTGCCGGCGCGTAGTCCGAATTGCTTCAAGTCACTGGCGGTCGCCGACGAACTTACGGTGCCTGAAAAATTTAATCGCTGCACGTCCCGTAATTCCTGACGGAGTTGTAGAAAGGTCATGTTGCCAATACTGGGCTTGCCGCCGAATTTGGAATTCAAATTAGTGGTGCTGAAAACAAACGGCAGATGCCTGGCAAATAAATAACCTTGGCGGCTGGCATCAAAGGAAATCAGCCGCGCCTCGGCAAAATCAATTTGAATCTCCTGCGCGGCGGCATTCAGTTTCATCTGCGCGCTTTCCGCCTGAATCATTCCAAGCACATTGGTTTCACCCTGCATCTGATACAACATCACGTTACGCAATTCTTCTCCGGTGTTTTTTTCCGCATACAAAATGTATCCTGGAAAATCACGCACCGGCTGACCGGCGGGAATCTGACTGATGGCAAAACTCGCGACCATGTCTGTCTTCAAACTTTTGAACATCACCCGCGAGCGCGGGCCAAGATCCATGTTGAACCACGCGCTCAACGCGCAGCAAGCGAGACTCAAAAGTAACACCGGCGAAATGAGTGCAAGCAGACTCACCCCCCCTGCCCTCGCGGCGGTCAACTCATGGTCCGCGCTGAAACGTCCGAACACCAGCAACGTCGCCGTGATGAAGCCCATCGGCAACGCATAGACACAGGCGAACGGCAGCAGCAGGCCGAGCGATTTCAACACCAGCACCAGCGGCAATTGCCCTTTCATCAACATCGGTAGCACGTCCGTAAGCACATTCATCAGCATCAGCACGAACACGAACACCGCCACGGTGAGCGCGGCGGTAGCGAGCACCTGGCCAATGAGATATTTATGAAGTGTCTTCAAATCGGTTCGCGCAAGTTGACGGATTTTGCGCGGCGCGGCAAAGAAAAACGCGCGGTGAAATCGCTTTCACCGCGCGCCAACCTTTACCCAAATCTCAACTCACGGCAACGGCGGGCCAGTGACGATGCGGTAGAACTGCACCGCCTGCGAACCGGCGTTCGGATCGGTCAGAATTAATGGCATCGTCGCGGGCGAATTGGTCGAGGCCACCGTCGTCCACGTTCCCCCGGCAAGGTTGGTGTTGGATTGCAGGGCGTAGTCAGGGCCGATCTGTCCGCTGAAGGATGTGCTGAACTGGCCGCCCGAATAGCTCAATGTGCCGGTGGTGGGCGTGATCAAAGGATTCACCGTGACAGTGAAGTTATTGGTCGCGCTCAAATTCGGAGTGCCGTTGTCGGTGACGACAACCACCACCGCGTTGGTCGAATCACCCTGCCCGACTGTCGGACGCCAGGTGAAATTGCCCGTGCCGGAATCCACCGCCGCGCCGGACGGGCCGGAGAGCAGCGAATAGGTCAGCGCCTGTGCGGGTGAATCAGAATCCGTCGCAGAGCAATTCACGGCGAGGTTCACGCCGACGTTGATGGTGAAGTTCGTGCCGGTGATGGGCGCGGTGAACGTCGGTGCCGTGTTCGGCGGCGGATTCACCGTGAGCGTGGCGGTGGTGCTCGTCACACTGCCCGCCGGCGTGGTGACGATGACGGCATAAGAACCAGCGTCAGCGAGCGTCGTGCTAGCAATGTTCAGCGTCGAAGCGATCGCGCCAGAAAGATTGGTTCCCGCGTGCTGCCATTGATACGTCGGCGACGGCAAACCCGTGGCGAGAACACCAAATGAAGCCGGCTGTCCAGCGGTCACCATCTGGCTGACGGGATTTGTGATGATGGTGGGAGCAATCGAAGGCTGCCAACCGTAAAGCCAAATCGCGGCGGTTGAAGCGTTCGTCAGGTTCACGTCGGTGGTTGCAAGCGCAATACCGTTGGTCAATGTGACGGATGCCGTTGCCGTCGAGTTGCTACAACCATAGAACCAGTTGCGGTAGCTGCTGGTCGGCAGCGCCGACCCATCCCAGCCGTTCAACACGGGAGCCATGAGACAGTTGATGAGCGCCATGTTCGCGCCGGCGATGCCGCGGGTGCGACCGATGGTGTGGTTCGTCGCGTTGACCGGGGCAGAGAACACGCAGTTGATGAAGGCGAATCCGTTGCTGGTCACTTCGCTTGCGCCGGGCGATGGATTCGGGCCAACCGCACCACCGTTACCCGCCCGCGCGAGGTAACGGACTTCGCAGTTCGTGAAAAACAGGTTGCCACCGCCCCAGATGAAGTCCACGTCGCCTTGCACAAGAGAGTTGTTGAAATACGCCTTGGTGGTGGCGGTGTTGGCGAGAATGGTATCCTGAAAACTCGCGATGGTGCAGTTGTTGACGATGATGCGCGCAGCAGATGTCTCCAACATCAAAGCCTCGGCCTGAGAACCTCCCTGCGGGGTCATATTGCTGATGGTGAGACTGTCGAGCACGACGTCATTCGCACCCACCTTGAACGACATGCGATTGTGCGTGCTGGCACCCGCAGGGCTGGCCGCTTGGAAGTTGTTATTGTTCGCGTTACCCACGACCGTGCCGTTGCGGCTCTGGCCACGGAACGTGACGTTGTGCTTGCCAGCGATGTCCACGAGCTCGTTATAAATCCCATCGCGGATGTTGATGACGCGCTGCGAGGCGCTTGTCCCAGCAGGAATGGAATTGATTGCGCCCTGCACCGTCAGGAAGTCACCACTGCCATCACCGTTGACCAGGAGGTTATTGGTGTCCAGCGGTCCACCAACCTTTGTGGAGAACTTCCAGACATTCGTCGCCGCGATGCCAGTAAAATAGGCACCGGAGACATCGGTAAATGCACCGGCGTCAATCGTCACATAGTAGGTCGCATTGGAAGAGAGGACCCCGAAGTGCGGATAGATATTCGCTGTGCTACCGCTGATTTGGATGGTCTGGTAGCCGAACGACTGGCCGTCTCCGGGAAATGAGCGCGCCTGCACCGCACCCAGCGCGACGTTGATTGTATCCACCGGCGTCGTGGAATTTGTCACGTTGTAAATCCTTATGAGCCCCGATGCGCCCAAAACGGAAGCAGCACTGAAAGTGACCGCTAGCGGAGTGTCATAGCAGATGCCTGAAGCGCCGTTCGCTGGCGCGAAAGCCACAGGTGCTATGGTGGAATTCACCGTGAGCGTGGCGTTGGAACTGGTCACGGAACCAGCGGTATTGTTGACAACCACTTTGTAGGTTCCGATGTTCCCCGCCACGGCGCTGGCGATGGTGTATGTCGCATTGGTCTGGTTGCTGATCGGGCTGTTGTTGAGATACCACTGATACGTCGGCGGCGGCACACCACTCGCAGTAACGGAGAACGTGGCGGGTTGCGTGCTTGTGACCACGAGACTGACCGGCTGAACGCTGATGGTCGGTGTAACAATGACGGTGAGGGTGGCGCTGTTCGTCGCACTGCCCGCCACGTTCGTGGCGATAAGGGAGAACACCGCGCCGTCATCCGCCAGATATTGAGCGTTGGTGACGGTGTAGCTGTTACCAGTTTGGCCGGCGATATCCACGCCGTTGCGCTGCCATTGCAATGCGGGAGCAGGATTGCCGGAAGCGGTCGCACTGAACGTGCCGATGTTACCTTGGATGACCGTTAAGTTGTTGAGACCAGTCAGGCCGGGCGCGACATTGCCCGCACTGATGGTCAGCACCGCTGCCGCGCTGTTGGTGGAACCATACGCGTTGGTGATAGTCACCGAGTAACTGCCATTGTCACCTGCCTGTGCGTTGTTGATGGACAAGGTGGCGGTGGTCGCACCGGAAATCGTCGAGCCGCTGCCCGTCACGCCGTTCACCAGCGGTGTCGCACCGAGATGCCATTGATAGGTCAACGGGGTGGCACTGTTCGCATCAATGGACGTGCTGAAACTGACGTTGTCGCCCGGCGAACCACTGTAGTTCGCGGGGTTGGAGGTGATGACCGGGCGCGGGTCAAATGGCAACACCAAATCGACTGAACTGTTGGCGACATTGTTGAAGAGGTAAGCACCAGGCGCCCAAGCCGGAAGGTTGGTCAGGCCAAAATTAAATCCAGCTCCGTCTAAGATTGTATATTTGATGAGCGCCATCTGCTTCGGATAAGTAATGTAAATCACCGGCTTGGCATCCAATTGAATGACGTTGGTCGTGCCGCCAGTGGACAACGTCCGCACCAAACCGAACAGCGTTCCGTTCGCATTCAATGTCAGGCCCAACGTGGAATTGGCGGTGGATAAAGTTTTCAATCCGATTGAATTCGTGGTGAGAGTGTTGCTGACGATCAAAACACCTGCGCTCAAGTTGATGACGTTGTTCGTGCTCACTGCACCCACCGTGATGTTGTTGGCCAACACTGTGCCGTTGGTGATATTCAAAACGCCAAAGCTGTTCGTTGCCGCCAGACTATTGACAGAGGTGCGGCCTAGCGTCAGAACCGTATTGACCCGGAGCGTCGCGGCCGCGCCATTCACATTCAGGACACCATTCATCGGGTTGACATTGGCCGCCGCCGTGAATTGCTGATTACCGATGAAGAGCGTGTTGACATCAATGATACCAGCGGTGAACGTCAACGTGCCCTTCGTTGCCGCAGTGCCGGTATTGCCACCTTGCCGATCACGGCCAAGTGACATCGTGTCCACCATGGCATCTACGATACCGCCGCTAAAATCATTTGTGCCTTGCGCCGTGGCCGAGGAACTTCCGTTGCTTGCCATATCACCGATAGTCCAAAAACGAATACGGCTGTTGCCGCCCACCGCACCGCGAAAATATGCAGCCGGATTATTCAGGCCGACATTAAACAACATCGTGGCCGTGGTTTTCAGGCAACCCACCCCGATGCTGTCGATGTTGAAAATGTTCGACTGGCCAAGGAAAAAGAAGTTCACCCCGCCCGCGTTGCCGTTGTCAGAGCCGATCTGGATGGAATTCGTCGGCGTGGCTTGGTTGTTTACCGAGATGCCGGTGCCAAGGAAGGCCGTGGTGATGACGTTTGTCTGCGCCAGCTTGAGTGTGCCCGTGGCATTCTGTGCATTGTTGACTCCGCCAAAAGTCGATGTGCCAACGGAGATATTGTTGAAGCTGCCGGTAAACGTAGCCAATCCGCTCAAGTCCAAAATACCGCGTTGGGTAGCGTTGCCGTTGGCCGCGCGACCTTGGTCAACAATTAGATTCGCAGCCGTGTTGTTTAAATTCAACGCACCACCACCGGTGATGGTGGCGTTGACAATCTGCGCGCTGCCATTGTCCGTTAACGTGCCGGAAATCAAGCCACCAGTGCCCGTCACATTAAACGTCGCGCCATTGGTGATTAACACCGTGTGTGTCCCGTTGGTGGCCGCGAATTGCAACGAGCCGATCGTCCCTCCAAAACCCACATCAACGATGCTATTCACGTTGGAAGCCGTGACCACAGAACCAGCATCATAAAACTTCACGTCGTCAGCAATGCCCGGTGCGGCGCTGCCAACCCAGTTGCCACCGATAGACCAATTGGTGGTTCCGGCGGAACCATTCCAAACGACAGTGGCAGCGGTGAGGCTGAATGAAGTAAGGGCAATTCCTAAACCGGCGAGCACGCAGGCCGAAAAATACGACAGGTTGGATTTGGACATAAGTGGTGTAGTGATTAGCTGAATTAGGTTCGGGGAAAACACTAGCCGAAGAAGTCCGTGCGTCACCGCCGAATAGCTGCAAATGAATTTGAAATAAGTGCCTGCGACTCAGCGTCTGAAAATTCCTCCACTGAATTCACCGGATGGCCTTGAAAAGCTTAAATCAGGTGGGATTTCTTTTTTAAGGATAAACCAGCCTTAGGAACACACTGCCGTTAGTGGTTGTGACCGGCATATTATAAGAACTAGCGTTGGTGCTGCCGGCAACGGTCGTCCAGTTCGTGCCCAAGCCGATACCTGGCGCATTGGTCTGCAACTGCAAGCGCCAGCCAAGATGCGACTGAGGCCATGACAACTGCAACTGCCCGCTCGTCATCTGCATCGAGAGATTTGTCGACTGCGCCGAAGGCAACGTGACCGCGGACACGGCCAGCGAATTGGTGCCCTCGCTACCGGCAGCGAGGGCGGAGACGACATAATAATAAGTAACGGCATTGGTCGCAGCGGTGTCAGAATAATTTGTCAACGCCAGCCCACCGAACACCCGCGGATACGGTCCGCCATTTTCGGTGCCCCGTTTTAGATTGTAATTCGTCGCGCCCGCAACCGAGTTCCAGCGCAAGTTAATCAAAAGATTTGTCGGACTAGCCGTCAGGCCGGACGGCGCGGGCGGAGCGGACGCACCCAGCACCAGCGCAGCGGGAGTGCTGGTGACCACGCCGGAAAAATTCGTGATGACCACCGTGTAGTTTGTCACGTCAGTGACGCCGATGTTCGTAATGATGAGCGTGGCATTAGTCGCGCCGAAAAATTTTGCGCCGTTCACCAGGTTTGACCCGCCGCGCCGCCACTGAAAAGTCAGACCAGCATTGGCTGCACCGACGTTGAATTGCGCGTTACTGCCGGTCGAATTCGTGGCGCTGACCGGTTGTGAAACGATGACTGGCACCAGGTTCGTGACAAGTGACGCCACCACGACGGGGCCGAACGCAGTGTGATTGGTCGCGTTCGTCACGCTGAATGTGAAATAGGCAACCCCGATAAAATTTGTCATCGGTAGAAATCGCACCGTGAAGCCATCGGCAGCCAGCGCAACGCTGCCGTTCGTAGCGTTTGCCACGGTGAAAACAAAATTCGTATCATAGCCGGTGAGCGTGCGGAGATTGGTAAGGTTGGTTGCGTTCACCGGGCCAAAGTTATGCAACGCACCTAGGAAATTCAGATAATCTTCCAGGTCGGTGTAGCCGGCGACATTGGTGTGGTTATTGTTCGCCACAGCCGGATTCAACCCCAGGTTCAGCTCCCAATAATTCGGCATTCCATCTTGATCTGTGTCCAGCGGTGCGGCGGTGGAGTTCAGCACAGGCCAAGGGTTCACGGCGATGTAGTTTGTGCCAGAGACGCTGTTGGTGATGTAATCGCCGGCGAAGGCAACGGCGTTGATCTCGTCAATGTGCTTGCCGCCATGCGCCCGCACGGAGCGAACGATGCGATCGTCCACGGCGTCGCGCGACTGCGACGCGCCGACGAACGCCAGCACGCGTTCGTAGGCCGTGAGCGGCGTGTCCGTGGTGACGGGCGCGATGGCGAACGGGCTGGATAACTGCGTGTATGGCGAGCCGAACATGGACCAGCCGGTGTTCGAGCCATCCAGCACGCTATTTTTGTTGTTATCGATGTAATTGCCCGACTGCCAGATCTGGCATTGCAGCGAGTTCGTCACGCCAGAATTAAATGCGAGCGTGGCAGAACTGTTCGGCCCAGCGACAAAACAATTACTCACGTAGTTCAGCGAGTTAGTGAAGTAGAGACCACCATTGGCCATGTTGTCCGGCGAATCGTTGCCGTTGTAACCGCAGAAACCACCCCAGTTGTAGGCCACGTTGTTAACGAAATCCAAGCGTGTGCTGTCGCCGGGACGCGGATTGCGACTGTCATTGTTCGGGTAAAGATTATGATGCAGCGAGAAAAGTCCGTCATTGTAGCGCATCAAAGTGCCGTAGCCGTGCGCGCCCTTCACGTGACAGGAATTTTTCATGCTCTCGCCAATCAAACACCACTGCACCGTGACATTCGCCGAGTGTGTCGGCGAAAGACACTCGTCCACGCTCCACGAAGCCGAGATGTGATCCGCCACGACATTCGTCACGTTCACAAAATCAAACGCGTCGCCTTGAAAGCTGGAGCAGTTTACATCACCCGGCCGGCAGCGTAGGTAACGCACCACCACGTCATGCGTGCTTTCAACCATGAACGACCAACCTTTGATGGCGATGCCGTCGCCTGGGGCAGACTGCCCGGCGATGGTCAGGTTGCTCGTCGTAATTTTTAAGTCGGATGCGAGAGTAATCGTGCCAGAGACATCAAAGACAATCGTGCGGTTCGCCACACTCACACCTTGACGCAGGCTGCCGGCCAGACCGCTGGAGCCGTTGTCATTCGTCGTGGTGACGTGAAACACTGTGCCGCCACGTCCACCTTGAGCATTCGCTCCCGCCCCTTCCGCGCCGGGAAACGCCGGCAACGCCACGAGCTGCAACGCCGCCAGACTGGTAAACCATACGAGCAAGAATTTCATTGGAATATGAAAACAACCTACTACTTCGATTTAATTTCAGCAACCGCCTCCGGGTTTGGCTCCACCAGCAGATGCGACGCAAGTTCCGGTATTGATTTACGAATTTCCTCAACCACCAGCTGCGCTATCAGCACACGGCCAATGCCCGCGAGGTGCGTGCCGTCAATGGTGTTCGTGCCATCCACAGTCTTTATAGGGCTAAACTTCTCCACCTGGGCGCGACCGACCTTCTCGTAGTATTCCAAACTACGATCGTGTAGCTCAATGAGGGGAACATTTTTCTCCGCCGCGATTTTACGAACTTCCTCTGCGTAGGGAACGAGCGATGAATTGATTTTGCCCGTATTTCCCTTATCCCATTGCCGCCGGGATAGCGGCGTGACCAAAACCGGCTTCGCACCGATGGCTTTCGCCTCATCCACATACTGTTTCATATCGGCGATGAACGTAGACATATCTGTGGAGCGCCCGGGCTTACCTGGCTGGTTATTATGGCCGAATTGGATAAAATAATAATCTCCCTTCAATGCCAACGCATTGGTCCAGCGGCCTTCGTTCTTAAAAGACATCGTGCTGCGACCATTCATCGCGGCGTTGATGCACTCAGCATCGGGCTTGAGAAATTGTTTGAAGCCGTAGCCCCATCCACCTTGATCATTCATCGTAGAATCACCGATGAGAACGATTTTAATTTTGTGATGCGCATTGGTTGTCTCCGCGGCGAAGGCTCCGATGGAGCATAAAACCGCCGCGAGGAAAAATAATCTGGATTTCATGCCATTAGCTTATACGACGCAATGGCGGGTGGACGTTTCCAATTTCTGCAAAACGTATTGAAAATGCGGTCGTGCTTCAGCGGCGCAATTCGTAGTTCAAAAACGACACACAGTAAATCGCCGCGGTCTCCACGCGTAAGGTCAACGCGCCCAGCGTCACCGGCTTCGCCCCGGCAATTTCGATAGCCTCCAATTCTGACAGTGTAAAATCTCCCTCGGGGCCAATCCACACGGCAACACACTGCGGCAAACGTCCATGCTGCTGTTCAAAATCTATAATCCATTCGCGCGGATGGCGGCGCACCGTCTGCAATGAACCGATAAGCGCGAGTTCCCATATTTCACCGCCAGCAAGAAATTCGGCGATGCTCTGTGGCGCATCCACTTTTGGCAACCACGTCGCTCCACATTGTTTGATAGCCTCGACTGCAACCTGCTGCCACTTCTCGCGTTTGGCTGCCGCACCGTCGTCATCGAGCTGTGTCACGACACGTTCGGTGAGTAGCGGGACAATACGGTTAACGCCTAACTCCACCGCTTTTTGGATGATGCTCTCGATGATTTTTCCTTTCGGCACGGCCACAAGCAAAGTGATGGAGCAACTAGGTGCGGAAGTGGATTTTTTTTCTTTGATGCCGAGGGTGAGAAAATTTTTGGAAACATTTTCTACGTCACAGATTAATTCATTACCCGAGCCATCGAGAACAGTCACCCGATCGCCGCGCTTCAACCTCAACACGTGCAGAGCATGATGCGCTTCACGGCCGGCAAGCTGAAGCGAATCACCTTGGCAATGTTCCGGCGGCAGATAAAAACGGTGCATAAAGTCTGGCCGAGAATCTTACGCGCCTCGGCAGCCGCTATTTGAAAAATGTTTTTGCTTTCTCAAAAAAACCGCTAGCGATCGGGGCTTCCTTGCCGTCGCACATCGCCGCAAACTCGCTGAGCTTGGCTTTTTGTGCGCCGTTGAGTTGCGTCGGCACTTCCACCTGAATGCGAACGTGCAAATCACCTTGACCATAACCTTGCAAATTTTTCACGCCCTTGCCCTTCACACGAAACGTCGTGCCCGGCTGTGTGCCGGCAGGCATTTTGATTGTCGCGCGGCCTTCGAGTGTCGGCACTTCAAATTCTGAACCGAGCGCGGCTTGCACGAAACTTACCGGGATATCGCAGATTAAATCATCGCCGTCGCGCTTGAAAATGTCGTGATGTTTCACGAATAACACGACGTAAAGATCGCCGCTTGGCCCGCCGCGAAAACCCGCCTCGCCGTTGCCTTGCGAGCGCAGCCGCGACCCACCTTCCACACCCGGCGGGATACGTAGTTTAATTTTGGACGAGTGCTGCTGCTTGCCGCTGCCAGAACATTTCCGGCACGGACGTTCCAAGATGGCGCCCTGCCCTTTGCAATGCGGACACGTTTGCGCGATGCTGAAAATTCCGCGTGAGGTCAGCACCTGCCCGCGCCCAGCGCAGGTTCCACACTGGCGCATTTTGGAGCCAGACTCTGCGCCCGCGCCATTGCAGCCATCGCACTTGTCGAGCTTGGTGACGGAAATCTCTTTTTCACAACCCAGCGCCGCTTCTTCCAACGAAATTTCCAGATCGTAACGCAAGTCATCGCCGCGCTGCGGGCCAGACGGATCACTTTGTTGTCCGCCAAATAGATTTTCGAAAATGCTACCGCCACCCGCACCGCCAAAGACTTCACGGAAAATATCGAACGGATCGTGGAAGCCTGCGCCACCACCGCCACCGCCGCGCGCACGCTGGCGGGGGTCAAATGCCGCGTGACCGTGCTGGTCGTATATGGCGCGTTTTTGCGGGTCGCTCAACGCCTCGTAAGCCTCGCCGAGCTCCTTGAATTTTTCCTCGGCGGATTTGTCGCCGGGATTTTTGTCCGGGTGATACTTGACCGCGAGGCGACGATAGGATTTTTTGATGCCGTCAGCCGATTCTTCGCGGGTTACCTCGAGAATTTCGTAATAGTCACGTTTCGCCATGGAAAAATGTGGAGTGCGAAGTTTTAATTAAGCAGTCGCCGCCGGTCTTTTGGCAACGATGACCGTGGCTGCACGCAGCAGGCGGTCTTTGAATTTGTAGCCCTTGCGCAACTGCTGGAGAACATGGTCTTCGGCAACGGTGGTGGACTCCTGCTGTGAGACCGCTTCGTGAAACGTCGGGTCGAACGGCTTGCCCGTCGCGTCAATTTCCTCGAGGCCTGCCTCGAGGAGAATGCCTTTTAACTGCTGTTGAATCATCGTCACGCCGGATTGCAACGAAGCTAGTTTATCATCCTTGGCAGACTGCGCGGCGGCGAGCGCCATTTCAAAATTATCCAGCGCGGGTAAAATTTTCGTGAGCAACGATGCCGTAGCGTATTGGGCCGACTCAGTTTTCTCACGGGCGGCGCGCTTCTTGAAATTATCGAAGTCAGCCGTCGTGCGCAGCAAACGCTCCCAGTTCTCATCCGCCTTGGCAGCGCGGGTTTTCAAATCAGCCAATTGCTCAACGGTCAGCGGCGCGGTTTCGGCGGCATTTTCAGTCGGCAAGTTTTCAGCAGCGGTCTCAGTCATAGTCTTTTTACGTCCAAACATTCAGTGCAAGACGCTAGCAGAACCACCGACGCCCGGCAACGGCCAATGCGGGAAGTTATGCCAAAAAAAATGCCGCCCCCGAAAAACGGGAGCGGCATTTGACTGCTGAAATTTATTTTTTCTCGGCTTTCTTCTCGGCCTTTTCAGCTTTGTCAGCTTTCTTTTCCGCTTTGGCCGGTTTCACTTCAATTTCCGTGGCGGTCATGGTGTAATAAACCGTGACCTTATCGCCGACTTTCACATCGCCACCCTTGGTGGACTTGTCTTTGGCGATTTCCCATTTCTTTTCATCCTTCATGACGACAATGACGCTGGGGGTCACTTCAACCACCGGGCCGGTTACTTGATAACCCTTGGCATCGGCCGCGTGCAAACTGGCCGTCGCAAAGCCAGCCGCCAAGGTGAGGGAGATAAATAATTTTTTCATGGTATTTAGTTTGGTTGTGTTTGAGGGAACGCTGCCAGCCTGCCAAATGCGCGGACGTTTTCAATCCATTTCTCTGACCGCACAAGCCGAGGTTGTGCGGCGCGGGCAAACCCACTAGCATGATCGGATGCAAGCGGTTCTCAATTATCTCCGGCAAAATCAAAAACGTTTCCTCGTAGAATTCTGCGACTACCTGCGCTTCCCCAGCGTCTCCGCGCAGTCCAAGCACAACGCCGACCTCAACGCCTGCGCCACTTGGCTGGCCGCGCACTGTCAACAAATCGGGCTGACGGCAAAAATTCACACCACCGCTCGCCATCCGATTGTTACCGCCACCACGCCACGCTTAAAAACCAAAGGCCGCAAACATTTCATGGTCTATGGTCACTACGATGTGCAGCCGCCGGAACCATTAGAAATATGGACCTCGCCACCGTTTGAACCGCGCATCGTCGGACGAAATCTTTTTGCACGCGGAAGCACGGATAACAAAGGCCAGAATTTCGCGCACCTCAAAGCCGTTGAAGCTTATCTCAAAACGAACACGCCCCTGCCCTGCGACTTGACCTTCGTGCTGGAAGGAGAAGAGGAAGTCGGCAGCGCCAGCCTAGACTCGTTTCTAAAATCTCACCGCACAGAACTCGCTTGTGATGCCGTCGTTATTTCCGATACGGGAATGCCCGCGCCAAACTGTCCGGCACTCACTGTTGGTTTGCGCGGCATCATCGCGTTTGAAATAACCCTGCACGGCCCGGCGCGCGATTTGCACTCCGGCATCTTTGGCGGCTCGGTAGATAATCCTGCGCTGGCATTGGCACAATTACTTGCCCAAGCCCGCGCCAAAAACGGTCGCATCAACATTCCCGGATTCTACGATGGCGTTGCGCCACTCTCCAAATTTGAACGCGCTCAAACCAAACGTTATCCGATGACCGATGCGCAGTTGAAAAAGCTCGTCGGTGCGCCGCAGCTTTTTGGCGAACACGGTTTTAGCGCCACCGAACAACGCAGCGCGCGTCCAACGTTTGAGATCAACGGCCTCACCAGCGGCTATCAAGGCGAAGGCAGCAAGACTATCGTGCCATCGTGGGCGCGGGCAAAAATTACCTGCCGCCTCGTGCCCGATCAAAAGCCGGCGCACGTCCGCAAAGCGGTTTGCGCTTGGCTGAAGAAACATTGTCCGTCCACCGTGCGCATGGAAATCAAGGCCGGCCACGGTGCGGAGGCATATCATGTCTCACCCACAGGCGCGGAAGCGCAGGCGGCGTTGCGCGCCCTGAAAAAAGCCTTTGGCCGCGAACCCATCGTCATGCGCGAGGGCGGATCGATTCCCATAGTAAATCAGTTCAAAAAAATTCTTGGCGCGGATTCACTACTCCTCGGCATCGGTCTGCCGGATGACAATGCTCACTCGCCGAACGAAAAGTTCAACCTAGACTGCTTTGAACGCGGCCAGTTGATGAGCGCGCACCTCTGGCAGGAACTGGCAGACTAACGTCGCAACCTTTCACCTAACTTCGCAATAAAAGGTCATTGTCAAAACTGACGGGAACAAGTAATAATGTTACTCTAATTATGAAAACCGACTCATTGAAACAATTCGTCTCATTGCATCAATCCTTGACCGCTGAAAAGGCCAAGCTTGAGGCCCGCCTTGCCGCCATCAACAAAGCGCTTGGTGGCTCCACCGCCAAAACCGCCGCCATCAGCCAGCCCGTCGTCCGTGCGGCGAAGAAGAAATTTTTCAGCCCTGCAGCCCGCGCCTCCATCGCCGCCGCGCAACGCGCTCGCTGGGCCAAAATCAAAGCCGCCAAGAAATAATTCCCGGCGCAATCCCATCAACAAAAAACCTTCAGCCCGGCGATCGGGCTGAAGGTTTTTTTTGGCACTGTTTGAGATTCAAACGTAGAGCGCGTTCTGTAAATCGCGCAGCATCAGTCCGCAAAACGGATAGCGCCGGTCGGGATCACACTCCAAACATTTCATCACGACTTTTTCCCGACCTGCAAGCTCATCGTCGTGGCAAGTCGCTGGTCCCTAATTGCTATTAAATTTTCCCGTTCCTCTTTATTTGGCACTAGTTCTTTAACCTCAACGAAGAACTCAACCCGGGGCGATCGCACCCTAAAATCTGGCGTCTTAGTCGTCGTCTCAGGCACCTTTTGGACCCCAAATCCCATCGAATTACAGAGCTCAATGAAGAGCTTCTCTGATACATTAGATGACATGGATCCAACTAGAATGAAGCTACGGGCTCAAGTATTCCGCAACTAACAAGACTCCGCCACCTTAGATGAACGCTGCTTGGCCGTACTTGGAAAAGTAATAAAAAACCGACTTCTCAGCGATCGACATGGAGCGCTGCGTCATCTCATAAGCAGTCCACTGTGCCTCCCTGAAATAGAATGTTCC
>CAINDH010000139.1 GCA_903847285.1 uncultured Verrucomicrobia subdivision 3 bacterium | reverse complement strand
CCATGAACATCTCGTAAAGCCGGAACGCGTCCGCGCCGTATTCCACCAGCACGTCGTCGGGATTCACCACGTTGCCGCGCGACTTCGACATCTTCTGTCCATCCTCGCCGAGGATAAGACCTTGATTGACGAGCTTGTAAAATGGTTCCGGCGTGGAGACGTGGCCGAGATCGAACAAAACCTTGTGCCAGAACCGCGCGTAAAGCAGATGCAACACGGCGTGTTCCGTGCCGCCAACGTAGAGATCAACGCCGGGTGTAGCAGCGGACGTGAGTCCGCTCAGACTTTTTGATTGGAGCGAACTCACGTTCGCTGCTACGGAATCATTGGCCGACGTGCCCATCCAATAATTTTCCGCGTCCTTACCAACGAACGACTGCGCGTTCTTCGCGTCGAGATAGCGGAGATAATACCAACACGAGCCGGCCCATTGCGGCATGGTGTTCGTTTCGCGCACGGAGCCGTCGGGGAGATTCAGCCAATCCTTCGCGCGGGCAAGCGGCGGCTGGCCGTCGGCGGTGGGCTTGTAATCTTCGAGCGACGGCGGCAGCAGCGGCAACGAACTTTCCGGCAACGCTTCGTGATACAGATTTCCGGCGGCGTCTTTTTTCCAAATGATCGGGAACGGCTCGCCCCAATAACGTTGCCGGCTGAACAGCCAGTCGCGCAGTTTGTAATTGATGGTCTTCTTGCCGAGATTTTTTGATTCGAGCCAAGCGGTGATTTTCGCTTTGGCTTCGGCAACTTCCAAATTGTTCAGCGAAACTGCTGCGTTTGTTGAGTTAAAGCCAACGCCATTTCCGACAAATGCTTCAAACTTGTGGCATGAGGACAAATATCGAGCTTCAATTCCTGAACGTTCTTCAGCAGTGTCTTTCTTTGGAGGAATCTTGTCATATTCTTGAGCCGCTAACTCATTGCCTTCGCGACGCAAATAATTCTTCATTGCTTGAACAACCCAATCTAGCGGAGGACGAACCACAACTCGCATTGGCAGGTTGAACTTCTTCGCAAATTCAAAATCCCGTTCGTCGTGCGCGGGCACAGCCATAATTGCGCCTGTGCCGTAGCTGGCGAGAACGTAGTCGGCAATCCAGATCGGAATCTTCTCGCCGTTGACGGGATTGATGGCGTAAGCGCCGGTGAACACACCGGACTTTTCCTTGGCGAGTTCCGTGCGTTCGAGATCTGATTTGCCAGCAGCAAACGCCTTGTAATCTTTGACGGCTTGCTTTTGTTCCGTCGTCGTGATTTCGCTGACGAGTTTGTGTTCAGGCGAGAGCACCATGTAAGTAGCGCCGAACAACGTGTCGGGGCGCGTGGTGAACACGGTGATTTGCGATTCAGAATTTGAAATTTGAAAATCCACTTCCGCGCCTTCGCTGCGACCAATCCAGTTCCGTTGCATTTCCTTGAGCGAATCGCTCCAGTCAATCGTGTCGAGGTCGGCCAGCAGTTTCTCGGCGTAGGCGGTGATGCGGAGCATCCATTGGCGCATCGGCTTGCGGATGACCGGAAAGCCGCCGACTTCGCTCTTGCCGTCAATGACTTCTTCGTTGGCCAACACCGTGCCGAGTTCGGGGCACCAGTTCACGGGCGCTTCGCTGACGTAGGCGAGACGTTTATTGTCCAACGTGCGGCGGCGGACCAGTTCTTTTTCCCGCGCCGACATTTTGACATAAGCGTCGTGGTTGCCTGCGAGAAAAGGATTTTCCTCCCACTTATTTTTGAATTTAGGTTGTTCGGAAAGCGCGTCCTCAAGAAATTCAATTGGAGTCGCTTTGTTCCATTCTGGGTCGAAATAGCTATTGTAGAGCTTCAGGAAAATCCACTGCGTCCACTTGAAATATTCCACGTCCGTCGTGGCGAGTTCGCGCGACCAGTCGTAGCTGAAGCCGAGGCTTTTGATCTGGCGCGTGAAGTTGGCGATGTTCACCTCGGTCGTCACGCGCGGATGCTGGCCGGTCTTGACGGCGTATTGCTCGGCGGGCAGGCCGAACGAATCCCAGCCCATCGGATGTAGCACGTTGAATCCGCCCGCGCGACGATACCGCGCGAGAATATCCGTGGCCGTGTAGCCTTCCGGATGGCCGACGTGCAAACCCGCACCGCTTGGATACGGAAACATATCGAGGATGTAATATTTGGGCGGCAGTTGCGTGGCGGTCACCTTACCCGAAAGTCCGTGACGGACACCGAATGGGTGGCTCCCCGGCACTTCCTCACCGGGATTAAAAGCGCGAAACGCCTGTTGTTGCTCCCAAATTTGCTGCCACTTGGGTTCGATCAGATGAAACGGATATTGTCGGCGACTGCTGGACATAGAGCGGTGGAGGATACGCAAAAAATCACCTGACTCAATCGCGGAATTTACGGAGCAAAACTTGTCTGGAACAAAGCTGCGCGGCGACCATCTCAACTACACCATGCACTTCAAACCTTGGCAGGCATATCTTCTTGGACTGACTTGGTTGGGACTCGTGGCGGCTGGGCACGCGGCGGATTTCAATGTCACCACGCCCAACTCACAATTCGCTTTTTTGATTAATGGCGCGAACAACAACCCTACCCTCACGCTGGTGCGCGGGCAGACCTACACGTTTGCGGTGACGAACGCTTCATTTCATCCATTCAACATCCTCGGCAGCACGGGCGTGGTGAACAACAACATCGCCACAGGCATCATCACCTACACCGTGCCGCTCGCCGCTGCTAACTACAGCTACGAATGTTCCATCCACCATTTCAGCGGAACCATCCTCACCGTTGCGCCGCCCGTTCCGCCGAAGCCGGTCATTTTCAAACTTACGGTCAGCACGAACCTGAACCTCAAGTTCACCGGCTCGAACACCTTCAGCTATTTCCCGGAATTCAATACGAACCTCGCCGCCACCAATTGGTTTGCCCTGACCGTGACCAAGACCAATGCCGCGCCGAACGGCACAAACGATGTCATCTGCGGAAAGCCACCCGGCAACAACGTCTTCATCCGCGTCCGCGCACAGTGAAATCCGCCGTCTTGATTTTTTTAGCGCGCCTGCCATGTTGCAGCCATTCCGCCCAGCATTCAGCCGATGAAAAATATGTTTCCACAATTGCGAGACGGAAAATGTTTTGTCCTGGTAGCCCTGATGTTTGTGGGCGTGGTGAGCGCGGCGGATTTTAGCGTGGTCAACAACGGCACGTCCTCTTACTCGGTCAACGGTGTGCCCAACCCCGGCCTGACGTTGCAGCGTGGCAAGACTTACACATTCCAGATTAGCGCCATCACTCACCCGTTCTGGATTAAAACCATCCAAGGCAACGGCAATAACAACGGTTACGCCACCGGCGTGGCGGTGAATGGTGTGCAGTTCGGCACGCTGACGCTCGTCCTACCGACCAACGCACCCAGCACACTCTATTACAATTGCGAAAACGATAGTTCAATGACCGGCGTCATCACCGTCATCAATCCGCCGGTGCCACCGAAGCCAGTCATTTTCAAACTGTTGGTGGGCACAAACCTGAACCTCAAGTTCACCGGCTCAAACACCTTCAGCTATTTCCCGGAATTCAATACGAACCTCGCCGCCACCAACTGGTTTGCCCTGACCGTGACCAAGACTAATACCGCACCGAACGGCACAAACGATGTCATCTGCGGAAAGCCACCCGGCAACAACGTCTTCATCCGCGTCCGCGCACAATGATTTTCTGCCAAGACCGTCATTGTTTGCTCGCAACTTTCCGCCGTTTTCAGTTTTAATACCGGCGTGTCAGACACCAACACCAACCCGCCTCCGTGGATTCAGGTGTTGCTCATCGGCCGACATCCGCGCCACACCCTCATCCGCATCGCCGTGCTGGTGGTCGTTTGCTTCATCACTTTCAAATTCATTCTGCTGCCCGTCCGCATCGAAGGCATCTCAATGGAGCCGACATATCACAACCACCAGATTCACTGCGTTAACCGCCTCGCTTATCTGCACCACGAACCGCAGCGCGGCGATGTGGTCTCCGTGCGTTTCGCCGGCGAAAGTGTGATGCTGATGAAACGCATCCTCGCGTTACCCGGGGAAACGATTTCCTTCCACAATGGCCAAGCCTACATCAACGGCCAATTGCTCGAAGAACCGTATTTGAAAAATGACTGCGACTGGAGCCACGAACCCATCACGTGTGGGCCGGGGCAATATTACATCGTGGGCGACAACCGCTCCATGCCATTCGGACTCCACACGCAGGGCCGGGCCGACCGCGAGCGCATCTTCGGGAAATTGTTTTTATGAAAATCATTTTTCGTCTCTTACTCATCGCCGCCGTCACTGCCTTGGGTTGCTGGCTGTGGATGGTTTTATTTCCCAGCCCGGAAAAAATTGTCCTGAAAAAAGTTTCCACGCTCGCCGCCACCGCCACGTTCAGCGCCGACGCCAGCAATATCACACGCGCCGGCAAAGCCTCCGGCGTGGTCAGCCTGTTCGCCAGCGACGCGGAAATTGTTTTGGACATCGCCGGCGTGGTGACACGCACGCTTTCTGGTCGCGAAGAAATCCGCGAAGTGACGCTGGGAGGCTTTGCCAACTTGCCATCGCTCAAAGTGGAGTTTCTCGATGCCGCCGCGAAAGTTTCCGCCGACAAAAAATCCGCCGAGGTGAGTTGCACCGCAAAGCTGCAAGCTGGCAGCCAGAAAGATTTTGGCGTGCAGGAACTGCGCTTCCGCTTCAAGCTCATAGAAAATAATTGGCTCATCACCCGGCTGGAAACGGTGAAGACATTGCAGTGAGATGAGGAATGGCATGAGCGGCGGGTGGGCCAAGTCGCGCTGCAGCTTGGCATGACCGCGACCCGGTCACTTCGTAGGCGGACTATTTTGGACACTGCGACAAATACCGTCTGTTGTTCCGCTGGCTTTGAATTTTTTTGTTACCCATTGCCTTTCGCCGCGTCTCTGATTAAACCATTCGCCTTATGAAACAGTCCCGTCGTCAGTTCGTCCGCACGCTATTCGTCGCCACACAGGCGGCGGCCATCGGCGCGCTGTTCCCACGCAATCTATTCGCGGCTGACGCCAAGGCAGGCGGTCTTAATTTTCTCGTCTTTGGCGACTGGGGGCGCGAAGGCCAGAAAGAACAACTCGATGTAGCCGCGCAGATGGCGCTCGCCGCCGCAGCCGTTAATGCCAAGTTCGTCATCTCCGTCGGCGATAATTTTTACGAACACGGCGTGAAATCCGTGGACGATCCGCAGTGGCAGACTTCGTTTGAAAAAATCTACACCGCGCCCTCGCTGCAGATCCCGTGGCACAGCATTCTCGGCAATCACGATTATCATGGCGAAGTGGACGCACAAATCGCCTACGCCAAAACCAGCCCGCGTTGGACGATGCCTGCGCGCTACTACACGCGCACCGAAAAAATTGACGCGCAGAACACCGTCGAATTTTTCTGCCTCGACACCACGCCGATGAAGGTCAGCGATGACAAAGTCGTCGCCGCCATCCTCAAGAGTATGCCCGACCCTGCCCCACAGGTTGCGTGGCTGGAGTCGGCGCTGGGGGCTTCCAAGGCGCAATGGAAAATCGTCATCGCGCACCACCCGGTTTATTCCGGCGGCGAACACGGCGACACGGCCTACATCATCAAAAACATTTTGCCCCTGCTGGAAAAATACGGCGTGCAAGCCTACTTCAACGGCCATGATCATGACCTGCAACACTTGCAAGCTGGCAAAGTAAACCTGTTCTGCTCCGGCGCTGGTTCCAAAGTGCGAGTTTCAAAATCCACGGAGCACACCAAGTTTGTGAAAGGCAGCACGCCCGGTTTCGTCACGGTGGCGTTGTCGGCTGGCAAGCTAGACGTGCGGATGCTCGATGCTCAAGGGCAGATGCTCTACACCACGAGCGTGCCGCGCCGCATAGTTTGAACCGTCGTGCCAACTTTGCGGGTGACGGAAAGAAAGGGTAAAAATGAAAAAAACTATTTTGATTTTCGTTTTAGTTTCGCTGCTGTCTCCGTTACGCAGCGTTCGCGCTCAATCACTTCAATTTAATGTGGCGACCAACAATCCGCTTCTCCCATTGATTGAACTTGATGATGTTCCCCTCTCCAAAGCCATTCGCCAACTGGCCAAGTTGGCGGACATCAATTGCCTCTTTGATTCAGCGCTATTTCCATCCGCTGATTCCAATGACGATTCGACATCCGAACCGATAGTCAGATTCCGTTTGCACAATGTCGGCGCCAGAGACGTTCTCAACCGGGTGTTGGAACTGCATCACCTAGCCTTGGATGAAACCCCGGATTCACAAATCGCCATCGTCATCCGCGCTGATCAAATTACTTCGCGGAAGACACTCAATAATCTGCCCGTGATTAGAACTTCATCGAACCTGGCTCGAAGCGTGCCACTGATTCAGTTTGGTGATGTGCCAATCATCACCGCCGTCGAGAATCTGGCCCGGGAAGCGGGCGTTAATTTTCTGTTAGACCCGACGCTGTTTCCATTGCCGGAATCTTCTGGCCAGAGTTATAGGGAGCCGCTCGTCAACCTGCGCATGAAAAATGTCGGCGCCGACGATGTGCTCAAGCGAATGTTGTGGGCCAACCATTTTGTATTGATGGAAGACCCGGTTTCCAACATCGCCATCATCACGCGCGCCTGCCAAATCACGAACCGCCTCTTTGCTTGCCTGACGAGCATGGCCACCAACAACCCCATTTTTCATAACGACATCCTCCTTCCGCTGATTGTGTTTAGCGATGTCCCCATCCGCACCGGCATCGAAAATCTGGCGCGGCAAGCCGGCTGCAACTATGTGCTGGATTCTAAATTGACCCGCCTCTGGTATGATTCCGCGTCAGACCATTCATCCGAGCCAGTCCTTTCAATTCGTTTGGAAAAAATCACAGCTTGGAATGCACTCAACCGGATTCTCAATGTCCACAGCTTGATTCTGGTGGATAATCCTGTCACCGGCATCTGGCGCGTCACCCGCAGCGATGAGCCAGTTTTCTTCGTGGACGCAAGCCTGCTCAACATGGAGACGAATAGTTCTCCCTACGCCACCAATGGCATTGTCCCGTTGATTCAATTTATGGGCGTGCCGCTGGATGTCGCGCTGGAAAACCTGATTTGTGAAACCAAGCTGAAAGTCCGGCTCGACCCACGCGTCAAGGACAACAGCAATCCGCATAAACCAATTCCGACCATGTCCCTCCGCTGGGAAAACACGACCGCCAAACAAGCCATCATCGCGCTCTGTGAGATTTATGATTTGGTCATCGTCAAGGACGTGCCCACTGGCGGACTGCGCATTAAACCAAGGCTCTAGCTGAAAAGAATTCTCACCGGATATGTCTGACGACTCCTTCAAAGAATTCATTCTCGACCAGTTAAGCGCGCTGCCGGACGTGCGCGCGAAGGCGATGTTCGGCGCGCACGGAATTTATTGCGGCGAAAAATTCTTCGGCATCCTCGACGAGGGCAGATTGTTTTTCAAAACGGACGTGTCAACGGAAGGCGACTACACCGCGCGCGGCATGGAGCCGTTCACTTACGCGATGAAGGGCAAGGTGATGACGATGGCTTACCACGAAGTGCCGCCGGATGTTTTGGAGCAACCTCACGAATTGGTGCTGTGGGCGCGTAAAGCGATTGCTATCGCGGCGGAGAAAAAGAAAACGGCGAAGCGGACGAAGCCAAGCTGACTTTATTTTTCAAACTGGTGCGCGTATCAGCAACAATGGTGGCAATGGCCGCGCTACGGCCGTTGCCATCGCCGAGCGCAGCATCAGGCGACGGAATCGTTCACGCGCCTAAAGTTCTCACCCCTCAAAGTGACCGCTGCGCGGTCAACTCAAGTCGCAGCGCGACTTGAACCACCAACCGAAACTTCGGGCGGACGCTCAATTGGTAGGGTTATTTTGCAACCGCCTGCAATTTTGCCAGCCGGGAAAATTGTCCATCGCGCGCCAGCAATTCCGCCTGCGTCCCCTGCTCCACAATTCTTCCACCGCGTAACACCACGATGCGATGCGCGTGGCGGATGGTGGAGAAACGGTGCGCGACGATAAGCGTGGTGCGGCCTTTGGTCAGGCGCACGAGCGCTTCCTGCACGAGCCGTTCGGATTCGGTGTCGAGCGCGGAAGTGGCTTCGTCGAGGATGACGAGGCGCGGATCACGCACCAGCGCACGGGCGATGGCGAGGCGCTGGCGTTGACCGCCGGACAACTGTGTGCCGCTCTCGCCCAGCGGTGTGTCGAAGCCATTGGGCAGCGCACGGACAAAGTCGGCAAGGTTCGCATCGGCCAGAATTTTCCAGAGCGCTTCGTCAGAAATTGTTTCCAGACCATAAGTCACGTTCTCGCGCAGCGTGCCGTTGAAGAGCAGCGTCGTCTGCGGCACCACGCCAATCTGCCGACGGTAAGTTCGCAAATCCAGATCGCGCAAATCTTTTCCATCCAAGAAAACTTTTCCCGCCGTCGGCGACCGGAAACCGATGGCGAGATTCACCAGCGTGGATTTACCCGCGCCAGATTCGCCAACAAAGGCAATGGTTTCGCCCGCCTGGATGTTGAGTGAAATTTCTTTCAACGCCACCTCGCGTCCGCGCGGATAATTGAAGGTGACGTTCTCAAAACGAATTTCGCCACGCAACGGTATGGGCGCGGACGGTTTGCCTTCGTTGCGCTCGACCTGTTCGGATTCCAGAACCTCGCCGAGCGAGCGGACGGCATCTGCACCTTGCGCGAGCGCGGGGAACACGCTCAAAAATTGCTGCACCGCGCCGATGAGCATCCCGAAATAAGTGTGATACATCACGGCGTCACCGACGGTGATGCGATGCTGCACGACGAGCCACGACGAGAAAACCAGGCACGCGAGTTGGAACAACATGAAGGTGAACCACGAGCTCGACGCGAAAAATTCCGTGAGCGTGTCCACCTGCAAGCCACGTTCACGGATGCGCTCAAACACGCTGCGCACATCACGCGTCTCTTCGGCTTCGAGTCCATGCGCACGGGTAACGGGCAACATCTGAATCATTTCGCCAACGCGAGCATTCATCTGCTCGGTTTCCACGCGCATAGCCTTGTATTGTTCCTTGAACCGGCGATCAAACAGTTTCAGCAATGCCACGCCAGCCGGAACGGTCACGAGAAAATACAGTGCGAGCAGCGGCTGTTTCACGAGCGCGATGACGGTGACGTAGGTGATAACGAGCAAGCCGTTCAAGCCCGTGTTCAACAGGTGGCGACAGAGTCCATCAATCGCGTCCACATCGCGCAAAATTTTTGTCTGGAGCGCGCTGGATTGTTTTTCTTCGTAGAACGTGATGGCAAGTTGCTGGAGCCGTTCGACGAGCGCGCTCCGTAGATTAAATTGCATGTGCCGCAACGACCCGCTCATCAGCCGCACAAACGTGGTGTGGACGAAAGGATTTTGCAGCAGCAACAGAAAATACACGCCAGCAATCCACAGGATTCGTTGAAACGCGCCAGCACCGCCGTTCGTGAGTGTGTCCACGATCATGCCCACCGCCAGCGGCAGCAGCGAGCCGGGTGATTGCTTGATGATGTAGAGCGTGACCGCCGCCGCCACACGCCCGCGTTGGTCGGAAAACAAACTCCAAAGCGTGCGACTCGGATGCTTTGAGTCAAAGCGTCCATCGAGCAATTTTTCCCACGGCGCGGGTGGCGCGGTTGAATTCATCGCGCAGATTGAAACGACAAGGCGCGGCAACTGCAAGCACCGCCTGTCACCAGTTCCGGCGATGCGTAAGCGAGTGAAATGAAGTAGATTGTGTGCGTCCCAAATGAATTTTCATTTTAGCTCATCGCTCCGTCGTCTGGCCGTCTTGGCAGTTTTATTTTCAGCGCTCACACCACTGTTTGCTCAGCGCCAGATGGAACGGCTCGGACGCGGCGTGGTCGCGCTCCATTCGGCCACGTCGCAGGCTTACATCGGCTGGCGGTTGCTGGCGACTGATCAGCCTGACGTGGGGTTTAATCTCTACCGCTCGGCGAATGGAGCGGCGGGTGTGAAATTAAATTCCCTCCCGCTCACGAACACCACGGACTTCGTGGACTCGTCGGTTAATTTTGCAGTTTCAAATTCGTGGTATGTCGCAGCGATGACGAACGGTGTGGAATGTTCGCCGAGCGCGGCGGCTGGACTCGCGGCCAATTCACCACTGCGCCAATACCTTTCGTGGCCGCTGCGCGCCATCACCGGACCCGGAGCGCCGTTCGATGTGAAGTTCTGCTGGGTCGGTGATCTCGACGGCGATGGAGAATATGATTATGTGGTGGACCGCATTTCCACGACGATAGCCACGAATGAATTTCTTCAGGCTTACAAGCGCGATGGAACGTTTCTCTGGCAGCTCGATTGCGGTTACAACAGCACCAACCAATACAATATCGAACCCGGCGCATCGGCCATCAGCATCGGCCACGGTGACTGCGTGACAGTTTATGATCTCGACGGCGACGGCAAGGCGGAGGTCTGCATCCGCACGGCGCGCGGTGTGGTTTTGCCTAACGGCTCGACCATCTCCGGGCCAGACGATACCACGCAATATCTATCCATTCTCGACGGCTTGACGGGGAACGAGCTGGCTCGCACAACCATCACCAACATGTGGCCAGCAGATGGCCCGATGAATTCCCATTTCGGAATCATGTATGCGGACGGCATCCGGCCAAGCCTTTTGATCCGCAGTGAAAATCGCAACGCCGCGCAAGCCTTCCAACGCGAGTCCATGACTTACGATTATCGCAACGGCCAGTTGACGCGCCGGTGGTTTCACACGCCGGCAAATGGAGCAAACGAATCCTGGGGCCACCAGATCCGCATCATGGATGTAAACCACGACGGCTGTGACGATTCAATTGATGTCGGCTCGGTGTTGAACGGTATAAATGGTCAGCCACTCTTTGACACAGAACTCGTCCACGGCGACCGCTTTCATCTCACAGATATTGATCCGGATCGGCCCGGCCTGGAGATGTTTTCCATCCAGCAATTGAACCCGACGCTGCTCGCGACTGCGCTCATTGACATGAACAACGGCGCGATCATCAAGAAATGGTATTCCCCCGTCATCACCGATGTGGGGCGCGGCACCACGTTTGACATGGACCCGGGGCATCGCGGACTGGAATTTTATTCGACACAGCCGGGTATTTTTGACTGCAAAGGAAATCAAATTTACGCGAACAGCATCTGGCCGCCTGAAGCTTTGTGGTGGGACGCCGACCTCTCACGCGAACTCGAAGACGGCGCAGGCAGCGGCGCGTTGAGTCCGGTCATCAACAAATTTGATCCCGTTTCCGGCACATCGGGACGCATGTATTCTATCTACAGCGAAGGCGTGCATCAGCAATATGGCGGACGCGCGGCTTTCTGGGGTGACATCCTCGGCGACTGGCGCGAAGAAGTGGTGCTTGTCGCAAATGACTATTCCGAACTCCGCGTTTATACGACGAAGATTGCTGCGACGAACCGCCTCTACTGCCTGATGCAAAATCCCGGCTATCGCGATCAAGCCACTTGCAAAGGTTATTATCAGGCGAGCTACGTAGATTATTTTCTCGCTAATGACATGCCGCCCACGCCCACGCCGCCCGTTTCTGATGCCAAACTCGTCTGGCACGGCGATGGCGTGAATAGTTGGGACGCGGCTTCGACCGCGAACTGGCGGACGAACTGGTTTTACGTCGGCAACGCCAACACGAATCCCGCGCCGTTCAATGCCGGTGACACCGTCCTCTTCGATCTCACCGGCTCAAACAACGCCGCAATAACGCTCGTCGGTTCGCTTACGCCCGGCGATGTGCGGATTTACGCGCCGAAAAATTTCACCTTCGACAGCAGCAACGGTTCGCTGGATGGCGCAACGAAATTGACCAAAGCCGGCGCGGGCAAGGTGACTTGGAACGGCACAAATAATTACACCGGCAAGACGCTCATCGGCGAAGGTTCGTTCGTGGTGAACGGCGCATTGCCAAACTCGCCCGTGATCGTGCGCGGCGGCGTTTGGCTCGATGGCCGACTTGGCGGCAACGGCGTCGTCGGCTCGGCGGTTTCGATTTACGAGGGCGCGGGTGTTTCACCTGGACAGGGAACGAATTCGCCCGGCACGCTGACCATCGCCAACAACGTCACGCTGAACGGCCGCACGCTGAATGACTTTGATTTATCCGACGACCCGAGCGGCGCGGTTAAATCAAATGACGTATTGAACATCATCGGCAATCTCACCGTGACCGGCATGAACACATTCGTCATCCGCAAACTTAATGCGACTTTGCAGGCGGGCAGTGTTTATCCGCTTGTCAATTATTCCGGCACATTCAGCGGCAGCCTGAATAATTTTACCGTGTCCGGCCTTACGGGAATTCCCGTCGCACTCACGAATCCACCCGGCCAAATCGCACTCATCGTCAAAAGTTTTCGCGCCCCCGCCACGCTCACTTGGACGGGTGGACAGGGCGGCAATGCGTGGGATTTGCTCACGTCGTCCAACTGGTTGAACGGAGCGGCGAAAGATCAATTCGCGCCCAATGACTCCGTGCGTTTTCCAAGCCTAGGTAACGGGGAGCAGTCCGTATATGTTGCTGGCAGCCTCCTCTGCGCAAACATTGTCGTGGACGCCACAAATAACTGCACCTTTACAGAATACTATGTGGCCGGTGGCAGCGGCATCATCGGCCCAGCAGGATTAACGAAAACCAATTCCGGCACGCTCACAATTTCTGCGCTGAACAACACCTTCACCGGCAAAACAATTTTGTCCGGCGGCACGCTCGTTGTCAGCGAACTCGACGCGACCGGTTTTCCCAGTCCGCTGGGCAATCCGCCCGGTGGCTCGACGAATTTGATTTTGTCCGGCAGCCCCACGCTCCGTATCGCTGGCGAGTCCTACACGGATCGCGGCATGACCATCAACGCGGGCACGAATACGATTGATATCACGAACAGCACCGACCAGTTGACCATTGCAGGCATCATCACCGGCGCGGGCGCACTGAAAAAAGTCGGCGGCGGCACACTCGCATTGAGCGTGAATAACACCTACACCGGCCCGACATTTATATTCGGCGGCAACGTTTCGCTCGGTGGCGGCACGGCGAATCAATACGGCCTCGGCCCCGGCCCAGGCGGCAACGGCAACACCACCATCACCATCTCCAACGCCACGCTCACGATGTTCAGCGACAGCGGCAGCTACGACACTTGTTACTGGAACGTGGTTGTGCCGACAAATGCTACTGCGACGATTTTCGCTGACGACCGCGTAAATCTCTACGGCACACTCACCGGCGGCGGCACGTTGAACTTCAACGTCTATTACGTCCGCACCGAATTGGATGGCAATTGGTCGGCATTCAACGGTCAATTAAATCTCGGCACGGACAACGCTGGCGGTGATTTCCGAATCGGCAACGCCAACGGCTACGGCAACGCCAGCGTGAATCTCGCTGACTACATTTACGCTTATCACATCACTAGCGGCGCGGCGGTTTCGCTCGGTGCGTTGACCGGGGGAACTTATTCGCACCTGACCGGCACGGCATGGACGGTGGGTGGAAAAAATTTGGATTCTACCTATCCTGGCAGCATCAACGGCAACTCGCTCACCAAGACTGGCACAGGAACACTCACGCTCACCGGCAACACCAACAACTACGCCAGCGGCACGACCATCAGCGGCGGCACGTTGCAGATCGGCGGCGGCGGCGCGGCGGGAACCATCGGCACGGGCACGATTACCGACAACGCCACGCTCGCCTTCAACCGCAGCGATTCAATCACCGACACCAATTTCGGTGTCATCAGCGGCACGGGCAATCTCACGAAGCGTGGCGCGGGAATTTTGACGCTGACCAAAGCGCACACGTTCAGCGGCGCAGCCACGATTGAAACCGGAACGCTCGCGCTGACTAACACCGGCACGTTGGCGAACTCGTCCAACCTCGTCGTTTATTCCGGTGCGCTGCTCGACGTGAGTGGCTCGGTAAATTTACTGGTCAGCGGCTGGATGACGCTGGCTGCTGGAAAAATAATTTCCGGCAACGGCTCGGTTAAAGGAAACTTCACCGTCGGCGCGGGCGCGAGGCTGTCGCCCGGAACCAATTCAATTGGGACGCTCACGTTCAGCAACGTCCTCACGCTGGCCAGCACCTCCACTAATTTTTTTGAGATCAGCAAATCACCGTTGACCAACGATGCCGTCAAAATTTTCGGCGCACTGACCAACGGCGGCACGCTCATTGTTAGCCAACTCGGCGCGACGCCGCTGGTGAACGGCGATACGTTCAAGCTCTTCAATGCGGCCAGCTACAGCGGAAGTTTTGCAAAATTGATTTTGCCCGCCCTGCCCGCCGGCCTCGGCTGGAACACCAATGCTATCAACACCAACGGCACGCTGTCCGTGATCATCGCGACCAAGCCGGTTATCGGAGGGATTGGAATTTCCGGCAACGGCGGCCTCGCGTTAAGCGGCACGGGCGGCGTGGCGAACGCGAATTATTATTTGCTCGGCACCACCAATCTCGCGACGACCAACTGGCTGCGCCTGCTGACAAACCAGTTCGACAACAGCGGCAATTTTAATTTCACCAACGCCCCGAACACCAACTGGCCGCAGGGTTATTACCGGCTGCTAGTTCCGTAGTGACAGCTTGAAAAGACCAACTGCTGCCGCACGATTCAATCCGCGCTGAAATCAACCGACAGTTGATTTCGCCAATTTTTCCATGGTCACCAGCGCGGCAGCGGTGCGGGTTTCGACGTTCAGTTTCTCGAAGATGTGGCCGAGATGAATTCGCACGGTCTTCTCACTCATGCCGAGGATGGTGGCCGTATCGGAATTGGTTTTCCCTTGCGCGACCCAGAGCAGCACTTCGGCTTCGCGCGGCGTAAGGCCGAGTGTTTCGAGCGGAACGGCGGAAGAAAAATTCACCCCGAACTCCGCGTCGCGCAACGTGGCGGCGTGATTTTGCTGGCGGCGACGCAGGCGGGTGCGGATGGTGGCGAGCAAATCTTCCGCGTCCACCGGCTTGCACAGATAATCATCCGCGCCAAGGTTCATGCCCGCGCGCTGGTCGGCGCGTTCGCCGCGCGCGGTGAGAAAAATAAACGGGATGCCGTTAATCTCCGCATCTGCGCGTATCTGGCCGAGCAGTTCATGTCCGTTCAGGCCGGGTAATGAAACGTCACAGACGATCAAGTCTGGTTTCGTTTGCCGCGCAAGGACAAGCCCCGCCTTGCCGTCGGCAGCGGAGCATACGCTAAAATTTTCCATTTCCAGAATGAGTTCCAGATTCTCGCGGGTCTGTTCGTCGTCTTCGATGATGAGAATGTTGGTCATACGTTAGTGGTGATGGCGGCGGGATTTTCTTTGCGGCGACGCCAGATGCGCGTGCCGTCGAATAATGGCAGGTGAACGCTGAAGGTCGTGCCCACGCCCAGCGCGCTATGGCAACTGATGACGCCGCCGTGGAGTTCCACGCAGCGCTGCACGATGACGAGGCCGAGGCCGCTGCCTGGTGTCTGGCCGACGTTGCTGCCGCGATAAAATTGTGTGAAGAGCCGAGGCTGGTCGGCGTCGGGAATGCCGCAGCCGCAATCGGTAATCACGAGTTTCGCATCCACGCCGCAATGTTCGATGGTGAATTTCACGGCGGCTCCGGGCGACGAATACTTCAGCGCGTTGCCCAGCAGGTTGGTGAGGATGTGATGCAGGAGGGTTTCGTCACCCGTGGCCTCAGCCAAGTTTTCGGCGGTAATTTCAATGATACCCTCGCAGCCGGCGGCGGATTCAATTTCAGCACCGGCGCGGCGGCAAATTGCGAGCAGGTCAATCGGCGCGGGATTGCAGGCGAGTCGTCCGGCGTCCAGCTTGCCGAGCAGCAGCACGTCTTCGATGAGGTCGTTCATGCGATGCACGGATTTGCGGATGGCGCGGAGCTGCGTCTTGCGCTTTTCCGGCGGCAGGCGGTCGAGGTAACGGTCGAGAATGTTGCTGGAGGTAAGGATCACTTCCAGCGGCGTGCGAAATTCGTGGCTGACCATCGAGACGAACAGGCTCTTGAGGTGGTTCAATTCTTTTTCGGCGGCGAGCGCCACGCGCAATTCGGCCTCGGCATTTTCGCGCGCGGAAACTTCGCGCTGAAGGCGTTGGTTGATCTCCTGCAACTCCGTGGTGCGCTCGGCAACGCGTTGTTCCAAATTGAGATTCAACCGGCGCAATTCCTCCTCGGCGAGTTTGCGTTCGGTCACGTCGCGGATATTCACCACCACACCCTGCACGCCGGGAACGTGCAGACAATTTGTGCCGACCGCTTCCGCGTGCCGGATCGTGCCGTCCGCTGCGACGAGGCGGTAGCTGGCGAAATGCCTGGTGCCACCCGGTTCGGCCAGCACGGTGAGATGCAGTTCCGCCATGAGCGAACGGTCGTCCGGGTGGATGACATCAAGCGCCTGCTGTTGATTTCTGCCACCGAATAATTTCTCGGCGGACGGGCTTAAATATTTTATGGCGAGGTCGGCGGCCAGCACGACGGTTACATCAAAGGAATTATCCACGAGCGCGCGAAAACGTTCTTCGGACGCGCGCAACAGCCGGTTTCTGCGCCATTGGTTGGCCATCCACAATCCGACGAGCACGGCGATACTCAACATGGTTAGCAACACAACGCGCACGGTATTCGCCGACCACGGCGGAGCTTTTTGCACCAACACCACATCATCCGGCCCGCTCAATAGGAGGTGCAGATAGCGCACTTGCCCTTCGTCAATCCGTTGCCCCAACCGGGCGACGCCGGAAAAATCAGCCGTCGTGCCGATGGGAAAAAGTTTTTCCGCGTGAGTGTCGGGAGGGAACAGCATCTTGCACACGATGCCATCGGATTCGGTCAGGAGCACCTCGTTAGTGATGCCGCGCAATACATAAGCATTGGTGCCGACGACCCGACCGCGCAACGTCACGAGCTTGGCATCATAAAATTCCCAAAGGGCGTTACTGGCGCGGACACGCAACGGCGCGGGCAAAGTCGCCGTCCCAATCCGCCGGGCGTTGGCTTCTTCCAGCCAAGGACGTCGCTCTGAAATCACGGGCAAACCTGCCACTTCTAGTCGATCGCCCCGCGCCAGGCTCGACGCGTTGGGGGCATTCAGATGCACGCGCATCGCTCCGGTCTTGTCACGAATAATCAGGTAGCCCGGCTCGGTTTCCATCAGCAAGGTGCCGATGACTTTGACGCGCTGCCGAGCCGGCACGGCATTGGAAACAGCGGAGATTGGCAGGCGGGGAAGGTTCAACTCGCCCGCAGAAGTTCCGGCGGCGTCTGGTTGCTGCGCATTCGCCAACGTTGCCCCCGCAGCGCAGAGCGCGACGATTAGAGCCTGAAGCCTAGGCTTCGGGGCGAACATTTCCATGGCCACAGCATAACGCACAGCCGCGAGTCTGGGGAAATGGCAAATTTCGGCAATAGGTCAATTGACCTAGGTCATCCGCCCTATTTTCGTTTGCCACCGGCGGGAGTAAAAGTAGCGCACAACAAAACCAGACCAGAATGAAAACCAAAATCCAATTCGCCGCGCTCGCGTTAGCTCTTCTATCAACGATCAACTCCCAGCTATCAACTCTGCACGCCCAAGGTGCGCTCACGCCGCCCAGTGCGCCCGCGCCGACGATGCGTTCATTGGATCAAATTGAGCCGCGCACGCCGCTCACCGCGCTCACCGCGCCGGGCAACGGCAGTGCGATGTTCGTGATCACGAATGCTGGATCGTATTTTCTCACCGGCAATGTGGCGGTGCCAGGCGCGCTCGACGGCATTCGCATTGCCGCGAGCGATGTGGTGGTTGACTTGAAGGGCTTCACGCTTGCCGGCGCGGCCAACGCCAACGCCGTCGCCGTCCGCACGATAACGCCAAACCTTGGCCGGATTCAAATACGCAACGGCCAACTCACCAGTTGGGTGTTGGCGGTGGATTTTACTCTCAGCGGTCCGGCAACGAATGCCTTGCTGGAGGATTTGCAAATGGTGTTGGTAACGAACGTGAGTAATGCCACTGCGGTGAGCGGTGGCGACGGCTCGCGATTTGTGCGCTGCTCAATTTCCGGTGCCAATGGCGTGGGCGCAACCGCGCTGTTCGGCGGCAACCGTTGCACCGTGGAAGCGTGCACCGTTTTCAATTGCTACTCGGGATTCATTCTCGGCTCGGACGCGGTGGTGAAAGATTGCAGGCTCAATAAAGTTGCTGCCGACAACGCAATTTCGGTGCTGAACTCTTCCATCGTCCGCAACAATCTGGTGGATGGCTGCAAGACTGGGATCAGGTTCGGCGGTGGTTGCATCGTGAGTCAGAATACTTGCCAGAACGGCAGCGGCAGTGGGTTTAATTTCAACGGCGACTCCAGCCGGGTGGAGGATAATCTTTCGGTGAGCAATGCCTTTTACGGATTTTTGAATCTAGGCACGACGGGCAATCTGGTTGTCCGCAATTTTGCGCGCGCCAATCTGTCCGGTAACTTTAACTTGAGCCTTACTGATTCGCCCGGCCCCATTATCACGTCCTCCGGCACGATCACGAACACGAGTCCGTGGGCGAACTTTTCTTACTGATTCCGCAGCCGCAAAAAATCAACCATTGAAAATCATGAAATCCAAACTCCAACTCGCCACATTCATTGCTTCATTCCTCACGTTTCATTCTGTCTTCGGCCAAGGTGCCTTGACCCCGTCCAGTGCGCCCGCGCCGACGATGAAGTCGCTGGATCAGATTGAAGCCCGCATCCCAATTTCATCCGCACCTTACAACATCCTGCGCTCCGGCTCGTATTATCTGACCGGCAACCTCACCGTGGCGGGCGGCAATGCCATCACCATTACGACCAACAACGTCACGCTGGATTTGAATGGCTATTCCATTGCCTCGACTGAACCGGTGGCTACCACCAATTCTGCCATTCTGTTGAGCGGCGGACGCATGAACGTGGCCATTGCAAACGGCCATATCAGCAGCAGCGTGACCAACGATTCGCTCGGGGTTGTTTTTGGCGGCAGCGGTTTCGGCTATGGCATCTTTGTCAGTTCGGGAAATTGCATCAACGTGCGGGTGAAAAACGTGTCCGTGACGGGCGTGTTAAAACATGGCATTTACCTGACACCCGGGTTATCCGCAGTTGTAGAATATTGCACGGTCTATGAGGCAGGCAGCTACGGTATTTTTGCGGACAGCGTTTCCGATTCCTCGGCGGCGAATTGTGGCAACACTGGCATCGTCGCCGAAGACGCTTACAATTGCAAAGGTGTGGGCATTGGCTTTGGTGTGGGGCTAAATGCAACCACCGCCAACAATTGTTCCGGCACCGGCACCGGCTCTGGTCACGGGCTGATTGCAATTACCGCCAATAACTGTTCGGGCATTTGTTCCGGTGCTGGTGTCGGGGTGTCTGCGACCACCGCCAACAACTGTTTCGGCCAGTCTTCCACAGGCACTGGGTTGTCGGTCACCATCGCCAATAGCTGCGTTGGCCAAACTGCTTCCGCTGGCACTGGGTTGTTTGCATTCATCGCTAATGGCTGCCATGGGGTAGCATCCGGCGGCACGCCGCTCGTCGCCACGCACAACGTCAATTCGTTCTGAAATAATTCGATTGGTGATTTGAAAACCCCAGCCAAATATAATCATGAAAACCAAAGTGCTCTGCACCGCGTTTGTTTCTGCATTCATCATTCTTAATTCTGCCTTCGTCGTGTCTGCCGCCACGACGATTGATGCTGCGAATAAATCCGCTTACGCCGCCAACCTCGGCTGGGTGGACTGGCGCGGCGATACCGCCAACGGCGCGGTCATCGGCGATTACGTCTGCGCCGGTTACATTTATTCCGCCAACGTCGGCTGGATCAGCCTCGGCAGCGGCAGCCCCACCAACCAAATTCGCTATCAAAATCTTGCCGCGAATGATTTCGGCGTGAATCACGATGGCGCGGGCAACTTGCGCGGCTATGCTTACGGTGCGAATATCGGTTGGGTGAACTTTGAAGACAGCGGCGCGGCGCGGGTAGATTTGCTCACCGGCAAATTGAGCGGTTATGCTTACAGCGCGAACTGCGGCTGGATTTCCTTGAGCAATTCCGTCGCCGTCGTGCAGACGGATTCGTTCGACTCCGGTCCGCTCGCGGCGAACGGTTTGCCCATTCCATGGCTGCTGCAAAATTTCGGCGCGACGAATGTGTTTGCCACCCGCGATCAGGACGGTGACGGCATGAGCAACCTGCAGGAGTATCTGGCCGGAACCGATCCTAACGACGCTACCAGCAATTTGCGCATCACACGCCAATTGTTTTCACCCGGCGGATCGAGTGCCACGCTGCAATGGACTAGCGCGCCAAACCGCGTTTATCACATCGAACGCAGCGCGGATCTGACCGTGACCATCTGGGGCGATAGTGCGCTTGGAACCATCGCGCCTGACAGCGGCGGAATCACTACACGCGCCTTTGCCGACAAAGAGGCTCCGATCCGTTTTTACCGCATCCGCGCTGCGCGGCCGCTGTCACCTTGATGTGAGATGCTGTAATTATAAACCGACTACAATACTATTATGATAAATCGTAATTTCATTGTTCGCGCGACCTTTGTAATTTTGACGTTTCTGACTCTCACCGATTTCGGACGAGCTGCGCAAGCGACTTCTACCTGGACCAAGGGTCACAAAAAAATTCTCGTCATTCCCGTGCGCTTCACGGATGCGAACGGGCCGACGAATTCCGATGTCTTTGGCCTGACAGGTTGGAACAACCTCACCAACGGCACGATGCCCACGGAGATCAATAATTTCTTCCTCAAACAATCTTACGGCCAGCTCTCGGTGGACTTCACCATCCTGCCGGTCATCAACCTCGGCGTCTCCACGAATTACTACACGAACAATCTGGCCGGCACGCCTTACGCCAAGTGGACGGCTTGGGGTGATCCAGGTTCGCTTGCGGACGATGCGCGCGCGAAAGCGCGGGCCGTCGGCCTGACAAACGGTCAGGCGGCACTCTACGAAAGCGCGAACTACGATTTGGACATCATAGCGCTGGGCTATGTTCCCGGTCAGGCCGGCGGGGCGTCGGACGGCGGCCGAACCGTTATCGCCTTCGACTACTTCAACGCACTGCCACATGAAATCGGCCACTGCCTGGGCTTGCAACACGCGAATGGCTACTCGCGTCCCACGATTTATTCGCCGGTGAAATCGGGAACCTATTTTTTCAACGCCTACGGCGATGTTTATGATCTCATGGGCTGGAAAGAATTCACCCACACCGCCACCCCTGCGGCTGACCACGACGTGAATACGTATTTCAAATACGAACTCGGCTGGCTCACGGCCAGCAACATCCTCACGACGACCAATTCCGGACTCTACCGCGTCCACGCCTTTGACCAAGGCGCGGTGGATGCGGGGAAAAATTACGCGCTGCGCGTCGCGCGCGATGCGAGCTACTATTACTGGCTCGATTTCCGGCAGGCCATCACGAATCTGCCCGACGCCAAGTGGTCGCAGGGCGGATTGGAAGTTCACTTCGGTGCGGATTCGCCGCGCGCTTCGAGTGGCGCGACGATTCTTTGGGATATGACTCCCGGTAGCCGCGGGCCGACCAACGCCACTTTCGCCACCATGCACGATGCACAGCTTCAAATAGGCCGCACTTACTCGGACAACGAGGCGAACCTCCACATCACGCCATTAAAAAAAGGCGGCACGACGCCGGAGTCGCTGGACGTGCAGGTCAACTTCGGTCCGTTCCCCGCCAATCAAGCACCTTCGCTTTCGCTCTCGCCCACTAACCTCACGGTCGGCGCAGGTGTCGGGCAGACTTTCACCGCCGCAGCGACTGATCCCGATGGCGACACGCTGGCGTTTTACTGGGAGTTCGATGACAATCAAACCCTCGGCGGCACGGACTTCGGCGGCGTGAACAGTGATGCGCGGTTCGCGACGAATGGATTTCATACTTGGACGCAGAATGGAATCAATTATGTCCGCTGCACGGTGTCCGACATGAAAGGCCATGCCAAAACTTTGTCGGCGACGGTGACCATCACCAACGGCTTGACCGCCCCCGCAACTTTGAGCGGGACGGTGAAGGACGAACTAGGCAACCCGCTCGCCGGTGCCATCGTGAATAATTACCTTTCGGGCGTGGCTTATGGCTCAGCGACCTTTGCCGGCTCAAGCGTGACTGCGGCCGACGGGAAATATCTCATCGCCGTTCCCGTCACCAACGTTTTCTACAAGCTCACGGTCATGTGCCAGGGCTACACGTTCACGAACTCAAGTGGCTTTGTGATCAGCACGAACTACGTGGGCGCGGCTGGCTTGACCGGCGTGAACTTCACCCGCGTGCGTGCCACTCGCACCATTTCCGGCGGCGTGTATGTTGCCGGCCGCGGCTACGACAGCCCGACCGATGGCACGCTCACCGTGAGCGATGGCTCGCACAGCGTCATCGTTTCCAACGGCGGTTGGCAGTTGAACGTCCCCGATGGTTCGCTTGTAACGCTGACGGCCACCGCGACGAATCCGGCTTACACCGTCACCGCCGATTTTCCCAAGCCCTACACCGTGGTGGATGACGTGCTCTCGCTCTCATTCTTCGTGGACGTTCCCGGCGCGATGCCGCTGACCGGCTTCACGTCGAGTGGCACGAACAGCGACGACACCGTAGGCACGGTCAACATTCCCGTGGTGATGACGCTGCCTCCTAGTTTTTCGAATTGGCCCGGCCCGCAATCGTTTCCCTACACCATCGACGACAGCAGCACCGCTGAATACGGCGTGGATTACAAAATGCACGGCGGCATCATCAATTTCTACGGCGGCTTCACGCCCACGCCGTTCAACATCCCGCTCACCATCTACCACACCGGCGTGCCCAAAAACAAAACGGTCATCATTAAACTCATGCCGGGAAATTCCGTCGCCAGCATCGGGCCAATTTCTACGTTCACTTACACCATCAGCAATCCGCCGCCCGCCGTCAGCGCCGTGGTGACGAACGGAAATTTCTCCCTCACCTGGCCCGCCGTCAGCGCCGCGCACTATACGATTGAATCCACGCCTCGACTATACCCGGCGACATGGGCGAGTTTTCCACCGTTCACCAACCTGACTGGCGTTCAAGGCTCCATGACGCGCAGCATTCCGATTGGAAGTGCAACGAACGAATTCTTCCGCGTGAAGGCCGAGTAGTTTTTGATGCCGTTCAGCATTTGAATAGGGTTTCGCCTTTCCAGCCACAGGTTTTTGCCCAAGGCTGTCGAACGGTTCTTCCTCACCCGAGGGAAATGTCTGGTGTGGGGAAAACAACAGATCGGAAGAGCGTCGTGTAGGGAAAGAGTGTGCCTCTATGTGTAGATCTCGGTGGTCGCCGTATCATTAAAAAATTTTTT
>CAINDH010000138.1 GCA_903847285.1 uncultured Verrucomicrobia subdivision 3 bacterium | reverse complement strand
GCTTCCGCCTCAGTCGTCGCCAGCCCGAGATCGGCGAAAGTCTTCCGCACCCGCTTGTCGCCGAGGTAATAGGAAACCGTGTAGGCATCGCATCCGCGTGAGGGCGTGCGGTAGATTTTGACGATGGTATGACCCCGTTTAACCTTGATGGGAAATTTCGGCTTGGACATGGGTCAATACTGTCTGGAAATTGTCTGGAATTCAATTAATTTCATCAAAAGCCCAATAAAAGATGGAGCGGGTGAAGGGAATCGAACCCTCGTATGCAGTTTGGAAAACTGCCGTTCTACCATTGAACTACACCCGCCTTCGCGCGCAAGCCCGCAAGAGGCTCATTGCGCCTAAAGCATATCGCGCGCGCTTGTCTTGTCAATCCGCCGACAGTAAGCTGCCCGCAATGAATTCGCTCCTCCTCACCGGCGGTCGCGTGGTTGATCCCGCCAACAAATTTGATTCCATCGCCGACGTTTTGATTCTAAACGGGAAAATTTCCGCCATCGGCAAAAAACTTTCCGCGCCGGCGGATGTGGAAACATTTGATGCGTCCGGAAAAATTGTTTCGCCGGGCTTGATTGATTTGCACGTCCACTTCCGTGAACCCGGACAGACGGCGAAGGAAAACATCGCTACCGGCACGGCAGCAGCGGCGCGCGGCGGGTTCACCTCAGTTGTTTGCATGCCAAACACCTCACCCGCGATTGACAGCGCGGGAACTGTGGCGCTTATCCATGAACGCGCGCGGGAGCAAGGCATTGTGAACGTCTTCGTCACCGGTGCTATCACGAAGGGCATCGCGGGCGAAGAACTCGCGCCGATTGGCGGACTGAAAAAAGCTGGCATTGTGGCCATCACGGACGACGGGCATTGCATCCAGAACAACGAACTCATGCGCCGCGCCTGCGAATATGCGAAAATGTTCGGCCTCCCGATTTTCGACCACTGCCAAGACTACTCGCTCGTGACTGATGGTGTGATGCATGAAGGCTACTGGAGCCTCGCGCTCGGCTTGCGGAGCTGGCCCTCGGCAGGCGAGGAGATGATTGTGGCGCGCAACATCCTGCTTGCGGAACTGACCGGCGCAAAAATTCACTGTCAACATTTGAGCGCAGCGGGCAGCGTGAAATTACTGCGCGATGCCAAGAAACGCGGAGTTTCGATTTCAGGCGAAGCCTGCCCGCATCATTTCACGCTCACCGATGCCGCAATTGCCGGCAGTGAAAAATTCTGGGCGGACGATGGCAAGTTGCTTAAGTCCGAACTCGGCACGTTGAACACCGACCGCACCTGGCCGAGCTACGACACCAATTTCAAAATGAACCCGCCGCTGCGTTCCGCTGCCGATCGTGAGGCAATTCTTGAAGGCTTGGCCGACGGCACGATTGAAATTTTGTGCAGCGACCACGCGCCGCATTGCGATTACGAAAAAGAAGTCGAGTTCAGCTACGCGCCCTTCGGCATCACCGGTTTGGAAACTGAACTAGCGCTCTCACTCATGCAACTGGTCCACACAAAACGGATTTCGCTTGCGGACATGATCGCCAAATTCACCATCAACCCGGCGCGCTTGCTGAACTTGAATAAAGGCACGTTGAGCGTCGGCGCGGAGGCAGACGTCACGGTGTTTGATGTGAATGCCGAGTGGACTTATCAGCGCGAGGATTCTGCGAGCAAATCCAAAAACAACCCGTTCTTCGGCTGGAAACTCAAGGGCCAGAACACTGCGACCATCGTTGGTGGAAAGATGATTTATTCTGAACAAAGCCAGCTCGCCGCCGTCTAAAACCGCATGAAGAAAAATATTTTTATCGCCCTGTTCGCGCTCGCAACGATGCTCTCGGCTCGCGCAGAAAACGCGGCGTGGATCAAAACCCAAACCGAGGCCAAGGCTGGCAATAAGCTAGTGCTGCTGGATTTCACGGGGTCAGACTGGTGCCCGGCGTGTATCATGTTCCACCGGGAAGTGCTCGAAGCGCCGGAGTTTATCGCCTACAGCAAAACGAACCTGGCGGTGTTAGTCGTGGATTTTCCGAAATTTTATCCGCAGTCAGCGGCGCAGCACGATGCCAACGTGGAGCTCGTTGAGAAATTCAACGCTGCCAACCCGGATGGCTCCATTGGCTTTCCGGTGCTCATGATTGTGGATGCCGACGGCAAGGAACTCATACGCCAGGCCGGTTACCGCGCTGGTAGTGGCGTAAAAGAATTCATCGCCCGTGTCGAACAGGTCAAAGCGGAGCAGATCAAAAAGAAATAGTCCGTCTCTGGATTATTCCGCAACTTTTCGCGCCCGCCAACGGGTTCACGCTTGAACCGGCGGCGCAGGAAAACTATTCTATCACCACTTGATGAAAGCCATTTTAGCCCTCGAAGACGGTTCAGTATTTCACGGCACGGGTTTCGGTGCGAAAGCGTCGGCCTGCGGTGAGGTTTGTTTCAACACTTCCATGACGGGCTATCAGGAAATCCTCACCGACCCTTCCTACAAAGGCCAAATTGTCACGATGACCTATCCGCTTATCGGCAATTACGGCGTGAATTTGCAGGACGTGGAATCCTGGCGGCCGCACGCCTCCGGCTTCGTCATCCGCGAACTCTCGCCCGTCGTCAGCAATTGGCGCGCAGATTTCTCGCTGGAAAAATATCTCGCCGACAACGGCATTCCCGGCATCCAAGGTATTGACACCCGGGCGCTCACAAAAAAACTCCGCGTGCGCGGCGCGCTAAATGGCTTCATCACCACCGAAAATATTTCCGAAGCCGAAGCCGTGAAGCGCGCAAAAGAATTTGTTTTCGAAGGCGTGGATTACGTCAAAGAAGTCACGCATAAGAATGCGTTTCGCTGGGATGAAAAGGACGAACAGAGCGCGGCCTTCGACCTCGTGCGCGGCTTAAAAACTGCCGATGCCCGCAATGTGCGCAAGCCATTGCCCGCCGCCGACATCCCAATTGTCGCGTTTGACTACGGGATGAAATACAACATCCTCCGCCGTCTCCGCCAAACCGGATTCGCCGTGCAAGTTCTGCCGGCGACCGCGACCGCTGCTGATGCACTCAAGCATAAGCCCGCCGGAATTTTCCTCTCCAACGGCCCCGGCGATCCCTCCGCGCTCAACTACATCGTGCGCGAAGTG
>CAINDH010000137.1 GCA_903847285.1 uncultured Verrucomicrobia subdivision 3 bacterium | reverse complement strand
GGCTGCGGCAACCAGCGTGACCGCGACCCAAAATGCAAATGGCTCGGTTTCAATATCTGCCGAGGTCAAAATCCCCGTCTCGTCTAGCCATGCGACTCTGACTTATCAAGTGGATGCCGTTGGTAGAATAGTTGTCCATGCCAACGTCGCGCTTTCACCGCTCGGCCAGACCGCGCCGACGAATGAAATTCCGCGCGTTGGAATGCAGTGCGGTTTGGTTTCGGATTTACACGGCATCGAATGGCTCGGGCTTGGGCCGGACGAAAGTTATGCCGACCGCAAAGATTCAGTGCACTTCGGAGATTATCACGCCGATGCGCAGACGTGGAATCACGACTATTTGCCGCCGCAGGAAACCGGTCATCGCAGCGAAGTGCGCCGCGCGAGTTTCACTGCGCCTGACGGTTGCGGTCTGACAGTGCGCGGCATTGGCGCTCTGTTTGGTTTCAATCTCTGGCCGTGGACGGCTGCTGATCTGGAGACGACCACGCATCCGTATCTCCTGAAGACGCGTAATTTTCTCACGCTCACGATTGATTCGGCACAGATGGGGCTTGGCGGCGTGCAGGGCTGGGGCGCGCGGCAATTGAATAAATATCTTTTGCCGGCAGACAAAATTTACGAATTCAGCTTCGCGCTCGAACCGTTCGCTGGCGGGCACAATTCCAAACCATGAGCCAGATCAATCGCCGAAAATTTCTCGTGATGAGCGGCAGCTCGCTGCTGGCGTCGCAGTTCGTGACGTTTGGCGCGGATGGCGCCGCGCAATCGGTGCAGGCCGATGTCTGCGTCTATGGCGCAACGGCGAGCGGCATCATGGCGGCGGTGGCGGCGGCGCGCGAAGGCGCAAGTGTGCTCATCGTCGAGCCGTCGCGCTGGCTGGGCGGCATGACAGGCGGCGGGTTGATGCACATTGACTGGGGACGCGAGCAGGCGGTCGGCGGCTCGGCGCGACCGATTTTGAAACGCGATTACAACGACGCGCAGTATCGCGAAGCGTTTGCGGCGCTGCTCAAGGAACATTCCATTCCCGTAATTTTTGAGCATCGCGTCGCCTCGGTGCAACGCGAGGGAACGTCTATCAAAACCATCACGCTCGATCACGCGCCGCCGGATAAAGTTGGTTGCCCCATTGCGGAAGCGAAGACGCGCGATGCGCGGCGCGTTAGTGCGAAGGTTTTCATTGATTGCAGTTACGAGGGCGATCTCATGGCGCGGGCGGGCGTGGCTTACACTTTTGGCCGTGAGTCGCGCGACACTTACGGCGAATCGCTCGCTGGCGCACAGCCGAACATGTCGGTCTATGATATTGATCCGTATGTGAAGCCCGGCGATCCGAAGAGCGGGCTGCTGCCGATGTTGCAGGACATCCAGATGCAGCCGGAAGGCAGGGCGGACAAACTCACGATGGGCTACGGATTTCGCTGGAAGATGGTCGAGGATGGCGAGCGGCTGCCGATCAATCCGCCGGAGGATTATGACCCGCGCACGTTTGAGCTGTATCGGCGCGGTTTTCAGAACAAGGCGAAGATCGATGTCGGTCGGCGCATGAGAAAGCTCGGCGAGTTCGAGGAATGTGGCGGACGGATTCATTCAGTTGGCGCTGGCAATCTCGCCCGCGCTTTGCTTGCGCCGACGAATTACGGAAGCAACGCTGGTTATCCGGACGGCGATTACGCGACGCGGGCGTGCATCTGGAAGGCGGAGCAGAATTTCATGGCCTGCATGACACATTTTCTTCGCACAGATCCGTTGGTGCCGACAAAGTTGAAAGACCTCGCGCTCAAGATCGGCTTTCAGCCGGGCATCTTCGATGAAACGAATGGCTGGCCGCATCAGCTTTACGTCCGCGAAGCGCGGCGCATGAAGTCCGCGTTTGTGCTCACGCAAAAAGACATCGCTGGCGAAACCAATCCCGACGACTCCGTCGGCCTCGCGTCCTACGGCGTGGACGAGTGGCCTTACGCGACATACGCGTTCGGCGGCAAGGTGGCACTGCAAGGCGGTTTCTACTCGATGCTCTACCTCGAAGAAGTGCACAAAGGTATTTACAAGATTCCGTATCGCGCCATCACGCCGAAACAATCCGAATGCGAAAATCTTCTCGTGCCGGTCTGCGTCTCGGCGAGCCACATCGCGATGACTTCGATCCGCATGGAACCGGTGTGGATGATTCTCGGCGAGTCGGCCGGTGTCGCAGCGGCAATGGCGGTGAAGGGAAAACTGCCCGTGCAGAAAGTCAATTACGCCGAGCTGCGGAAAAAATTGTTGAATCTTAACCAGCGGCTTGAGCGTCCGGTCTGATACCACGATGAACTTGAGACAAATTATCCCGCTGCTGGCTGGCTTGTTTCTAGCCAATATTTTGGATGCGGCTGAACCGGCGCCCACGCTTTTCAAGTGGGCGGATGCCACGCGGCTGGGGTGTCCCTTTTCGAAAGATCCGAGTGTGATCCGCTTTGCCGGCCGTTACCTGATGTATTTCTCGCTGCCGCCGTTCGGTAAGGAACTGACGCAGACCAACGCACCGAAAGGCTGGAACATTGGCATCGCCGAGAGCACGAATCTGGTGGTTTGGAAAAAAGTCGGCGAGCTGCGACCCGCGCAGGACTGCGACAAGAACGGGCTATGTGCGCCTGGTGCGCGCGTTCTGAACGGCAAGGTGCATCTGTTTTACCAGACCTACGGGAATTTTCCCAAGGACGCGATTTGCCACGCAGTCTCGGCTGATGGAATCAATTTTCAGCGCGACGAATCAAATCCGGTTTTCCACCCCACTGGCGATTGGAACAACGGGCGTGCGATTGACGCGGAAGTTTTTCCCGATGGCAACCGGCTGCTACTGTATTTCGCCACGCGGGATTCAACTGGCAAAACTCAGGAAGTCGGCGTGGCATCTGCGCTGTTGAATTCTGATTTCAGTCGAAAAACTTGGACGCAGCTTTGTGACCGGCCAATTCTCAAGCCGGAGTTGCCATGGGAAACCAAGTGCATAGAAGCGCCTACGGTCACGAAACGCGGCGATGAATTTGTGATGTTTTACGCGGGTGGCTTTAACAACGATCCGCAACAAATCGGCGTCGCAACGAGCAAAGACGGCTTGCATTGGACGCGGCAATCAAATGTGCCGTTGCTGCCGAACGGCGCAGCGGGCGAATGGAATTCCAGCGAGAGCGGACATCCAGGATTTTTTGCGGATGAAAACGGCCGCAGCTATCTTTTCTTCCAAGGCAACAATGACCACGGCAAAACCTGGCTGCTTTCTTGCGTGGAACTCGACTGGCGCGGCAGCACGCCGCAAATAAGAATTCAACCGCACCAAAAATGATTTTGAAAAACAGAATAATCCGCTGCGCAATTTTATTTGCAGCCTTACTCATGGGTAGCACCGGTTTGGCCGTCGAACATTTTTTTACACCGCCTGAATCACCGTTCATCATCGCGCCAAACGAGTCGGTAGAAATAATTGAACTTCCGTCCGGCACGGTTGAGGACGCCCAGGCCAAGATTGAAGCAGGCAGGAAAATGAAGCCAGACTCAGTGTTTGTGATTCACT
>CAINDH010000136.1 GCA_903847285.1 uncultured Verrucomicrobia subdivision 3 bacterium | reverse complement strand
ATCGCGGAAATTTCCTGCGGTGAGAACTGCTTAGCCTTGCCGTCCACTTCGACTTCGACGGCACAATCACCATTGGAAGCCTTCACAACTTTATAGGGCATGCGCTTGATCTCTTCGGCCACTTCATCAAACTTGCGACCCATGAAACGCTTCACGGAGTAAATCGTGTTACGCGAATTGGTGACGGCCTGACGCTTGGCGGCGTCGCCGACAACGCGTTCGCCAGATTTCGTGAACGCTACGACGGACGGCGTCGTGCGTTTACCTTCGGAATTTTCCAAAACGAGCGGCTCGCCGGAGTCCATGACCGCCATGCAAGAATTCGTCGTGCCTAAATCAATGCCTAATACTTTTGCCATAAAATGTGTGGGTAAAATTGGTTTCTAGTTTAACTACTACCACTGACCGTGCAATAAAAGTGCCGGATCATGCCAAACCCGAAAAAACATCTGAAACCATTGAAAACAAATGACAGGATCGGATTTCTCCGCCGTCAAAAATAAATCAAAACTGCGCCAGAAGCGCATTATGGCACAGTTTAAAAGCGCTTGGCGCTGCTGACGTGGCGCAGCGCCGTCGGAACGCCACATTTTCTTCGTTGCTTTGTTTCGGGCTTGTTCAAATCATTCCGCTCCGGCTCCATAGCTGGAATCGTGAGCCAATTTCCCGAACCAAAAAAAATTTCAAACGCCGGCCGGACGTTCCAAGTGAGCTGGAATGATTTGGCCGAAGACCGCGAGTGGGATGATTTCCTGCTGACGCTGCCAGACGCGCATCATGAACAAAGTTCTCGCTGGGGTTGCGTGCGCGCCTCGATTGGCTGGACGGTGTTGCGGTTCGTGCTGGCGGAACATGGTGTCATGATCGCCGGCGCGCAAATCCAGTTGCAGGCATTCGGCGGGTTTGGCTCGTGGGCCTACATCACTGGCGGACCATGCATTACGGGCAATGACGCGGCGGTGGAAACTATTTTACTCGCGGAAATTAAATCGTTTCTCCGGCGGCAACGCGTCATTTATCTGCTCGCGCAACTCCCCTACGACGCGCACGGCTTGGCGGAACACTTGCAGGCGAATGGTTTTGTGCGACCGCCCCGTGCCATCGCTCCGTTCTATATGTCGGCCACACTCGTGCTGGATCTGGCCCAGACCGAGGAGACGTTGCTAGCCGAGATGCGCGCCACTACCCGGCACCAAATCCGGCAGGGATTGAAACGCGGGCTGACGGTAGTAGAGGGTGGCGCGGCGGATTTGGATTTGTTTTGGGAACTAATGCGGAAACTTTGCGAACGCCGTCGCACCACGCCGAATCCGGGGAACGCGGAATTTCTGCACCAACTATGGAACCAATTTGCGCCGCGCGGCTGGATAAAATTATTTCTTGTTCAGCATGAGGGCAAGACAGTGGCGGGCGGCTTGGCACTGGTGTTCGGCGGCTGGTTCCGAGTTTGGAAAGTTGGCTGGTCAGGCGAACACGCAGAACTACGCCCCAATCAACTCTTGTGGTGGGAAATGATTCGCGCGGCGCGCAACGGAGGTTATCGGCATTTCGACTTTGTGAACGTTGACGTGGCGCATCCGAACCAAGCAACCGCCGGGAGTCCGCAAAAAATGGCGCTTGATGGCTCAACTGATTTCAAGCTTGGTTTCGGCGGAATCATCAAGCCGTTGCCAGGTGCTTACTGTTGCTTCATACATCCACTCGCGCGCGTGGCGAAGCGGACGGGCGTGGTCAAGTTGCTCGACTCGGAGGTGTGCGTCACTCTGGTGCGGAGGGTGCGGCGGCAACGGTGATTTTACCCGCGAGTAGCGCGTGTTGCTTGGGCAGGAAATACTTGATGCCCGCGCGCACCGCGGCGGGCATGACAATCTTGGCGGGTTTGGAAACGAGCTTGCAGCCGCGCATCAGGTAATAATTATCGAGCGAATTTCCGCCCTGATAGTTTCGCACAAAAATTTCCGTGATACCCACTTCCTGAGCCGCGAGCAGACGCAATTCATGGAACATGAGTTCGCCCAGATTTTTCTTCAGCGAATTCGTTTCGCAGAACAGCGTCGCGTAAACCAGCGTGCGTCCCACCCAGTAGGAACGCGAAACGCCGACGAGACCATCCGGCCCGTAACCACCCAGGAGAATGACTTTGGGGTTTTTGAAAACCGTTTCCGCCCACTGCTGAAACGCGGCTTCATTTTTTCGATCGGCCCGGTGCGTGTAACCGGTGCGCTCGTAAAACGAGCGATAGGCGGCGAAACCTTGCTGCTGAAATTCCCGCAGGTCACGCAACGGTTTCACCTGAAACATCTGTCCTGCTGCGCGTATAAGTTGCTTGCGCCGGCGACCCAGGCTCTCTACGGAATAGTCGGGCGCATTATCCAGCATGATGAAGTTCAGCGCCGAATCCGTTTTGCCCGCGCCGCTCAACGCATACTGAAAACCATTTGGCCAACCAAACGCGTTAGCAGTTTGGGCCTCGGAAAATTCCTGCACGGGCAACACCGGGCGGTAAAAAAACGGGCGCACCCGGCGCCAGAAAACTCCATTGCGCTCGGTTACTTGCGCACCGAGCGAGCGCTCGACAGCGGCGTAGTCGGCGGACGACATCAGTTGCAACGGATGGCCCATGACTATTTGCTGCCCGGTTTCACCGCAGGTATTTTTACCAAATCCGGCGGCAGCTGGCTCGGGTCAAACGTCTCAACTTGCAATGAAATCAAGCTGACAAACGGCATTCCAAAATCCACCGCACCATTCGAGCGATCCACCACCATCGCCACGCCGACAACGTTGCCGCCGTGCGCGTGGACTATGTCCAGCGTCTCCTGCACGCGTCCGCCCTTGGTCACAACATCCTCGACGATGAGAATTTTTTCACTGGGCGCAATCTTGAAGCCTCGGCGCAAAACTAATTTTCCCTCCTCTTTTTCCACGAAAATAAACCGCAATCCAAGTTGCCGCGCAACTTCCTGCCCAATCACCAGCCCACCCATCGCCGGGGCAACGACAGTTACCGCGCCTAGCGACTTTAATTTCGCCGCGAGTGCCGCGCCGAGTTTTTCCACCGCAGGCATCTGCTGGAGCGCGAGGGCGCACTGGAAAAATTGGCGGCTGTGCAAACCGCTCCGCAAAACGAAATGGCCTTCGAGCAATGCGCCTGAGTCGCGGAAAATTTGCAACGCTTCATTGGTTGTCATCGACGGAATTATAGGCGGTCAAAAATATTTTTCACCGCTAATCTGCGCTAATTCGGCAAAGCCTTGGTTTACGGAGAGCGCTGTGTCGCAGGCCAGCCGCAGCCACATAAACATTGCCGTCGCTGCCACCGCTCTAATCCGGATACCATCACGCATATAAATCTGTGGAAACTTTTATTGAATCCAGACGTTGCATCCCTTGTCTGTTATGGTGGCGGGCAGAAAATTTAACTATGAAAAGACACGTAATGATTTTATCGGTAGCGGGCGCGGCCGTTTTATTGAGCGGCTGCGTTTCGCCGGACGGTTCACCGGACAATACCGGCACAGGCGCGCTGATTGGCGCGGGTTCGGGCGCCTTCATGGGCGCGATGGCGGGCGGACCGCGTCACGGCGGCGAAGGCGCGCTCATTGGCGCGGCAGCGGGCGCGATTGCAGGCGGGCTGTTCGGCCATCTCTTTGACCAAGACCAGCAACGGCGGTTGCAAGCACAGGCACCGCAGACTTACGAGCGCGTGGATCAAAGCATGCCGTTGAGCCTTGCCGATGTGAAATCGCTCGCCAAGGCGGGCATCAATGAAGATGTCGTCATCAACCAGATTAAAAATTCGCACACGGTGTTTCATTTGAGCGCGGCGGACATCATTGACCTGCGCGATGCGGGCGTGCCGGACAAAGTGGTGAATTACATGATCAATACGCCCACCACGGTAGGCGCTACTTCTGAAACGACACGCGGCACGGTGACTTACATCCGGCAGGCTCCGCCGCGCGCGCCGGTGGAAACGGTCGTCCTCGCACCTGGCCCGGAATACGTCTGGCTAGGCGGCGAGTGGGTGTGGAACGACAGTTGGTTTTGGGTTGGGGGACATTGGGCGTATCCTCCGCACCCGCGCGCGGTGTGGATTGGTGGAAACTGCTGGCGTGACAACCACGGCTGGCATAACTCACGCGGCCACTGGCGGTGAAAAATTTCTAAATATTTCCGAGCGCAACGCGCATTAATTACTGTCGCACCACGTCCGCAGCGCAAACCCGCTTTACAGTTTTGCCGCGCGCGTCTAAAGTCGCCCCATGGCTGGCGAATACGACTCCACGGAATTCATTGATACTGATTTTTCGGCGCACAAATCACCTTTTGCTGCCGCCGCCCCGACGCGCGACGACGTTGACCGTAAAGTCGGCGAAGCGCAGCAAAAGCTCGCCGAACTCAAACGGGCGCAAGAAGAATTGGAACGGGAACGCGCCGGGCTTGAAGAAGTCCGCCGCCGCCAGACCGAGTTCCAGACCGGTCGCCAGGAAATCATCCAGAACCTCACCCGCGGTCTCGGCCTGCTCGAGGAAGCCGAATTCAACGCGCGCCGCGATGCCGAGCAAATGGTCAAGACCATCGGCGATTTTCGCACCGCGCTCGCCAAAGTGCAGGCCATCCAGGATACGAACTGGACCAAAGAAAATTTCCAGATCGAACTCACCCGCGCGCTGACCACCATTGAGAACGCCCGCATGGAATGGAATTCCGCCCGGCTAAAAATTTCCGCACTTGCCGGCGAAGCAAAAACCATCGCCGCCGTCGCCGAGAAAAATTCTCCCGTCACTGCCGCCGCGCCGTCGCTGGCGGAATTGAGCTTTGGCCAGCTTTGCAAAATCGGGCTGGCAATGACGTGGCCGCTACTGCTCGGCGCGCTGGGCATCATCGCTCTCCTGTTAGTGAAAAAGTGAGGCCTCATGGGTTTTCTTGATAAAAAGTCCGATCCGATCTCCGACAAGGCGCGTTCGCTGGAAGCCGAGATCCAAAAGCTGGAGGCCGAGATCAAGAAGCTCGACACCCAGCTGTCGCGCGCGCCTGCCGGGCCAAAATTTCGCTCCACCGCCACAGCTTCCGGCGGAACCATTCCGCGCGCGACTGAACCCGTCGTTTCCCCGCCCACGCCTGCTGAGCCGGTCTTTGAAGACGTCAAAGTGAAGCCCATGATGGCGCGCGATGATTCCGCCTCGCCCGATTATTACAACGAACTTGGCGTGCGCAAATACGATCTGCCCGCGTTGTGGCGGCGGCTGATAAATCATTTTCGCGGCCCGACCACCAGCAATCCGCGCCTCGTGAACTACCTCGCCGCCGGTGGCGTGCAAGGCTTGCGTCCGCTGCGCTACGAAAAGCGCGTCGCCCGCAACCGCGTGGTGGTGCTCGCGGCGATTTTTTTTGCGCTCATGCTCGGCACATTGCTGATGTGGCTGAAGCATCGGTGATATGAAAATTGAACTGATTGAACTGCCCGCCGCGACGAGCGATGGAGTTTTTCTCGCGCACTACTCGGAACGCGGGCTGGCCGGACTCGCTTTTCCGTCCAAGAAAAAAGGCCGCGTGCTTTCGTCCAACCCGCAGGTGACGACGCAGATTCTCCGCTGGCATCGCACCACGACGGAGGCACTCAAAGCCATTCTCACCGGGCGCGTGCCCAAGACCTTCCCCCCGCTGGATCTGGCTGGGACGGAATTTCAGAAAAGCGTTTGGAATGCGCTGAGGAAAATCTCCCTCGGTAAAACCAAAAGTTACGGCGAGATTGCGACGGCGATTAGCCGGCCCAAAGCCGTCCGCGCCGTAGGCGGCGCATGCGGGGCGAATCCGATTCCTGTTTTAGTTCCCTGCCACCGCGTGCTGGCCGCGAGCAAAAAAATCGGCGGCTTTTCAGGCGGGCTGGATTGGAAGCGCAAGCTTTTACATCTGGAAAACATCACATTTGAAAAGTGACCAGATTGTCCAATAGAACGTTATTGTTGTCGTTGCTAGGAGTCCTATTGGTTGGTTTTTCTTTCGGATGTGCTCCCGATCCTAAATCAGAGATGGAGAGGCTGGCAAAGGCTGCCAAGCGCACAATCAATCCAACCAACTTACAACTCTGGGCAGTTGGAATTCTAAAAACAAACAGTGTTCACTTGGAGATTTCAAAAAAACTTCTCCCTCCGGACGTTCAGAGTCTGATTGGTTACAGGTTTCAATTGGAGCCAAGTCTAATAAAATCGAATCGTGTTCACCTAGTTTGCTGGCGAACTTACAAAAGGTTTAAATATTCGGTCACTTGTTATTACGGGATTTGCATCGGGCCCCAATTGTTTACACCAACCAAGGACACGGAAGTTTACACGAATTGGATTCCAGGACTTAACTTTTGGTATCTTCAGGGGGTAATGTAATTTTCAAAATGCGCGGCACTTTGCTGTTCAATCCTCCCGCTGACTGAATTCGCGAATCATCGCTTTCCACCACGGCGCGAGTTTTTCTTCGGGGCGCAACCACGCCTGTTGATGCAGCCACACCATCACGCGCTGATCGGCCAGCACGGCCATGCGCTCGGACGCTTTTAATTTCTCCGGCCCAGCGGCGAGCAGTTTTTCGCCGAGTTCGCGCACCGCATCGCTCCCCGCGCCGATGCGGGTGAAATGCTCGGCATAGACGGGGTTCAGGTTTTTCTCACGCAACAGCGTGACGTGGATGGCGTTCACATACGGATCCAGCACCGCCGCCGCCAGCCCGCTGTGGGCGCGGCAACGGTTGCTCTCGGTTTCCTCGCCGGTGAGCTCATGGATGCGCATGTGCGAACGGAGCGAGATGAGTTCCATCGGCGGCCTAGTCTCTTCCGGTGTCAGAAACAATCCCAGTTGTTTGGCGCGGGCGCCGAGGTTGCGACGGCTGGTCAGCACGCTCAACGGCACAGAAAAAACCATTCCGGCGAGCACCGGCGTGAACCACCAGAACAAACCCGGCTCCAACCACCACGTGAACCAACCCCACGCCACGCCGATGAGCGTGTGGCCCCAGTGTCGTTGGATCGCATAAATCCAATCTGTGCCGTCGGCGGAACGTTTTTGTGTGGTCCAAGCGACGCTGATGCCGGCGATGTTCGTCAGCACAAAGCGCGTGTGCCAGAGCATGAGCAGTGGCGCATGCAGTGTGGAGAAAATCGTTTCGCAGATGACGCCGCCGGTGGCATTGAGCAAGCCGCCGAATTCCTTGCGGCGGGGCCAGTCGCGCGCAAGATCCACGAGCGAAAGCAATTTCGGCAGCATGATGACGGTCATGCAAATGACGAAGATCAACAACGCGTGCGCCGTGCCGCTCCAGTTTTTCAGATACGGATTGAATGATTGCACCGTGATGTCCGATAGGCCGGTGAATTTTTGCATGCAATAAATCCAGTCGAACGCGATGAGAAACGCGAACCATAGCGGGCTGGCGACGTAACCGAAAATGCCGAAGATGAGATGCAGCCGGCTCACGCCGCGCAAACCTTTCGCAAAGAGAACGAGGCCGTGTTGCAAATTGCCCTGGCACCAGCGGCGTTCGCGCTGCACGTTTTCAATGAGTGCCTGCGGGGCTTCCTCGTAGCTGCCTTCCAAATCGTAGGCAAGCCACACGGTCCAATTCTCGCGCAACATCAGCGCGGCTTCGACAAAATCGTGCGAGAGAATTTGCCCGCCGAACGGTTTGCGTCCGGGTAGTTGCGGCAGATCGCAGAACTGCATGAAGGGCTCGGTGCGGATGATCGCGTTGTGGCCCCAGTAATTTCCGAAGTCGAGCGCCCAGTAATTCAGTCCGGAAATGAAAACTGGAGCGTAGAGGCGATTGGCAAATTGTTGGATGCGCCCGAAGAGCGATTCTGCATTCACGAGCGCGGGCACGGTCTGGATCAGTCCCGTGGTTGGATGCGCCTCCATCAATTTCACCAAGTCTACCAACGTTTCTCCGCGCATCACACTGTCGGCGTCGCAGCAGACAAAGTAGCGATAGCGCTTGCCCCAGGTGTTGAGAAAGTCGCGCACATTGCCGCTCTTGCGTTCCTCGTTGAACAGACGTCGGCGATAATAAATTTTTCCAAGCGCATCCAATTCGTGGACGAGCTTGCACCAGTTGTGTTCCTCCTCAACCCAGCGGTCAGGGTTGGTGGAATCGCTCAGGATGAAGAAGTCGAATTTCTCAAGCTGGCCGGTGCGTTCAAGTGATTCGTAGGTGGCGCGCAATCCTTCGAGCACGCGCACGGAATCTTCATTGTAGATCGGAAAGATGATGGCGGTGCTCGTGCCGTCAATGGACTGCTCCTTGTAGGGTTTCAGCGAGGTGAGGCGGCGTTTAGTGCCGAGGATGCGGATAAAAAATCCATACACGCCGTGCATGCAGCCCACCGCCGTCAGGAAAAACAGGACGATGAACAACACCAGCAGCACCGTGCGCGAGGTGCTCCAACCCGTGCGCCAAAGCAAATCGGCAAACAACATCGAGACGAAACCAGTCAACACGAGCGCGGACGTGAAAAACAAAAACAACCGCCAGCCGCGCCGGAGTAGCGGGGCGGAAACGTTGGTGATGTTGGGTGTGTCAGCCATTTTGCTTGAACCAGTCGATCAGTAGGAGCACGCGTGACTGCACTTGCTCGAAGCCGCCGTGTGACAGCCAGAAAATGGCGACGAGCAGCAGCGCAAATATCGCCCAGACCAGAATCATGCGGACGTATGGCAACTTGCCGAAATTGGTGAGCGTGGAAATCGGACCAAGGTCGAGCGGGCGTGGGGCCATCTTGGACAATTGGAAATCCGGACCGGCGCGGAAGAAACTTTCGCGCATGGCATCCACGAATTCTTTTGGCCACGGGCCGGGGCGGAGAAATTGATCCTGCCATTTGCCGGGCATATCGGCGAGCAGCAGCGCGAGGCGGCCGCGCGTGGACAGCGTTTGTTCGCTGCCGACGGGCGAGGTCTGCAAGACTTCCGCGAACCAATCGGTCACAAATTTATCCATCTCCTCGGCGGCAAGCTCGGTGGCGGAGCGCATGGGTTCGGACGGCGCACGGCGCTGGGCGCGTTCAAGAACCCGGAGCACCATCTGGCCGAGCAATGGCTTATTACGGATGCGGAGCGCGTGAAAGTAATTTTCCACTTTCACATAAGCCGCGTTCCATTCATCCAGCGAACGCCCGGCGATTTCACCGGAGACGTCCGGCAAAATTTTCAGGGCGGGCTCCATTGATAAGTCCAGGTTTCGCCGACGACATTCGTGCCTTGTTGCAACGTGCAGCGCAGGTCAATCGGGTCGTGGTTGTCGGGCTTGGGCTGCATTTTTACAATCACGCGCCACGTGCCAAGAAAAGTATTCCGCGTGACGAACTGATCCACGATGTTGGCGTTGCCGCTGCAACTGGCGATGGCCACTGGCAGTTTATCTTCGGGAATTTTGTCGAGCTTTGGTCCGTCAAAATCAATCACGAACTGCCGCGCACCCTTAAACGACGCGTCCGGCCCGATGCGGGTGGAAACGACGCGGTTCTCGGAGCGCTTCAAATCCGCCGCACCGCCTTCCCAATGCAGCGTGTAGCCAAAGCGGAATGGCGTGAGCGGCGCGGGTTTGTTTTTCGGATCCCAAAACGCGACGACGTTGTCGAGGCCTTCGTAGCCGGTGCTCAATTCAAGCAGATGCAAATCGCCATCGCCCCAGCTGCCATCTGGTTCTACCCACACGCTCGGCACTTGGTGGTAGAGGTTGAACATATCCTGATACGCCGCAAAATTTCGTTCGCGTTGGAGCAGGCCAAAGCCTTTGATGTTCGGCGCAGAAAAAACCTGGTGACGCATCGCGGGCGGATTGTCGAGCGGCCGCCAGAAGACTTCGCCGTTGCCCATGTGAACCAGCAAGCCGTCGCTGTCGTGAACTTCCGTGCGGTAGTCATCAAACTTGCGCTCAGTATTTTTGCCGAACCAGAACATGGAGGTCAGGGGCGCGAGGCCAACGGTTTTGAGCGGTTTTTTATTTTTGCTAGTAGCGGCGACATTGTTTGTGGTGCGGAAATACAAAATGCTTTTGATGCTCGCCGTGGTCGTCTCACCGGGGTGGATGTAAAATTCATACGCGCCGCAGCAACTCACGCTGTCGAGAATTGCGAAGAGGTGCAGGGAGTCGTCGCCAGCGTTCGGCTTGCCGAGCCACCAGTCGGTGAAGATGGGAAACTCCTCCGCGCGATCCGTCTCGCCGGAGTCGAGTGCCAGCCCGCGCGCGGATTCGCCGTAGCGGAGATTTTTTCCGAGCAACCGAAAATAACTCGCGCCAAGAAACGAACCGACTTCATCCCAACGATTCTCACCGTTCAGTTCATTCAGAATACGGAAGCCGGCGTATCCCGAGTCCACGGGAATTTGCTTGGCGATGTTCAGCGTGTGGTAATTGAAAAAATCCTGCACGAAGCGGATGGGCTGCGTGTGCGTAGGGGTGAACTCGTTGACGTGAATCGGCTCGTGATAGATGTAACCAGGATGAAAAAATTCGGCGCGGAACGGCAGACCGGCGGCGGCCCAGAGCGCGCGGTCATGACGAAACTCGATGCGCCGGTATTTGTCGTAGTCGAGATTGTCGGGGCGCAGGACGGACGGCAGCTCGACATGCGGCGAGCGGAACGGCGCGCGGGCGCGGTCCAAGGCGCGCTGCGCCACATAGTCAAGGTTGACCTCGGCGGTTTCCGCGCCAAAGGTCACCGACACCGGCAGAAGACTTCTGATGATTAGCAACAGGCCAAGGGCTCGCCACATTTCAATCAGGAGAAACCAAACCGGCGCAATTTGCAAGCGTGGCGCGGCCAGCGGAAGAATGGCAGCGGAAAAATTGTCAATCCAAACTTTGCCGCGACCCGATGGTTGTGCTAAAAATCGCCCGCAAATGGCTGATTTAAATTCTCCCTCCGCCGGACTCCGGCCTCGCCTCGCCGAACTGCGTGAGGCGCTGATGCAGCTGCACAAAACCCTGCTCGACTCCGAGCGCAAGAGCTACGAGGAAAGTTTTGGCCGCACGCTTTCTGCCTACGATTTTTTGAGCCTACTTACCAGCGACCCGTGGTTCGCCTGGCTTGCGCCGGTCACACATCTGCTGGCGGATGTGGATGCGCTGCTGGATGCGAAAGAGCCGTTGACCGTGGCCGCCGTGAACACGCTGTTACAGCAAACTAAAACGTTACTGACGCCGACGGAAACCGGTGAGGGTTTCTCCCGCCAATACGATGAAGTGTTGCAGCGAGATCCCGATGTGCTTTTTGCACACGTCACGACGATGAAATTATTGCGGGCGCAAACATCGGTATAGCGGCGTCTCGGTAGAGCGTCGCAACGCCACTCAATCCAACGTCTGCCGGTAGCGTTTGATGCCGAGCGTCAGCATCACCACGAGGAACAACGCGATCGGCCACAAGTCCGGCGCACATTCGGTGATTCCATTTCCCTTCAGCAAAATGCCGCGCACGATGCGGAGAAAATGCGTAATGGGTAGGCATTCGCCGATGTGCTGCGCCCACGGCGGCATCCCGCGAAACGGAAACATATAGCCGGACAGAAGCATGGACGGCAGGAAGAAAAACATCGCCATCTGCATCGCCTGAAGCTGGTTCTTGGCGATCGTCGAGAACGTGATGCCCATGGCGAGGTTCGCCATGATGAACAGCAGCGCCAGCACCAGCAGCAACGGCACGCTGCCTACCATCGGCACGCCGAACACCAGTTTCGCTGCGACCAAAATCAGCGTGATCTGGACATACCCGACGGTGATGTAGGGGATGATTTTTCCGATGAGCACCTCGCCCGGATGCGCCGGAGTCGAAAGCAGATTTTCCATCGTGCCGCGCTCGCGTTCACGCGTGATGGCGAGCGCGGTGATCATCACCATCGTCATCGTCAGCATCACGCCCATGAGTCCGGGGACAATGTTGTATTGGCTGATGCTCTCGGGATTGTAGTGCTGGTGCGTGACGAGATTGAATGGCGGCGCGGACGCGCGCAATTTCGCCAGCGGCCCGGTGAGATCGCGGTTCACAATGGTGGAAGCCAGTTGATTCACTGCCGCCGTTGCGAAGCCGACCGCGCCGGGATCGGTTGCATCCGCTTCGAGCAGTAGCTTAGGCTTTTCACCGCGCAACAAGTCGCGCGAAAAATCCACCGGGATGGTAAGCGCGAATTGAACGTCGTTCTCGGCGAGCAACGTATGTATCTCCGCCGCGCTGTGCGCCTCGCGCGTGATGTCGAAGTAACTGCTGTTGCGCAAGCCCCAGATGAGCGTGCGCGAGAACGGACTGCTGTCAGCCGCGTAAACCGCCGTGGGCAGATGCTTCGGGTTCGAATTGATGGCGAAGCCGAAGAGGATGAGCTGCATCATCGGCACGCCGATCATCATGCCGAACGTGAGACGATCCCTCCGCATCTGGATGAACTCCTTCGCGACGATGGCCCAAAAGCGGTAGAAGTTGAAGCTCACGAGAAATTGTCCTTCGCGGTTTCCATCAGGCTTATGAACACGTCTTCCAAGCCTGATTCAATTTTGGTCCAGAGATGTCCGTTGGTCATGAACGGCGTTACGCTCACGCGCAATTTTTCCGCATCGCGTCCGCTGACGTGCAGCGTAGTGCCGAACGCGACGACCTGTTCCACGCCCGGCAGGCCGCGAAGTTTGTCTGCGAGCGCCGCCAATTCGTTCCCGGAAACTTCCCACGTCGCGAGACCACCGGCTTTCACAACTTCGTCCACCGTCCCGCTCGCGAGCAGGTTGCCGTAGGCGATATAGGCTAGGCGATGGCAGCGCGACGCCTCGTCCATGTAATGCGTCGTGATGAGCACCGTCAACCCTTCGGCGGCCAGCTTGTGGATCTCCTCCCAGAAATCACGCCGCGCTTTCGGGTCAACGCCAGCCGTCGGTTCGTCTAGCAACAGTAATTGTGGTTTGTGGATGAGGCAGGCCGCCAGTGCGAGCCGCTGTTTCCAGCCGCCGGATAACGTGCCGGCAAGTTGCTTGCGCCTCTCCAGCATGCCGAGCCGCTCAAGACTTTTTTGCACGGCAGTTTTCCGCTCTGAAATCTCATAAAGCCGCGCGATGAAATCCAGATTCTCCTCGATGGTTAGGTCGTCGTAGAAAGAAAATTTTTGCGTCATGTAGCCGACGCGTTTTTTGATCTCGGCGGATTCGCGGCGGAAATCCAGACCAAGGCACTGGCCTTCGCCGCCGTCAGGCGTGAGAAGGCCGCAGAGCATACGCAGAAACGTCGTCTTGCCGCTGCCGTTCGGGCCGAGGAAGCCGTAAATCTCGCCGGGCCGCACCTGCATGGCGATGTCATTGACGACCGTGCGTGCGCCGAATTTTTTCGTGACGCCGCGAACGTCGATGGCGAATTCATTCGCGCTCATGCTCACTGAAATTTGACGTCCACTGGCTGACCGGGGCGCAGCTCCGCCGCGTCTGCCGGAGAAAATTTTGCCTCAATCATGAAGACGAGATTCGCGCGCGTCTCGCGACTGTAAATCACCGGCGGCGTGTATTCGGCTTGCGTGGCGATATAATTCACTTTGGCGCTGAACGGTTTCGCCGCGCCGTCGCATTGCACGGAAACGATTCCACCCGCTTTGAGCTGCGCCAGTTTTTCCTGTGGCACAAAGAACCGGACTTTCAGATTCGCCGGCGGCAGCAAAGAGATGACGGGATTGCCTGCCGCAACAAATTCTCCTTGGCGATACAACGTGTCATGCACGATCGCATCTGCAGGGGCGAATTGCTGCTTTTGGTCTAATGACCACTTGGCTTTGTCGAAAGCAGCCTGCTGGCTGGCGGCTTGTGCGGCTGAAGCGTCGCGGTCAGCGCGGGCGCGTTCAAGTTCCTCGGCGGAGACGATGGCCGACGGACTTTCACGCAGTTCTTTGCGCCGTTGAAAATTTGCCTCGGCCAAACCCAAAGTGGTTTTCGCCGCCACTAGATTTTTTTCCGCCTGCTCCAGCGCGGCCGCTTCGGAACCGTGCTCCAATTCAAAGAGCAACTGTCCGGCTTTCACGGTATCGCCACGCGCCACGGCTAGATTTGCGAGCGCGCCGCCCAGCGGAGCGGCGACGTAAACGTATTCGCCCTCAATGTAGCCCTGCGCCGCGCCGGAGTTTTTGCTGGAGCAGCCTGCGAAGAGTGATACTCCAAAAGCAGCGAGAATGATGAGGAAATTTCGGCTGGTGTTCATGAGCGATTACGGTTGCCACCAGCAAGGAACAAAAATTTTATTGACGTGTCAAACAATTGTTTGAATCTTGTGTTTGAAACGTGAGCCAAAAACCCGAAATCAAAACCGCCGCCAATCAGGATGCGACGCGCCAGCAATTGCTGGAAGCCGCCGCCGAAGTTTTTGGCGAGGTCGGCTTTCGGAATTCCACCGTGCGCGAAATCTGTCGCCGCGCGGGCGCGAACATTGCAGCCATCAATTACCATTTTGGCGACAAAGAGAAACTTTACGCGGAGGTGCTGCGGCATGCTCACGCGCGGGCGCTGGAAAAATATCCAGCGTTCCAGGGCGTCACGGACAATGCCGCCCCAGAGCAGAAACTGCGCGCGTTCGTGCATTCGTTCCTGCTGCGAATTTTTGATGACAGCCCGACGGCGTGCCACGGCAAACTGATGTCGCGTGAGATGATCGAGCCCACGGCGGCGCTGGATTCGCTGGTGGAAGAATTCATCCGGCCGATGGCGAGCCAGCTTTGGAAAATCGTCGCGGACATTCTCGGTTGCCCGCTCAACGACGAACGCGTGCGGCTCTGCGCCTTCAGTGTGGTCAGCCAGTGCGTGTTCTACCATCACTGCGGCCCGGTGGTCGCCCGACTGGCGGGGCGCCCAGCCGCGGACACGGCAGCGCTGGAAAAACTGTCCGCTCACATCACAAAATTTTCCCTCGCCGCGATGAAAAATTTCTCCGACAAGAAGCGTTAAAAAATTGCCCCATGAAATTAAATTATATTTTTCCCGCCATCCTGATTTTTATAGCCGCCACTTCCAGCCGCGCGGGCGACACGAACTGGCTCGCGCGCCCGCTTTCGCTAGCGGATGCATTGAACACGGCGCTGGTGCAAAATACCTTGATTTTAAAGGCGAAAAATGATTTAGAAATCTCGCATGGCCTCGTCATCCAGACGCGCGCGGTGGCGTTGCCGCACGTCGTAGCCAGCGGCCAATACAAGGCAAACCAATCGAGCCTGGTGGAAAACTTTGGCGCCTTTGGCCAACCCGTCCGCAATTGGAACGCTGGTATTCAAATCGTGCAAAACATTTACGACGGCGGACGCAACATCGCGGCCATCCGTTCGGCGGGCGTGACAAAGAAACAGGCGGTAGCCATTTATCAGACGGCCGTAGCGGATGCATTGCTCGCCGTGCGCGTGGCTTACTACGATGTTCTTCTCGCCGCGCAGCAGGTCGTAGTGCGGGAGGCTTCCGTGAAACTTTTAGAAAAGGAATTGGAAGATCAAAAGCACCGGCTGGACGCAGGCACGGTTCCCCGATTCAACGTGCTGCGCGCGGAAGTTGCCGTGGCGAACGAACGTCCATCGCTGATCCAAGCGCGCAACGCGAATCGCCTCGCTAAAAACAATCTCGCGAATTTGCTCGGCTATAATTTGCCGCGTGAAATCTGGGAAGACATCCCGCTGAACCTCACCGATGGGTTTAACCTCGCGCCACTGGAAGTGAATTTGCCTGACGCCATCCAGTCCGCATTGCAGAAGCGCACGGAACTGGAAGCCCAGCGACGCACCGTGGATTTGCAGAAACTTTCTGTGGTGGATGCCAAGGCGGGCTATCAACCGACGATTTCATTGTTCGCCGGCTACGACTGGTTCAATGCGCGGTTCACGCCGCCCGTCGAGATTGACCACGACATCCATGGCTGGAATGCAGGGGCGCAGTTGAGCTGGAATATTTTTGACGGTGCGGCGACTTACGGCAAAGTCAAACAGGCCAAAGCGGAACTGGAAAAATCCCGGACCGAACTGACCGACCGGCAGCGCCAGATTGAAATCAGTGTGCGCACGGCGTATTCCGATTTTTTACAAGCGCGCGAAACCTTGGACTCGCAGGCAAAAGTTCAGGAGTCCGCCGATGAAGCATTGCGCGAGGCAAGGGCTCGCGCGGAAGCCGGCACCAGCACACAACTCGACGTGCTGAACGCCGAGACCGCGCTGACGCAATCGCGCACCACGCAAGTGCAAGCACAGCACGACTACGCCACGGCACGCGCAAAGTTCGAACGCGCCGTGGGCAATGACCTTGCACCGATGAAATGATTGCCGCTAGCTGAGGCTTCCTGCTTTTGTTTTCCTAGCGCTTCGGCTAAAAATGGCTTCATGTATTCGCCGACACTGGAAGAATTTCTGAAGTTTTCGACGCAGGGAAATCTGATTCCCGTCACGCGCCGCATTCTCGCCGATCTGGAAACGCCGCTCTCGGCTTACCGTAAAATTCGCGGACCGGGCGAATCCTTTCTCTTTGAATCCGTCGAGGGCGGCGAACACATCGGGCGTTATTCGTTCGTGGGCTGCAATCCACGCGCGGTCATCCGTCAGGATGGTCAGCACGTCCAGATGTTCGAGAATGGTCGCGTCACCGAAACCGCAGTGGTCGGCAAGGACGTGAAGGACGGCTTGGAGGTCATCGAGCGGGTGATGAAAAAATTTCGGGCGGTGGCCGTGCCGGGCTTGCCGCGCTTCACGGGTGGCGCGGTCGGCTTCATTGGCTACGAATTTATCCATGATGTGGAGCCATCCGTGCCGCGCCCACAGAACGACGAATTAAAAACGCCCGTGATGTATTTTCTCGTGGCCGACCAGCTTTTGATTTTCGACCGCGTGCAACAGACGATTACAATCCTGGTGAATGCCATTCTCGACGACGCGGAAACTCCGGCGGAAGCTTACGAAAATGCTACTGCTGAAATTGACCGGCTGGTCGCATTGCTCGAACAACCCAGCGAACATACGGCGGTTGATGTCACCAAAGACGTTTCCGCCATTGAATTTCAATCCAACCAGACACAGGAAACATTTTTCGCGAACGTAGAAGCGTCCAAAAAATTCATCACAGCGGGCGACATCATTCAGGTCGTCGGCTCGCAGCGTTTTTCCGCGCCGGTCACGGCGTCGCCGCTGGACATTTACCGCGCCGTGCGAAACGTGAATCCATCGCCGTATCTATTTTTGCTGGAACTCGAAGGCTTTGCGCTCGTCGGAGCGTCGCCGGAACTGCACGTTCGCTGTGAGGAAGGCAAAGTTGAAATCCGTCCCATCGCTGGCACACGTCGTCGCGGCAAGAACGAGGCTGAAGATGCGGCGCTGGAAAAAGAATTGCTTGCCGACCCGAAGGAGCGCGCCGAACACGTCATGCTCGTGGATCTTGCGCGCAATGACATCGGTCGCGTGTGCGATTTCGGCAGTGTGCAGGTGAAGGACTTGATGTTCATCGAGCGCTACAGCCACGTCATGCATATCGTTTCGCAGGTCGAGGGAAAATTATCCGCCGCGAAAACCAATTACGATCTGATGCGCGCGACGTTTCCCGCCGGCACGGTCAGCGGTGCGCCGAAAATTCGCGCGATGCAGATCATTTCCGAACTCGAACAGACCACGCGCGGGACTTACGCGGGCGCGGTTGGATATTTTTCCTTCAACGGCAATACCGATACTTGCATCACCATCCGCACTGCACTCATCAAGGATGGCAAAGCCTACGTGCAAGCCGGCGGCGGCTGGGTGAATGATTCCACGCCCGAAGGCGAGTATCAGGAGACAATCAATAAATCCATGGCGATGCGGAAGGCGATTGCGATGGCGGAGAATTTTGGGAAAGTGGATTAACCGTGAGCCACGCGAAATACGCAAACGGCATCCCCCGAAATTGTAGCTCTAGCTGAAATTGAAATCAGAGCCGACTGACGTCGGCTGCTACAATCAGCGGTTGGTTTTACAGAAGCGAAATTCGTTTGCAACGTTCAGATAATTGTGGAATCCAAACCAGCCTTCTCGCTTGAAGATGCCGCGTGCGAACGCTGCGGAAGTTTTGACGCGCAGGAATTTGCCGGTAGATTTCTCTGTGCGGATTGCGTGGCGCTGGCAGGCTGCGCCTGCGCCGGACACGGCAGCGATGACGACAAATAGTGAGGCAGGCGAGGCGGCTGTCCCACTGAAAAAATCAAGACGATGATCGCCCTTGAAATCTGCACCTATCTAACCTTGCTAGCCGGGGCTTGGTGGTTATCGGGTTATGACTCCAATCTCGAGGGCGACGGGCGGCGGAGTGATTTCTGGCGGCGTTTCCTCCGCATCGCCGCAACTCTGTTCTTGGTGGCGGCGATGTTGTTTATGACGGCGTTGGCGATGTTCTTTGCCGTGGGCATCGGCATTGTTTGGGCCAGTTGCTTGGCTGAACTAATGTCCCGTCGGGCGCGAGTTTTTATTGACCCAGGTTTCCATGATGACCGGCCTTTGGACTTGAAAAAAAATCAGCGGCATCAGGATGCCATTGCGCAACTCATTCATCATGGAAAACGAGAGGAGGCGATCCAGTTATGCGAAGAGTTGCAAAAAACCGGCGAGGTGAATGCGGCGACGCTAACGACGGCGCTGGAATTTCTCGGGGTAAAACAAACCGGCACGAGGTTGGAGCGACCACTCAACGACGTAGCGCAACTGCGAGCGGAGGCGAAATTTTCCGAGGCGGAGGCGTTGCTGCAGTCATTGCTCAAAAAAAATCCGGCGGATGACGGCGCGGCGATGGCGCTTATGCGGCTCTATGCACAGGATTTGAGGCAATCAGACAAGGCACATGAAGTTTTGCGCGCGCTTGAAAAGCAAAAATCGGTTCCCGCTGCACACATCGAGTTTGCGCGCCGTTCGATTGATGAGTGGCGTAAGCCAAAGCCGGTTAAGGCGGCAGCAGTGCCTACGGCGGTGTCGCTGGAGGAATTGCTGGCGCAGAAATCTTTCGGTTCGGCGGTCGAACTGCTGGAACAGCAGGTCAAAAACTGCCCGGATGACTTTGATTTGCGGCTGAAACTGGCGGAGGTGCAAGCGGTTCATTGCGGCAATGTTTCACGCGCGGGGAAAATTTTTCAAGCAGCGCGGGCGGAGAATCGTTTCAGCCTGACGCAACTGGCGGCGGCGGAGGCTAAATTAAAAGAGTGGCGGGAAATGAATTTGCCGCGTAAGTAATACACCGGAATTCTTATGCCGATTTACGAATACGAAGTTTGCGATGCGGGCGGATGCAAGGCGTGTGGCGGAACGTTCACGCTGCATCGTCCGCTGTCCGCACCGCCGCTGGAGAAGTGCCCAGCCTGCAAGAAGCCGGTGCGGAAAATCATCTCGGGCTTCAGCACGCCGCACAAGTTGAAGCCGCTTTCGATCTCTGACGCAAAGAAAGCGGGTTTCACGGTGCTGAAAAAAATCAGCAAGGGTGAATACGAGAAACAGTGAGTTAGCTGATTGTCTCAAGTTGAGGGCAACTGCTGACGCACTCCCGCTATCAACCATCAGCTAATACTGATCAATTGATTTTAATTTGAGTTGTTTTTTGACGGATGCGGTCGAATCCACTAGCGTGCAACTCTGAATGAAACGTCGTTTTACCAATTTTGGCCTGTTTGCCGGGGGCGCATTGTCGCTGGCGGCGGTGTGGCCGTTGGCGGCGCAGGAATCCATTATTTTTTCCCGACCAACGGAAGGCGTGACGGAAAAGGCGAATTCCTTCATGGAACAACAGCCGCACAAGGCACCGAGTGGCCAGAATGCGCCGTCATCCATCTTCAACAGCAAGCCCAAGGCAGATTTCGATGTCCTGCCGGGCGCGCAAAAACCGAGGCGGTTGTCGCGCGAGGAGTCTGAGCAGATGCAAAAGAATTTGGATAATCAACGGAATTGGACGTTGATGACGCCGGAGGAAATCATGAACGTGCCGACGGCGGCCAAAATCATGGGGCTACCGGATCCTGACCGGAACCTTTCTGCCGATGAGCGTTACATGAAGCGCCAAGATCAGCAGCGCGGTGCGGCGGCTACGAATGGAATGTCGCGGGCGCGCTATTTTGGCGCGGATGAAGATTCTTCGCTGGCTCCGTGGTCGAATCAAAAGAAAAAGGACCGGGAAGCCGCCGCTGCATTAGGTCAGAACCGAAGTGCTTCGAAACTTTCGCCACTGGAGGCCGAGCAGCAAAAGCGTTGGGCAGAATCACCGTGGGCAAATGCCTTGAACCTGCCGGCTCCGACATCGAAGACGGACAAGGAACAGCAGGCTGGGATGGAACGTTTCCGGGCGATGATGCAGTCGCCGCAACCGGAGCGGACGGAGTTGCCAGCCACGGCCTCAGGTTTCCAGCCGTCAGCTGCAAGCGTGGTGGAACAAAAATCTCAGGCGGCGACGGGTTACAATCCAGCAGGAAATACTTACCAACCAGTGCGCGAAACGGCTAGTCGGCCAATGGGCATCGCGCCATTGCCTACTGTGACCGGCTTTACTCCTACATCGGGCAATGCGCCCAAACAAAAACCCAAGCCGCTGGTGCAAGCACCGCCGTGGGCGAGAGATAATAAAAATTCGGCCAATGGCGCGCCGGAGCTGGGAACTTTTCAACAACGGAAGTTTTAGTCAGTATTTCCGAAGGTTAAACTTCGAACGGTATTGGGACAGCCATCCGCCTGTGCGGTTTCAAAGTTTAAACTCCGAGTGCACCTCCTACGACTGGATAGGCTGAAAGCCTGTCCCACTACGATTCTCCGAAACCCACGGCAGTGTTCGGCTTTGGCACAAACTCAGAAATAAATTTTCCAGAAGATCGCGAAATTCTAACTCAGTCTAGCTTCGTTTGCTTGGTTTGCTTGGTTTCCCTGCGTAAATCAACTTCGGAATTCTGATTTAATAAGCGGAGGTGGTCACAAGAACTTGTTCCAATGTGGAGATGCCGTCGCGAGCGCGGTCAAGCGCCACCATGCGGAGGGTTCGCATTCCTTGATTGACGGCGAGTTTGGCCATTTCGCGGGTGCTGGCGCGGGCGATGACGAGTTTGCGAATCTGGTCGGAAACGGTCATAGCCTCAATGATAGCCATACGTCCGGCGTAGCCGGACATCTTGCAACGGTCACAACCACGACCACGGAATAATTGCACGCCGTCAAAAGTCACGGGGTCAATGCCGAGGTCTTCATACATCTTCACGGGATACGTCACCGGCTCTTTGCAATGCGAGCAAATGCGACGCATCAAGCGTTGCGCGCAGGACAAAATCACAGAGGACGAAATCAAAAATGGCGCGATGCCCATGTCGTCCAGACGCGCGATGGCACCGGGGGCATCATTACAGTGCATCGTGGAGAGCACTTGATGGCCGGTGAGTGCAGCCTCGATGGCGATTTCCGCCGTCTCGGTGTCACGGATTTCCCCGATCATGATGATGTCCGGGTCTTGGCGGAGAATGGAGCGGAGCGCGCTCGCGAAGGATAGGCCAATGTCCTTCTTCGTCGGCACCTGATTGATACCAGGAATCTGGAACTCCACCGGGTCTTCCACGGTGACGATATTCCACATCGGGCTGTTCAGCTCGTTGAGCGCGGAATACAGCGTGGTAGTTTTGCCGGAGCCGGTCGGGCCAGTGACGAGGATCAATCCGTGCGGTGCGTCAATGGCGCCTTTGAACTGCTTGAACGTGCTTTCGTCCAAACCAAGTTTGTCGAGGCTGGCAGACAAATTAGATTTGTCCAAAACGCGCAGCACGATTTTTTCGCCGTGAACGGTCGGCAAGATCGAGACGCGTAAATCGAAATCTTTCCCACTGACCTTCACGCGCATACGCCCATCTTGCGGCAGACGGCGCTCGGCGATGTCGAGGTTCGACATAATCTTGAAGCGCGAGACGAGCGCGAGCTGCATCTGCTTGGGCGGCGGCGTGGCATCAATAAGCACGCCATCAATGCGGTAACGCAGGCGGATAGATTTCTCGAACGGCTCCAAATGCACGTCGCTGGCGCGGTCTTTGATGGCTTGCAAGACGACGAGGTTGGCAAGCTTGATGACGGGAGCTTCCTCGCTAGAGGCGGCGAGCGCGTCAAGGTTGACGTCGTCCATGGACTCCTTGACGGATTCGATGTCGTCACCGCCTTCGGCATCACTGCGCTTCTGCGCATCCTGAATGATGTCTTCCATCGAACCGCTTTTGGCAGCGTCAATGGCCTGGAGTTTTTCGGCAATCGCCTTTTCCGAGGCGATGAGCGGGGAAACCTCCATCTTGGTGGTCCGCTTGACGTCATCGAGAGCGAGGACGTTCAACGGGTCAGCCATCGCAAGGAATAATTTATTTTCCAGCCGAGAAATGGGGACGACCTTATGGTTGTGCGCCATGTCACGCGGAATCAATTCCACCACTTCGGGAATGATACTGACGCGCGCGAGATTCACCGGTGGAACGTTCAACACGCGCCCCATGCAGACCGCAAGATCCTGGTCGCTGACATATTGCTTGTCTTTATCAACGAGCAATTTCACCAGCCGCGCACCTTCTTTTTTCTGCCGTTCGAGCAGTTCCTCAATCTGGCCAGCGCTCAATAAACCGTCCTCGACGAGGGCGTCGGCGATGCGTTCGGCGAATGACTTTACTTTGGCCATATCAGCGGAATGCCTTGCGGAGATTAATGACCAAGTCGCTCGGGGCAGTGAGATACCACAGCAAACGGTGCGTGGTCGCCTCGGAAAGTTCTTTCGCCGCCTGTTGGTTGAACGGGTTTGCCGTCGCCACCAAAATTGCCTTACTCATGCGGTCAAATGGCAGCACGCACCAGCGACGACAGACTTCCGCCGGAAAACCTCGCGCCAAATCAATGTCCATGTCATAACGCTCCAGCGGTAGGAACGGCGCGCGCGACTTATCGGAAATCAGCTTCAAAGATTTATCGATCTGCATCACACCCTTCTCATGCAACGTCTGAATAAACGGCTCAATGACATCCGTTGGCGGTGTGTTCAAGTCTACGTTGCGCCAGCACAAATCAAAATCGCCCGCCGTGATAAGTTTGCTATCAACGTAAATTTTATAAAGTGACTTCCGTCCATCATCCATCTCCGCCGCAACCAACGGCTTGGCAACCGCTGTTTTCCGCATCTGGATAGTGTCCGACCCTGGCGATGCCTCCGGCGTGGATTGCACAGAAGCATTATTCGCCTTAGACTCTATCTGCTCCAACGCCGCGCGCACATCCTTGTCATCCGGACGCCGCTGCAAGACCGTTTCGTATTCGAGAATCGCTGAGGAAAGTTGACCTTGCTGCAAATAAGCCTGCGCGATGCGCTTGGAGGTATTGATGACGTCATCCTCCCGTCCAAGTTTGGAATAGGCTTCCTTGAGAATTTCCAGCGACTGCGTGTCCGAGGGCTGTGACTGCACGATGACCTCAAACATCTCAATCGTCTGCTGCAATTGAGCTGCCTCACCGGAATTTAATGTCGTCGCTGCCATGCGTAAATTGTTCCTACCGTTGCTGCCAAGTTAGTAACCCCGCGCCATCAAAGCAACCCAAAGTAAAATAGTTATACCCTTCAATCCATCGGCAATTTCCACTGAAACTTCAATCTGAACTTCCACCCGCAACGCGCCGCTGGCAACTGGCCGGCTATACTAATAAAAATCCGGGCCACCGCGCTTTTGCTTTCAGCCAGCGCTGCTTCCTGCTAAAAATTTCCGCGTGGAGACACCCAACCCCGTCATGACCCCTGCCCCCGGCGATCGCCTGTTGCGCTTTGTCGGCGATAAAATTCTTTTCACGCTGCACGGCGCGGGAAATTTGCCCGGGGGAAACTTCTCTGCCCGCCTCCGCACCAACCTCGGCCGCGCCTCCGCCCGCCGCGCGGAAATTATTTCCGCTGGGGGCAATTCGGCCGTCGTCACTAATTCCTCGTGGCGCGACGTGCCGATGCAGCGCACCGCCCTTGGTTGGGAGATTGAACTCCCGCTCGCCGAGGTCGGTTTCTTTCAAGCCAAAGCCTATCTGCTCGACGAAAAAAACTGGCAACACTGGCCAGATGGCGCAGACGTGGGTATCTCAGTGCACCCAGATTTTACGCGCAGCGCCAACACCATTTACTGCGCCTTCACCCGCTTGTTTGGCGCGACCAAAAACCTCGCAAGCACCTACGACGAAAAACTGGAAACGCAGTTGCTGGCACTCGAAGCGCAAGGCTATGCCACGCTACCGCCGTCAGGAAAATTTCGCGACCTCGCAAAACAACTTCCGCACATCGTCACCAAACTCGGCTGCCGCATCATCCATCTACTGCCCGTTCATCCGACGCCGACAACCTACGCACGCTTCGGGCGCAGCGGCAGCCCTTATGCCGCATTAGATTTGACCGCCGTCGACCCCGCGCTCGTCGAGTTCGACAATCGCACCACCGGCATTGACCAATTTTGCGAACTGACTTCCGCCGCTCATTCACTCGGCGCTAGAATTTTCATAGACATCGTCATCAACCACACCGGTTGGGGCTCGAGCTTGCAGGAAAATCACCCGCAATTTTTTCTAAAAAAACCGGACGGCGAATTCGCCAGCCCCGGCGCATGGGGCACGGTTTGGGAAGACCTCGTCGAACTCGAACAGCACGACGTGAAACTGTGGGACTTGATCGCCGACTCACTACTTGTCTGGTGTCGGCGCGGTGTCGATGGTTTCCGCTGCGATGCCGGCTACAAAGTTCCCACCGCCGCATGGCAATACATCATCGCCCGCGTGCAGGTAGAATTTCCTGAGGCCATTTTTCTCCTTGAAGGGCTCGGCGGATCCTGGGACGCCACAGAAAGCTTGCTGACCGAAGGTGGGATGCAATGGGCCTATTCAGAGCTGTTCCAAAATTATTCCGGCAAAGAGGTCGCGTGGTATCTCGACTACGCCAACCGCCAGAACGAACGCATCGGCAGCTACGTCCATTATTCTGAAACGCACGACAATGACCGCCTCGCCAAACGCGGCCACGCCTGGTCGCTTTTACGGAATCGGCTATGCGCCTTGACCAGTCCCAGCGGCGGCTTTGGTTTTACCTGCGGTGTGGAGTGGCTCGCCACCGAAAAGATCCGTGTGCATGGCGTGACTGGATTGAATTGGGATGCTGCCGAAAACATCGTCTCTGAACTTGCGCAACTGAACGCGCTCATCGCCGACCATCCGTGCTTTTTCGACGGCTCAAAACTTACCCGCTTGAGTGCGCCCGACTCACCTGTGTATGCGCTCCTACGCGAATCCGCCGAAGGCAAAGATTCCGTTTTAATTTTGGTCAACACAGACACGGTCAACTCCAATCTATTTGCACTCCCGCCGGACCATTCCAAGATTCAATTTTCAAATTTTAACTATGCGCTTCTCGGCGGCCTTCAACCACTCCTCGACCGCCAAAGCGGTGAAATTATTTTTCCGCTCGCAGCGGGGGCGGTCCATTGTCTCGCCCCGACAGAAAAGCCCGTGGGCTTGAGTGGCGATGGCTACCGCCGTGCCCGCGCGCAGGCTGCGTTTGCCCTGGAGTCATTGGGTAAAATCATTCCTGCTGAAACCGTGGCTAACCTTGACTGGCATTGGCTCGCGGAACAAGTGGAGGACTCACCTAAAAACTTCCTCGCTGCCGCCAGCGAATTCGCCAAGCAACACGCGCAGACTCCATTCCCGAAATTGCTTGCCGAAACCGAAGCTGGAAAAATTTTCCCGCGCGTCATCACTTGGACATTACTTGATGCCCGCCGCATCACTCTCGTGCCGCCTGGTCACTGGCTGCTGGTAGAAGACAGCGCACCGTTCCGGGCAACATTGGTAACGATGCAGCAAGCGGCACGCAATACGCAGCACGTCCAGTCTATAGTCGTCGGCGAACGCCAAATTGCCTGCTTCGCGCCCACAGACATTTCCGCCGAGACGGAATTGGTTTTGGAGCGCTACGCCACCACCACGCAAAAAATTTCGGCCGCCTTCCGGTTTCTCGCGCCCGAACCGCCCTGCCTTTCGACCACTAAACATCTACCATCAACGCTGGCCTTGTTGACCAACGGCCTCGGTGGCATGGCGCGGCTGTGCGCGGATTTGGGGCGTGTTAATTCCAAATACGACTGCGCACTAGCCGCGAACCTGAATCCAGCCGTGCCGGTGGATCGCCACGTTTTCGTGAAGCGCATCCGGGCTTGGGTAAACGCCGATGGTTTCCTCTCGCCGCTCGATTTCAAAAGCCTGACGTCGTTCCAAGCCAGTGCATCCGTCGTGTGGAATTTTGTGGAGAACGCAGGCGATGGCCGCACGGTGGAAATCGTATTGCGCGCGGAAATGATTGAAGGCAAGAACACGACCATCTTTCAATTCAGCCGGCCCACGGAAAAACTGGCGGTCGGTAAACAGCTACCCGCCAATGCCGACGTTCGTCTGACGGTGCGCGTGGACATCGAGGATCGGAATTTTCATAGCGAGACCAAGCGGAACGCCGGCGCGGATTTCCACTTCGCGTCCAACTGTCGAGAAATCCAAAATCCAAAATCTAAAATTAAAAACAACTGCGGTTTCGCTTTCACGCCGGCGAGCGATCGCCAGCTCCGAGTATTTGCCGACGCCGGCGAATTTCATCCGCAGCCAGAATGGTGCGAAAATATCCCGCATCCCGTCGAACAGACGCGCGGTCAGACCGGCAGTGGCGATGCCTACAGCCCCGGCTGGTTTGAAATTCCGCTAGCAAAAGGTGCGGAGGCGACTCTGGTGCTGACGGCAGAAACCGAGGAAATTAAAAGCGGAAAGCGGAAAGCGGAAAGCGGAAATTCTGACAGCAATTTTGAAACTCAGCTCGAACGCGCCGCAAAACAATTCGTTGTGCGCCGCGACCAGGGCAAGACCGTCATCGCCGGTTATCCATGGTTTCTCGATTGGGGCCGTGACTCGCTGATTTGTGCGCGCGGCTTGCTGGCAGCGGGCATGGTGGATGAGGTCAAACAACTGTTGCTCACGTTTGCCAGATTTGAGAAAGACGGCACGTTGCCCAACACCATTCACGGCAACGACGTTTCCAATCGCGACACGAGTGATGCGCCACTGTGGTTTGCCATCGTGTGCGAAGAACTTTCTGAAGCTGAAAGCTTTTTTGATACACAGGTTGATGAAAATGGGCGCACGCTCCGTGATGTGTTGACGAGTATCGCGGAAAATTACTCACGCGGAACGCCAAACGGCATTCGCATGGATGCCGACTCCGCGCTCATCTGGAGCCCGAGCCATTTCACCTGGATGGATACGAACTTTCCCGCCGGCACACCGCGCGAAGGGTATCCCGTCGAGATTCAAGCGCTGTGGATCCGGCTGCTGCGGCTGCTGGAGAAAATTTCAGTGAAGGACGACCGAAAGAAATGGCGAGACCGCGCCGAACACGCGATGGCTTCGTTTGAGAAATTATTTTGGCTTGAAGAACAAGGCTGGTTTGCCGATGTGCTGATCGCCAAATCAAATGTCATTGCCCGAGACGCGACGGCGAGCGATGCGTTGCGGAGCAATTGCCTGTTTGCCGTCAGCCTCGGATTGGTGAAGGGCGAACGCGCAAAACGTTGCGTGGAAGCGGCGCAGAAATTTCTCATCGTGCCGGGCGCGCTGCGTTCGCTCGCACCATTGCCAGTGAAAACGCCGCTCGCAATTTATGGCAACGACGGACAACTGCTTAATAATCCGCCGGAGCCGTATTGGCCGCGCTATGAAGGCGACGAGGACACGCGCCGTAAACCCGCATATCACAACGGCACGGCGTGGACATGGACGTTTCCGACTTTTTGTGAGGCCCTGGCGGCGGCATGGGAATTTTCGCCAGAAGCCGTGGGGGCAGCAAAAAGTTATCTGGGCAGCTCGGAAAAATTATTGAATGAAGGCTGCCTCGGCCAGCTTCCCGAAATCCTCGACGGCGACGCGCCGCACACGCAACGCGGCTGCGACGCGCAGGCGTGGGGCGCAACGGAGGCGTTGCGGGTCTGGAAATTGTTAAAGTAAATTCTAAAATTTCGGAGCGCGGAATGGCTTGCAGAGAAGCTATCCGCGCTCCTTTTTTGTATCCCCACAAAATACTCGGCGGCGTGCTCGGGCGCGAAATCAGTTCGCAACCGAGGACGACGACGAGAACGAGGCGGATTCTGTCGGTCGGTTTTTCATGCGGCGATAATTTCGCGGCTTGCCGCATAGATTCGCGCCTGCCGTTGAGTGTGGCGGATAGTTTCCGACACCTTTTCCTCGAACAACGCCGGGAACACCAGTAGCGGGAAAAGCGTATTCCACGCCAGCGCGGCGGCATCGTTTGCCGCGCGCCGGAGCGGGGCATTGAGTTCGGGCGCACCAGTGCGGGCAAGTTGCCGGGCGAGCAGTTCCGTTTTGAGCCGCTCGAAGTCGTTATCGAGTGCGGCGCGGAATGGAACCGGCGGCGCCAGCCGCGGCTCGAACCGTGTCTCGGGCGCAAATGTCGTCCGTAGTTTGTTTTCTTTCAGTTTCATATTTTTCCTTTCGTGTTTGGTTAAAAAGCAAAAAACCCGCGAATGCCTTGGGCAATCGCGGGTTTTTGAAAATTTCTTAAATTAGAATCTCACTCCCACGACGCCCAATGGACGGGAATAGCGCTGGCAAATGGCCTTCCAGCCATTAACCGGCGCATGCGTCTTCATTGATGTTGCGAACGTGGTTTTCATTTCTAACGCGGCATAGTAAACCCGATGCGACCCACTTTGTCAAGGTGGATGACGGAGCGCTTTAAATCACTTCACCCGCGCCGTGAGCAGCACATCTGCGCCCAGCCGCAGCCATTTAACTGCATTAAGTTGGACGACCTCGTTCAAACTTTTCGCGCCATCACCCGCCACACCTTTGCGCGCATTGCGTCCGCCGAGAATTTTCGGCGCGTAGAAAAATGCTACGCGCTGCGCGAAACCGCCGAGCAGAAAGGAAGCATTCACTTCGCCACCGCCCTCAACCAGCAGGCTCGCGACGTTTTCGGAGCCGAGTTTTTTCAAGAGCCAGCCTAAATCGATTTTTGATTTTTGATTTTTGATTTTTGATTTGGCCGGCGGCATGACCAGCACATTCACGCGTTTGGCGAGCATTTCAACGCGGGTCTGTGGAGCGCGGTTAGAAACTACAATCGTCGTCAACGTGGGAAATTGATCGCTTACCACTTTCGCCGTCAGCGGTGTGCGCGCCAAGGAATCCAGCACGATTCGGCGGAGTCGCGTATTTGTATTCCGACTTCTGTCCGTAAGGCTCGGATTATCGGCCAGCACCGTGTTCACCCCGACCAAAATCGCATCGCTGCCACGCCGTAATTTCATTCCGTGCGCCCGGGCGAGTTCGCCGGTGATCCATTTCGATTCGCCGCTGGCGGTTGCGATTTTTCCATCCAGCGTCATCGCGGCCTTCACGGTGACGAACGGCGTGCGGAAAGCAATCCAGTGGTTGAAGGCTTCGTTTAATTCTGTGCATTCTTCACTGAGAATCCCGTGAAGGTCTTCAATCCCCGCGCGCTGCAAAATCTTAAATCCCTTGCCTACGTGCTTCGGATTCGGATCAGTCGCGCCGATGACGACGCGCTTGATGCCTGCCGCGATGATGGCATCCGTGCAAGGCGGCGTGCGGCCATGCGTGCAGCAGGGTTCGAGCGTGACGTAAAGTGTCGCGCCCTTGGGGTTATGACCGTGTTTTTGGGCGTCGCGAAGCGCCTCGATTTCCGCGTGGGGCAAACCGGCGCGCCGATGCCACCCGCGTCCGATGACCTTTTTATTTTTCACCAGCACCGCGCCGACCATCGGGTTGGGCGATGTTGCGCCAAAACCTTTGCGCGCCAGCCGCAGCGCGAGGCGCATGAATTGAATGTCCGCAGAAGCCATTGCCGACAGCTTACTTCGTCGGGGAGGGGAGGTAAATCACGCGTGTGGGCTGAGTAGGTGCGTAGGCGTTGCGCTGGATGATGTTCGCGCGGTTGAAGGGTTTGTAATCCTTGATGGAGCCAACGTGTGCAATGTTGACGTAGTTGCGCAAGACGCCGTGACCGTTCTTGGTGCAATCGCTGAAATGTGCCTGCGCGTAGCCGAGGCCGTTGCCGGAAAGGTTGGAAGAAAAATATTTGAAGCCGGAAATCTTGTTGGTGTCGACCTCGTAATCATGCAGCCAGCCGAGGAAAACCACCGCGTGACCACCAGCGGGCGTGCTGCTGTAGCTCAAGAAATCTCCTGGGCGGGCTTCTTCAAAATTGTCGACGCGCCTGCCCAAACCATAGCTCGTCACGGCGCGGGCTTCGGAATCGCCTTTGCCCTCGATATACCAGAACTGAAGTGCGTTGAAGAGATCCCCGAAGGTCATGCCGTTGAAATCTTCGGGTTCGAGGCCGGACTGAATGTTGCGGAGCTTCATCGCGCGGATGAAAACTTCAAACGTGAAGCCGCAGCAATAACTCACGCGCGAGCCGTCGGGATAGGCCTTGGCCACGACCATGCCGCGATACCATTGATCCTGCGTGACGCCGTTGTAGATGTCGTATTCCCACGGCTTCCAACTGCAATGATACTGATACGTTCCGTCGAGCGGATAGCCGGCGATGACTTTCAGGACGAACGGATTCAGCGCGCCTTCGACGTCGTTGGTGACGAGGTCCTCGCGGGCGTAGGCTTTGGCGAGCGCCTTGTCCACGGGCGAGAACCCGCGTTCGTCCACCGGATAAACACGCGGGATGTAAGTGGACTTGCGCAGGCCGGGATCTTTCTCGCGCGGCGGAATGGGATTGGCGGCGGGCACGCTCGCAACGATGGGCGCAACGGGTGAAATGGTTGCCGCCGGTTTGGAGCAAGTGTCACAGTCGGTGCTTTTGCAGCCGGTGAAAATTAAAACGGTGGCGGCAAAAACAGGTAAAATAGTTTTCATAGCTGGCTGTGCGTATCGTCGGTCATTCCTTAATGCTACCGATTATCCGTAGGTTTGGAGCGTGGGCAATAATAAATTTGGCACCGGCAGTTTGAACGTGGACGCACCGGATTTGTTTCCGCATACTTCGCGCACAAGTATGAGGATGCTTTTTGTCGCCGATATCCATTACGCGCTCAAGCAGTTCGACTGGCTGGTTGCCAATGCCGCGAACTACGATCCCATCATCATCGGCGGCGACCTGCTCGACCTCGCTTCCAGCCTGGATTTCGACGTGCAGATTGTCGTCGTCGAAAAATATCTCGCCCGCATCCGAGAGAAGACACGATTGCTCGTCAGCTCCGGCAATCACGACGGCGATTCGCGCAGCGCGGCAGATGAATCTGTTGCTCACTGGATTCAGGAATCGCGGGCGGAAGGATTGTTCGTAGACGGCGACAGTCTGCAACTGCCCGACGCGCTCATCACCATCTGTCCGTGGTGGGATGGGCCGGATTCACGCGCCAAGCTGGAAGCCCAGCTCGCGGAGCAGGCGCAAAAAGTGAAAGACCGATGGATCTGGGTTCATCATGCCCCACCGGCAGGTTCGCCGGTTTGCTGGACAGGAAAAAAATTCGGCGGCGATGAATTTTTGTTGGAATGGATCAAACGCTTCCAGCCCAGCATGGTGTTGAGCGGACACATCCACAATTCACCCTTCTATCCTGATGGCGCGTGGGTGGATCAGATCGGCAAGACCTGGGTCTTCAATCCCGGCAAACAAATCGGCCCGTGCCCGACTTACATCGTCGTTGACCTCGAAGCGATGACGGCGGAATGGATTTCGCTCGAAGGCCAGTCAGTCCGGCAATTGACCGTTGCGAATGGTTGATTCCTTCGGGCGGATGCGTGCGCTCGGTTGCCGGTGCATGAGCGCTTCCAAAACTTCATCCACCATGCCGATGTGATCGTGGCCTTCAAACTGGTGCTTCACGTTCACGAGATATTTATTGAGCGCATCCACACGGCGGGCCAGTAGCTCGGAGATATGCAGGCAGAGCGCGGGCGATGATTTGAGCAGTTCGCGCGGCTGATGCACGATGTAAAAGGAACACGGCTTCATGGCGCGCACCGAAGCCGTATGCGCACCACCGAGCAGCACGGCCATTTCGCCAAAGACCAATCCCGGCTGCGAAGCCGTCGCGACGCGAACGTCGTCTTTCAAAACGTCGACCGCGCCCTCGATCAGAAAATAAAGCGCGCCGGTTTCCTCGCCCTGATGAATAACGAGCTGGCCAACCTCGTAGTTCCGCCGTTCGTGGCCTTGGAGAGAATCAAGTATCGAAGTCACAAACCAACGGTAGCGAGCCGCGAGCCGAGCGCAAAGTTTTTTTGCCAACCGCAAATCAAAGCAGCCGAATTTGACCCTCCACGCAAAAGATGGAGGTGAGAACGATGAAAAAGTGCAAATTCAGCAAAGAGTAAATTACCGGGATACTTCCGGGAAATCGCCGGATATTTTGCATCAGATATAACCGGATTATTTCCGGAGATAACCGTTATTGTGCGGATGCCCCGGCAAATGGATTAAAGAAAATTTAATCACACTTTCCAGGCTCAACGACCCCCGACAAGTTTTCTGTTCTCGCAACTGACGTTCGCGTGAATCTCCCGTGTTATGGGAACAAGATGCGGTAATATTTGATCGGGCCGCTGGTGGTATTGGTGTTGAAATTGATTGTGCCACCGACTCCGGTATTATTGGTGAAAACCGGCAACCAATCAGGCGAAGACAGATTGGTGGCGGATTGCACGACGTAAGTCAGACCGGTGACAGTGCTGCCGCTGAACTGAACGGTGCCCGGACTGCCCGATACCGCCCCAACCTGCGGCGGCAAGGCTATGGTCACAACAGTGACGCTGCTGGTCACCGCTCCGGATGAATTGGTCACCGCCAGAGTATATGAGCCACTATTATTCGTTGTCACTCCAGTCAGCGTCAGCACATTGGTGAACACGCCACCGTAAACGCCGCCATTGGCGAGATTGATTCCAGCCTTGCGCCATTGGTAGATCAACGGTGGCGTTCCCGTCACGGTCACGCTGATGGCCGAACTTTGTCCAGCCAGCAATGCCAAGGCAGCGGGAGGTTGGACCGCGAAACCTGGCGGCGATGAAGGCGAGGCGACGGTAAGCGCGGTCGGGCTGCTGGTGATGCTGCCCCAGAAGTTTGTGATGACTACCGTGTAATTACCGGAATCCCCAACCGCCAAGCTGTTTAAGGTCAAGGTGGTGGTAACCGCTGAGTTCGAATAGGTCGTTCCACTTGTCGGGCCAAGCACCAGTGCTTGTGATGCGACTAAACTGCTACCCTTATACCAGAAGGCGCAAGGCACATTGGCATTGGTGGTATAGACCACGGGAGCATAGGTGACGTTCAAGCTACCGCGCACACCCACTGAAAGGATGACCGATGAGCCGGGGTTCACGTTGGTGGAGGCCGGCGGTTGGTTCGTGAACGCCGGCAAATACCCGTATGACCAATAGGAGTCATATTGTTGGTTGGTGACAATGTATCCGCCAGAATTGGTGCTATCCAAGCGGACGGTATAGGTGCCGCCCTTGTTGGGGGTGAGCGAATTGGCCGCGATTGGCACCGTATTGCTAACGCTGATAGCTGTGCTGCCTTGGTTCAGATACCAAGTATAAATATTGGTGGTGGACGAGGTGTTGTTAGTCAAGAGACTGAACATGGTCAAAGCTGCGCCTGCTGGGGCATAGTTGGTATAATTGTAAGCCGTATAATTCGTCCCACCAGTGATGCAGACGGATAGATAGCAAAGGGACTTAGGCAAAAATGTATAACTGACGGCGGTGGCGGCATTTGATGCCGTCAGCGCATATTGTCCGGCGTTGGTCAATTGAACATTGGTGATGGTCAAGATGGAGTTGGTGGCTCCGGGAATCGCCACCTGATTTTGCCACCATTGATATTGCGGGACTGGATTGCCTGAAGTGCCACCGCTCAACTGCACATCGGTGCCCACTTGGGCCACAGTGTTTTGTGGTGCCGCAGTAAATGGCTGAGTCGGGGCCACAGTGCCACCGCCAGCTGCACCAATGACAAGAGCCGTTGCCCGTGTATCATTATTGCCACTACCACAGCTGACTTTGTCGAAAATTTTCAGCGAGAACGAGTAAGTGTTGGTCACCGTTGGTGTGCCGGTGACGGTTGCCTTGTTGGCGCCAGCGTAGACAATAGACAACCCATCAAAAAAAGTGCTCGAGCTACCTAGGCAGATATTGGACATCATCATGGAGCCAACGGAGCCTGAGTGTCCGCCGGAATAGGTTATGGTGCCGGAATATGGCTGCCCCACAGTGGCGTTCGGCGGCGAGATGGAAATGCTCGACGCTTGCGATACCGCATCAAAACCCATTAGCGCGACGGCCCCAACGCCGATTTTCAGGACGATGGCCCAAGCGGAAGGCGCAAGACCATTCTGTGCGGGCATCAGCGAACGCAACATAGGCGCGACTTGCAGCAGCGCCGCCAAAAACAAGGATAACGTTTGGATCAGTCTGATTTTCATATTATTTATAGGTTCGAGTATGGATTCACTTCGCAGAAAGCACTAGATACGCAGGCAATCCTACGATGTTGAAATGGTCTAGCAACGCGCGCGCTGGCTCGGCGTCCGGTTTCTCGGCGGCGTAGCGCACTGAGACAAAATTCTTCAAATGTTTTTTCACTTCATCGCGATTGAACACCGTTTCGTCCATCGCCGAACAGTCCTTGCACCAGCTTGCATGAAAATCCACGAACAACGGCTGGTTTTTATCGCGTGCTTGGCGGATGGCCAGTAACAGTTCGCCGTCCGATTCCACCGCCGCTGCTGGCGTGGCGGTATTCTTGGAGGCGATCATCTGTGTCGTTTTGTGAGCGTTCCACGCAAGGTTTCCGTAGTAGAGCGCAAAGCCCACGATGACCACGCCGAAACAATGTTTCACTCGCACCATCCACTTTCCCGGCTTGGGCATAAAGGAAAGTCCTGCGCCGGCAAAAGGCCAGGGCAACGCCATACCCACTCCGAGCAGGAATGGCAGCAGGAGTCCCGCTGGATTTCCCTCCGCGTAAAAATTTGTCGCCAGCAGCACCACGGAAATCACCACCGGTGCTACGCACGCGCCCGCAAGCAGCGCGGACATTACACCCATGAACAAGATCAGCAGGTGTTTTACAAACAACCCTTTGTCGGAAACTCCCGTCGGACCGCTTCCGCTGCTAAAGCGAGTGAGGTCAATGTGGATGACGTCAAACATTCCCAGCGACATCACGACGAACACGATGGCAATCGAGATATTGAACCACATCGAGGAATTCAGGGCGCCAAACTTCGCCCCCGTCAGCACCACGCCCACGCCCAGCGCCCCGTAAGCCAAAGCCATGCCGGCTCCATAAAACAATCCATTACGAAAACCCTCCAGCCGTGATTGCGCCACGCTGCCCGCACCGATGATGGCCAGATTAATCGGAATCATCGGCAGCACGCACGGTGTGAAATTCAGCAGCAACCCGCCGAAAATGATCAGCAGCAACATCGGCAACACATCTTTGTTAGCGAATGCCTCCAACTGACTAATCGCTTGGCCAGCTAGAGAGTGATCGAGAAATGAAACGAACTCCGACTGACCCAAATAACCCGTCTGTTGACCTTTGACTTTAAATCCTTTCAGCTCCTTGTCCCAATCTACAGATGTTACGCCGACAACCGACTTTAGACTATTAACGGCGTCATCCAGCTCCGCGTAGTTCCCAGCATCATCCGGTGCGAACGTGCGCGTTTCAGGAAAAAAACAGGCGGCGTTGGTGCAGCCCTGAAATTTAACAGCTACCTTGCGCGCAGGAAAATCCGCCGGCTTCAACTCCGCCGAAAAATCCTGCTCATAAACCTTCTTCTCCTTGCCGGTGACCTTGTCCGTTTCCAAAAGCGGCTTGGGAATTTTTAGCGGTTCCACTTCGTCACCCGTCACTGTGCGGAAATGTAGCCGATCAAAATACAGGACGCACTCGGTGGGAATCTTAAAATCTACGCGTAAAATTTTTACGCCCGCAGCGTTGGTCGCGGGAATAATTGCGATGCCAAACGGGCTCCGCGTAGGCAGCGGGTCGGCAGCCAAGAGATTCGTCGCAGCCAACATCGCAGCCAACAAAATCAAAATGCTTGGATGAAGCTTCATCTTTAGTTGCAACCACAACCGCCGCCGCCAACACCTTTACCGCCAGCGGCCATTTCACGGGAAAAAAACACATGTTCAAGGATGCCGTCGCCGATAGGATCACGGTCGCCGCGCATGGTATAATCGGCCAGCGTCTTGCGCTGCCACGGCTTCACCGTTTCGCAGCCAGCCAGCGCAAACACCGCACCGCCCAGCAGAGCGAGAGACGTGAGGCGAACAAACTTTGCCTTCATAAAATTATTTTTTCAGGAGCGATTCAATTTCTGCTTCGTATTGTTTCCGCGTTTCCGCGCCGTGGAAGCCGGTATGGACAAACTTTACTTTGCCTTCAGCATCAATCATGAATGAGCCAGGCATGGTTCCGATCCCAGCCACGCCAACCAACTTCTGGCCGATGTCGCGGACGACGGTGAAGCCCGCCGGGTTGTCCTTGAGAAAATCCTTCATGTCAGAAGCTTCCTCATCTTCGTTCACAGCGATGATGACCACGCCCTTGTCAGCGTATTTTTTCTGCAATTCGTTCATCGCGGGAAAGGAGTCCTTACACGGACCACACCACGAGGCCCAGAAATCTACGATGATAATTTTTCCCTTGAGCGCGTCCGGAAGTTTGCCCTCAAGTTTGAACCCAGCTAAATCGGGAAACGCATCGCCAACTTTTAGCCCGGCAGAGGCCGTTTGCGTGACAACCATCAGAGCAAGCACCGGAAGCAATTTCAGGAATTTAATTTTCATATATTTGTCAGGATTTTTCAGAACCAGCCGCGCAAGCCGAAAGAGTAAATATTCGCGTTGGGATAAGCGCTTTGCGAGGTCTTGTTATCCAACCCAGCCATCCAGTATCTCATATAGGCCAAGTCCAGTGAAAGGTGCTTGTGAAAACGCCAGCTCAAGGTCACCCCCGCGGCGAAAGAGTCAAATTCTGAGAGGCGATAGTCCGCAGAATAAAAATTCGGCTTGTTGTTGAAGTCCGGAATTAGCACGTAATAGAAATCCGCAGCATTCTGGTAGTAGTAGCGACACGTCGGCGAGAGGACGAGTTGCTTGCCGATCTTCTGATGCCAATCCAACTGAATTGTCTGGGCGTTGATGCCGTATGTGTCGTGAAAAAAACGGTAGCTCAGGTCATAACCAGCGTTCAACGGGGTGATGAACTGTGTCCATGACGCGTAGAGAATATATGTGTTGCGATGACGCGGACGACTCTCTGGGAAAAGCTCCGGGTCATCCGGGTTGGTCTGGTCAAAATTTGTCGCGGCGATCACGCCGCGATACGGGTCGTTCAAGTAGCCGTGCGAAAAACCCATCGAAGCGTTCACGGTCAGGTAAGCCTTGGGACCAAAGAGCTGAATAAGCCCGATAAAAAAATCATCCGTCATCTTGTCCTGCCACTGGAATACATCATCTCGCACATTATCCTGATTGTGCGACCAACCGGCATTCAGCAACGTGTTCTTTTCATTCAGAGCCAGTGAATAATTTAGTGCGCCCCCATAAGAGATATAGTCACTCTCTTCACTGTAGGAAAACGAGGGCGTGATTTCATGGTTGCCAAAGGTCATCGGCAACTGAATGGAAAACGCCGTGCGGCGATCGTGCATTTCCGAGAGCGGAACTTTGTTGCGGCGATAATTCGGGTTGTTGGTCAACGATTGAAATGAGGACGCGGCACTGTTCGATGCCACCGTTGGCGCGACCGAGTTCGCGAACTGAGAGGCATAGTTAGTCAATTCTTGAGGAGTCCAAAATCCCGCATCCACCTGAGCCGCATTTTGTGAAACGAACAAGTTGTATTGGCTCTTGTAGGTGTCCGCGTAGGCTGTCTGATAAAACTTTTCATAGCTCGGAAACGGCCATTGGCTTTGGGGCGGCGCACCATTCGGGGTTGCCCCAGTAATCGCGTCCAGCACCACGTTACCACTGACGCGGATATTTTTTCGCAAGCCGACATTGAACTGCCAATTGTCCGTAGCGACATGGATCCGGTCGCCATCCTCCTGATAAAATGATTTGCGATAGCCGACATCGTCCTCAGTTTGCCCGAGGAGGCGAGTTGCACACAACATCGGCAGCACCACTGCCAAAACTAGAATCAATGTCCGAATCTGGTTGAACTGCCTATTTCGCCTGAGTCGTGTCATGAATGAAAATTTTAAGTTGGGGCATCTCTGTGGATGCGGAAATATTACAAAACTGGCGCTCCGTTTCTAAGGAACAAATGTTCTGATTCCTTCGGACATTTATCTAAAATGTGCGTCATTGGGTCGTCTAGCACGCGGGTTAATTCCCCAACAGCGCTTATCTGAATATGCGCTTTCTCCGCCTGCAATCGGCCAAAAATATTTGTAAATTTTCCAGCCATCTCCACGTAGCGAGGAATAGCGCGGGTGTTGCCACCCGCGCTCCGTCTGTTTACACCAGACCAGAGATCATAAATCACGGCTGCCGGAGCAAGTAGAAGCGCTGAGTGTTCGTTGCCGGGCTGGGATCGGTGAACTGGTATTGCCACGAACCCGCCGGGGTTTCTACCGCAGGACCAACCACCGGCCAGGTCGCCACCGGGGCGGCAACTTTGTTCCTCCCCAATACCGAGAAGCTCAATCCCGTTCCGTTCGTAAACGCAAAGGTCATCGCCCCGCTGCCATTCAAGTGAGCCGACGTTTCGTTAATCATCACTGACGTGATCGCCGGCGTGCCAAATTGAAACACTCCATTCGGGCTGATGGTCAGGTTAGTCGTGTTCAAAGTAAACGCCACATAATCATCCGTCGTCAGCCATTGCAATGGCTCCGTCGCGGGGTAGGGACCGATATTCGTGTTCTGGGCAACCACCTAATAAATCGGTGACTTGGAAGGCGTCACCGTGATGCCATAGGTGCTTTTCCCAGGATTCCCATGGTCGGGAAGCTCCACCAACCAGCCCTCAAAAGTCCAGTTGGTCACGGAGCTGCCAGCCGGAGTCGACGTCGACCAGCAGTAGATCGTCTTCCCGCTGTTCGTATAGATCACCAGATTCTCATCACCACTGAAAAATCCGGGGCCGTTGTCGGTGGCGCTATAAAATATGTTGGTCGTGACCACAACCACAGGCACAGGATTCAAGTCCACATGGACTTCTTTGAAGGTGATGTTGGTTGCAGTTAGACCCGAACCGCTTAGCCGGAATGCGAGGCCGTCGTAATTGAAACTCGTGGCATTCGTATCGTCATAAGAAATCGCGAGGATTGCGTGGGAAACCACGTTCGACCAAGAAATGCCAATTAATGTCTCGTTGGAATTAGTCCGAAATAGTCTGAACTTGAGCCAACACTCATCGCCGTTGCTGAAGCCGAGGAAATTATTTGTATTCCCGGGCCCGCTGGTGAGCGTGGTCCAATCGGCGCTTGATCCCAAAAGCGAATTGTCCGGCACTAAATTTCGTTTGCGGATGTCCATAGGAGAAACATCGTTAAACGTCGGTGAAAAATTCCATAACCAACCACATTGCTTTCCTGGGTGCCGGTTCCATAACCGTCCGCCGTTAACCACTTCGACGACAATGATGATTCCGCAAACTCGAACACTCCGACCCGAAAGCTTGAACTGGTGTTGTTTGTTCCAATGTTGTTAAAAACCATTCGTGCCGCAACGACCAGAGTATCTCCGACCTATAGTCGCAGCGGATGGGAAGAATTGGTTCCAAAATAACAGACACCCATGAATGAGCCGGTCGGCAAGATCCAAACCATGCCATTTGTTGAGGTGCTGACCGCTGAAGCGCTGGAGACAAACCAAGCCGCACGGTTTGAAAGCGCTTGGCTGTTCCGAACGCCGGCAGCAAAAGTATCGTCTAAAATCACCATTGCTTGAATTTTTTGAGCCCCCAGAATCAACGAAACCAGAATGCAAATTCCCGCGAAATGTTTTCGATGCAAAAAATGGCTAAATCGCATGAGTGAATGGGGCTGAGGGAAAACAACCAATTCATGACCTTTGGCTGGTTTTATTATTCCGCTAGGGCTGCAAAAACATTTGAAAATTAGGAACCCGCGGGTTCATAGCCATACTATCCACACTGGCAGGCGGCGAAAGCCACCGCTTTTAGGCTCCAAGCGGCCAATTATTTTGATGATTTTTTTAACAGCAGTTCGGCTTCGTGAAGATATATCCGAGAGGTAAACCAATTATACCAGAGGCTCTGTCGGTTTTTTGACTTGTCGAAGCCAGCCGCAAAGGCGTCCTCGATGATTTTCCGGCATGCGGCCAGTTCCGCCCGCGCATCGACTACATTGCCGAGTTGTGCTCGGCTCATTGCCAGCAACAACCGGATGTTCACATCTCGTGACTGCGCGCCATTGTGGTAGTTCAGCCCCCGGGTGCACCACGCTACTGAATTTGAAAAATTATTTACTCGATACTTCCATAGCGCAATCGAATAACAGTAGTTCTCGGAATTAACGACTGAGATCTTGTCGGCGCCTGACTCAAACGAATTTTGAGTCAACACCGCAAATTCATCCAGAGAACGCAACAGGTCACTGCTGGCTGGTATCAATAAACAATCGCGAATCGCCCGCTGCGCTGCCGTGACGTTTTCAGTGCCGGATTCGCGGTTCACCAACGCCCGGCGAAAGCGGTCGTAATCGCTCAAAAGCCCTTGATCCACCAAAAGCACACCATACCGCTGGTCATCCAAGCTCGCATCAGCCTGCTCCGCTTCGTTGATCTGAAACAGCAAGGCAAAACGATCCAACGCCTTCGTCGGGCGACCGTTTATCACGTCCCAGTCGCCAAGACCGCGAAACAATGCGGCGTGTGATGTGGTGCCTTTCAAAGATTTGATTTCGCCCAGCAACTCATCAGCCTGATCGCGGTGGCCTCCTTCGAACGCCTCCTCTGCCTTCATGAATTGCTGCTCGTCTTGGGCGGTTGCCTTCAGCTTCACCGCCTCCTGCTGCAACCCATATTGTTTTTGCTCGGCCTTCACAGCTCGTTGCCGCGCCTCCCGTTCACGCATTAAAAGCCAGCTCGAAACCACCGTGCTCACGGTCAGAGCGAGAAACACCAATGCCGATGCAGCAAAGGCGACTTGATTGCGCCGGACCAATTTTTTAAGCAGATAAATCCGGCTGGGCGGTCGGGCAGAAACTGGTTCGTCGGCAAGAAATCGGCCAACGTCCTGCGCCAACTCACTCGCAGTCTCGTAACGGCGGCGGCGATCCTTCTCCAAAGCCTTCATCACAATCCAATCCAGATCACCCTGCAATTCCAACCCGAGCTTGGGCGGCTCCAAATGCCGGCGCTGAGCAGTCTCCGTCAATTCATCCTTTGTCAGCGAATCAACTTTGGTGGAAGGTTTAGGCGGCTCCTGCTCACGCAATGTGCGGCGCATTTCATCCAGACCGGCGGCAAGCAATTCGTTGTGGTCAAAAGGCGTCTTCCCGGTGAGTAGTTCGTAAAGCAGAACACCGAGACTGTAAATATCGCTACGCGTGTCCACATCCATACTGCTGAACTGTGCCTGTTCGGGACTCATGTAGGCTGGCGTGCCGATGAAAAGGCCGTGCATGGTGAAAAGCGTTTTATCCGTAAGTTTTTCTGCCATCGCCTTGGCAATGCCGAAATCGATGACTTTCGGAACCGGCCCCCCGTCGAGCTGGGTGACGAGGATGTTCGAAGGCTTGATGTCGCGATGGATGATGCCTTTTTGATGGGCGTGCTGGATCGCATGACAGACTTGAATGAACAGCTCCAGTCGCTGTTGGGTGTTCAAGCGGTGCGAATCGCAGAATTCCGTAAGGCGGACGCCGTTGACCAGTTCCATCACAAAAAACGGGCGGCCATTTTGCGTCGCGCCAGCGTCCAAAACGCGCGCGATGTTCGGATGATCCATCAACGCCAGCGCCTGCCGCTCTGCTTCGAATCGGGCGACGACATTTTTTGTGTCCATTCCCAGTTTGATGACTTTCAAGGCAACCCGGCGACGAACCGGCGATTCCTGTTCCGCCATGAACACTGCTCCACAACCGCCCTCCCCGATTTTTTGAAGCAACTTGTAAGGACCAATTTTTGAACCGATCAAATCTTCGGCTGCACCACCATCCACCAACTCGAAATCCTGCGCGGATCCAGCAACCGCCGTCACGCAACCGGAAAAAAACTGATCCGCCTGATTATGTGCAGCGAGCAGTTGCTCGATGCGCTCACGCAGTTCCGGCTGCCCCTCACACGCACGATCCAACATCGCCTTGCGCTCCGTGGCATCACTGGTCTCCAATGCCGTGTCAAAAATGTCCCGCTGGGCAGCAGTCATGTTCAAGCCTTCAATTGGATAATGCGCCGTGCGACATCAACTTCGGCCAACGATTGGAAACTATCCGCCTCAATGCTGTTTGATGATAGAGTCATAAAGCCAGACCTTCGCATAGTTCCATCGCCGGCGCACCGTGCGGTCACTGCTGCCGAGAATCTGAACAATTTCCTCGTTGGTGAGACCGCCATAAAATTTCAGGACCACCACCCGCGCAGTCTCCGAGTCTTCAGCTTTCAGGCGCTCCAATGCCTCGTCCATGAGCAGAATCTTTTCATCCGGCAACGCGGCGGCCACATCCAGATGTTCAAGATCAATCCGCTCCATTCCACCCCCGTGCTTGATGCGCGCCTTGCGCCTTGCCCGATCAATCAGAATCCGGCGCATCGCCTCGGCCGCAGCTCCAAAAAAGTGAGCGCGATTTTCCCATGTGCGTGAACCGTCCTCTACCAATCTCACCCAAGCTTCGTGCACGAGAGCGGTTGGTTGCAAAGTTTGGCCAGCAGATTCACGAGCCATCCGCGCCGCGGCAAGGCGACGTAGTTCCTCGTAAACCAATGGCAGCAGTTCTTCGGAAGCCTGGCTTTCACCTCGGCCGACAGCCTGCAGAATTAAAGTCACGTTGCTCATGTGAACAGCAGTAGAATACCCAGATAAGGCAGTATGACCAGCACATGAAAAGGCTGGATGAAACAAAGTTTCATCCAGCCGCACCATTTAAGAACTGATATTGCAAGCGTTTTACACGCGCAAACCCACGTGCCTCACGGGAAGGCGATGCGATAGAATTGGCTCGCGGCCGCGCTGCTCGCCGGTTGATAGTTGATCAAACCCCCTGCCCCCGTAGTGTTCGTCCACACCGGCGTCCACACCGGCGCGCTCAGGTTCGTCGCCCCCTCCACCACATACACCAGCCCTGTCACCGATATCCCGCCCAGCACCAATCCGCCGTTCGTGAACGTCGCCGTCACTTCCGGCGGCAAACTCACCGTCAGTCCCGCCACACTGCTCGTCACCACCCCCGACCCATTCGCCACCGTCACCGTGTAATTCCCCGCGTTCGCGCTCGTCACGTTCGCCAGCGTCAGTCCCGCGCTGGTCGCTCCGCCTAATCCTCCTCCGTTGTAATACCATTGGTAACTCAACCCAGCGCCCGTCGACGTCACGTTGAACTGCGCGGTCTGTCCCTTCAATTTGCTCACGCTCGCCGGTTGCACCGTAATCACCGGCGGTGCTTCAAAACTAAATATTCCCCCGGCGCTCACATACGCGTTCGTCGGCACTACCGTGAAATCCACATAGTCCGCCGTCGTCAGCACGATCACCGGCTCCGTCGCGCTATACGGGCCCGCGTTCGTCGTCGCAATCACATAATACGTCGGCGAGGCCGACGGCGTCACGGTGATCCCGTAATGGCTCATCGCCGGACTCGATCCCGAGATCGGAAACTCCACCGGCGAGCCTTCCGCCGTCCAGCTCGATACCGGCAACGACAGATCCGCCGTCGACCACACCGAAAACGTCCGCCCGCTGAAATCATCGTGCACCAGATTCTCCCCGCTGAAAAAACCCGCGCCTGTGTCATAGGCGCTGAAAAACTTTTGGTAGTTCACATACAGCTTGCCGCCTACCAACTGCGGCACACCGAAGGACGTGGACGGCATATCGGTGCCGCTGATATTGACTACGGATGGCAATGTGCCGCTGACCGTGCCGCCCGAAGCGGTGTCCACCACTAGATAAGCTCCCTCCCCTAACGGCGCGCCTTGAATGGTAAGAGTGATATTGCCGCCGTTAAGGCTAACAGTGCCACCGCTGGCCGTTAATTGCGGGAAGTTATTTGATGAAACCAAAGCTAACACACCAGCGTTCATCGTGAGATTGCCGACGACGGTAGAGCCGCCGCCGCTGATCGTCGCCGAGCCGGCGTTTGCTACCGTCACATTTCCAGTCAGTGTGCTGCCGATGAGTGAAAGATTGGTGACCGCAGTTGACTGGGTCAAAGTGAGGCCAAGATTGTTGTTCACGGTCAAATTAGAAACGCTGGCAGGGAGCAACGTGTCAACCGACTGCGCGACGGAACCGTCGTAGGTGTAGTTGCCGCCCAAGCTCAATGAAATGTTGGTGCCCGGCAAGTTCAGGTTACCTTTGAAGCCGTTCGACTTTGCCGTGATGAGTCCGCCACCGGAATTCAACGTGAAGCCGCCGACACCGTTGATCACATTCGTGCCGAGATTCACTTTTGAGGTCGAAGCCACGTTCCAAGCGATCGTGCTGCCCGTAGGAATCGAGCCACCATTGCTTAATGAAATGGTTTGCGTGCCAGACTTCACCAAGTTGATAGTCGGTGAGGTTGAGCCAGTCGTGCTTGAGGCCGTCAACGTGCCGCCGTTCACATTGACATTGCCCGCCACATTCCAGATGGAAGATCCGGTTCCGGTTGCGCTGCTGTGCAGGTTGAATGTGCCGCCACTGATATTCAAACTTCCCGCAACGTTCACCAACTCGGTCGCACTGGTGGTGATGCCGTTCAAAGTGCCGCCGGAAACATTCACATCACCGCCGATCTCAAGATTCACCGCCGCGCTGATGGACAATTCCAAAACGCCGCTGCCGGTGGAGATAACATTGAAACTGCCAGCGAAGTTAGTTGGCGTGCTGGAACCAAAACTTAAAGTGGCCGACTGGCTTGGGCTGTTCCAGTTGAAGTTGCCGAACTTTTGTTTCATTCCGGTTGCAGCGTTCACCGAAGTGGTGGTCGTCCAACCGATGACTTCGCAAGTGGAATTGCTATTCCAATTGGCAACGAGCAACGAGCCACCGTTCTGGTTGTGATAATATTTCGCGCCATTCTCCATGACGATGGTGGCCGGGCTGATGTTTGTCAGCACACCGGCGTTGGTGATGGTGCCGAAGACATCCAAATCAATCGCCGTTGCATCCGTGACCGAGAACTTCACCCCAGCGGAGACGCTGATGGAACCATTAGCAGCAACGGTCGTGCGGTTAATCGCCACGTCGCTGGCGATGGTAACTGTCGAGTTGGTCACCAACACCAGTGCGGCTGCTGCATTGCTTGGTGTGCCTCCAGCAGGATTCCAAGTCGCGCCACCGTCGGTTGAATATTCCCAAGTGCTCGTGTCACCCCAGTTGCCGCTGGCAATGGAGCGATAGCGCGGGATGGCGTCCACAGTCAAAGTTGTCGTTCCGGAAGCCACACCGCCATTGGAAAGATCCGTTGCCGTATCAGTCACAGAACCGATTAAACTTTGCGTTAGGGTGAATGATTTTGCGCCGCTGACAAGCTGGGCATTAGTGGGCAAGGTTGCCCCGCCATCCGTGGAAGTGATTTGCACGGTGTCCGTGGCACTTGATACAAAATTATAGAACGCATCGAGCGCGTTGACCGTAAGTGTGAATGAACCGGTTTGGGTTTGATGACTCGGCGTTCCGCTCTTGCCGGGTGCGACGCCGTAGGTTGCTGATTCTCCGGGAGCCATCACGATCAGGCGAGTGGCAGCGCCGGCAACGACGGTATATGTCGGACTCGTGCTCGCCGTAATCGCGCCGTTGGAAATATCCGTTGCCGTCAGACTACGCAGAGAACCCGCAACCGCATTGGTCACCGACAAAGTTTTTGTCCCGGCAACGAGCGCTGTGTTGGCTGGCAAAACGGCACTCGCGTCACTCGTGGCCGTAATCTGAACCGTGTCACTGGAAGCCGCCACGTTCCAGTTCGTGTCGACAGAATTCACCGTGATGCTAAAGCCGATTCCTGAAGTGCGGGTTGTGGGCGAACCCGTTTTGCCAGGTGAGAGGCCAGGGGTTGCGGTTTCGCCGGGCAACAACAATTGCAACTGAGCCACGGCTGCGGGATTGATCGTGACACTGGAACTGTTTCCTGCCGGCGTTCCCAGCGTAGCCGTCAGCGTGACGTTTTCCGCCTTCAAATCCCGGACGTTGATGGTCAACGCACCATTAACAAGGGACTTTGTATTGTCGCCGTATGTTCCATCTCCATTCGCATCAAACTGGGCGAGACCTGAACTGGATAGCGTCACAATTTGGCCGTCCAACGAAGCGTCCACGATAGCGACGTTGTTGGAATCGTAAGCCTGCACGTTGGCGGTAAACAAACCACCAGCAGTGATAGAAGGAACGGATGGCGTCACGACGAAATGATCCAATGCACCCGGCGGCGGATTGATGGTTTCGGTTTGCGTGGCCGAAGTTAGCAAGCCGCTTGCGCCGGTGATCGTCGGACTGCCCGCTTGACTGTCACGATAATAGAATGTCGCCGTGCTCAAGCCGGAAGTGATGACAAGACTGCTGATGACCGTGCTACCATCCGCCGCGAGGAACGTCGCGCCGCCGGAAGTGGAACTCAAGTTGACAGTGAGATCGGAGGTGGCGTTGTAGACGCTGTTGGATTGATCCAGCAACGTAACCGTGATCAGTGCAGAATTCGAAGTGACCGTGAGCGTCTGCGAACCAGGAGAAAACGCCAGCTTCGTAGCACCCAAACCGGCCGAGCCATTGATGGAAGGCGTAACGTTATTCCAATTTGTATCGGCACGCATCACATCGTATTGAAATGTGCCTGAGGTCGCCGGCGCAGTCGAAGATTCATACACCAACACCGTGCCGATGTTTGCTGGTTCCGTAGTCACGCCATCGGAAGTGGCGCTCGCCGTCGGCGACGGCTCGCTGCCGCCAGGAGTTGGATTGACGTAAAGACTGCAACTGGCTCCCGATCCGAACGTGTATTTCAAAACAATCAGGTAGGTGGTGTTGTCTGCCAAATCGCCTGACCAGGCAGTCGTGCCATTCAAGCGTTGAATGCCGAGATTGTAATGCGCTGAATCGGCACCAACACGCGCGTGCAATGAGAGTGGATCGGTGGCGGCCGGTTGATTGTTGGCCGTGCTCGCCAGCATTGTCGCCATGAACTCATCGGAGGTCGTCGGGTTCACCGTCGTGTTCAACAGGAAGGAATAATAAACCACTCCGGCGGTGACGCTGTTGCTCATGCCGCGCCAATACCAGCGACCAGCCGCAGTGGCTTTGGCAACCTGCAATTTTGATCCACCAGTATTAAGCGTGTTCGGCAACGGCTTTAAATCGGGTGATGTAGCACCGGAAAGATCGTTGGTCTGGATGTTAATGAACGATGTGTTTCCGGAACCTCCCGCGATCAACCACGGACCGCGACCGGTCGGCGGATTTCCAGTCGTTCCAACCACGGCATAATCTTGGCCTTCTTCCAGCAACTGCGCCGGGCCAGCAACCGCGCCGCCTACTTGAATAACCTGCGACAAAGCGCTCGAAGTGCTAGTGGAATTATTCGCATCACCGTTATAGACAGCCGTGATGGAGTAAGTCCCCGCGCCACCGGAAAGCGTGAGCGTGGCCGTGCTTCCGGAAAGTGATTTCGTAGCAATAGTCGTAGCTCCATTTTTGAAAGTCACCGTGCCGGTTTTCAAACCTGCGCCAGAAACTGTCGCCGTGAAAGTGACGTTCTGACCTTCGTTCACAGGGTTGGAAGAGCTCGCGATGGCGGTAGTCGTGCTATTGATGTTCACGGTCACCGTTGAACTGCCGCTCGTCACGCCACCGTTGCTGACATCGCTCGCTGTGAGCGTCGTGCTGCCGACGGTATTGTTCGCCACCGAAAAATTCTTGGTGCCGCCGACCAGCGCTACGTTCGCGGGCAATGTGTCGCCGCCAGTTCCCGAGGTGATGCCAACCGTATCGGTAGTGTTCGTCGCCAAATTGTAAAAAGCATCAAGCGCATCCACCGTCACGGAATAGCCGACCGTGGAATTGCGAGCCGTGGGACTGCCGGTCTTGCCCGGAGCCACGCCATAAGTCGCCGTCTCGCCCGGCGCACGCAACACCAATCTCGTCGCCGTTGCGGGGATCACATTGTAAGCCGGACTCGTGCTCGAAGTGATGCTGCCATTGGAGACATCGCTGGCCGTCAAGGTGCGTCCGCTGCCCGCGATAATATTCGTCACCGAGAGCGTCGCCGTGCCGCTGCTCAATGCCGTGTCCGCAGGCAGAACAGCATTGGCATCGTTCGCCGCCGCGATATGAACGGTATGACCGCTGGCAGTCAGATTGTAATTCGCATCCACGGCATTCACCGTCACGCTGAAACCGGCACCAGCCGTCCGAGTTGTGGGCGAACCCGTTTTACCGGGAGCCACACCCGGCGTCGCGGTTTCGCCGGGCAACAGCAGTTGCAATTGCGTCAGTGCACCAACCGTGAAACTCACGCTGGAACTGATGTTGGAAATGCTGCCGGAAGTTGCGGTGAAAGTAATAGACTCGGCTTTCAAATCGCGGACGTTGATCGTGAGCGTCCCATTCGTCAGCGCCTTGGTATTATCGCCATAAGTCGCGTCGCCATTGGAATCGAATTGGCCCAGACCGGAACTGGTCATGCTGACAATCGTTCCATCCACGCTGCTGTCCGTGATCGCCACGTTGCTGGCGTTGTAGGCCACCACCGTCACCGTAAGGACGTTGCCAGCCGTCGTGGAACTGGTCGAAGGCGTGACGGTGTAATGATCCACACCTGTAACCACGGGAGTGTAATGCAATGTAACCGAGTGCGCTGAAGTCACGATTGAATAGCTCGAAGAATTTGCAGGCGGCGTTCCCGACCAAGTCGGCGTGGAATTAAAAGTTCCCGTGATGCTGCCGTTGGGAACGGAAATCAAGGTATAGTCCGTCGCGACATCAAGAGTGGAGGCAGCTTTGATGACGAAAGTGTTGTTGTTCAACGTGAGCGCAGTGCCGGTGCCGTTCACGTTCAGCAAATCATTTGGCCCCGCCGCTGTGGAACCAAGGTCGTAATTGCAAGTCGCTCCGCTAGCCAACGTCAGTCCCGAAGTCAGCGTGAGCGTGCCCGTTGCGCCATCTGTGCCGGGAATTATTTTGGAACCGGACACCGTCGCCACATTTCCAGTCACCGAACCGGAGCCAAGTAGATTTTGGCTAGCACCCAAATTGAAACCGCTCACAGCTGAGACATCGAGAGTCCCGTTGACAGAAATGTTAGTGCTGTTCGAGATTGACGCACTGGCACCCAAAGTTAATTTGCCGGCGCTAATGGTCGTGTTGCCGTTGTAAGTATTTGCTCCATTGAGGATCAGCGTGCCATTGCCCGCTTTCGTCAATCCAAACCCGCCGCTGGACGGACCAACCACACCACCGACTGTAAGATTACCGCCGGTGACAGTGATTTGCCGCGTTGCATTCAGCGTCACTGCACCGGCACCAAGATTCAAATCAGAAGTTCCTTTGAAAGTAAAATCACCATTCCATGCATTCAGATAGTTGCTCAAAGTCAGCGCCGAACCACTGGTGTTATCGAGTGAGCCACCAGTCACCGTGAACGTGCCAGAAGGCAAACCCAACGCTTGGCCGTGAGAGACATTCAGCGTGCCCGCTTTGAGCGCGACACCGCCAGCAAAGCTGTTGCTATTTTCAAGCGTTAAACTACCCGCACTGATTTTAGTGATGCCACCAGAGAATCCCGCATTCGGCTGCGTCAGTTTGCACGCGATATCCACCGTGCTGCCGGACGCCAAGTCAAAGGTTAGATTCGTGTTAATGTTCAACACGATGGTCATGATGTTGGCGTTACCAGCCACCGGTTCGGCATCTTGAAAACGAATGGTGCCGCTGGTGGTTAGTGTTTGGATAAATGGCCCCACCAGCGGATTGGTCGAGGCAAACGTGATGGGAAAACTGCCGGTAGTGAAAGTGCCAACCGTGATAGAATTGGTTGTATTAAAATTATTGTTAAAGGTCATGCCGTGCGCCCCCATCGCTGACTTTGGGGCGGCCGTGCCTGTGCTGACCACGTTCGTTCCGCCGGACAGCGTGCTGGTGCCGAACCAAAGATCATCATTGGTGGTCGGCACGTTCCCCGGTATCCAACTTGCCGTAGAAGCAGCGGAGAATGAGTTGTCAGCGCCCGTGCCAGTCCAGATCCGCAGCACCGCCGAAGATTGTTGGACGGTTAGCGCCAATAATAAAACGCTGAGCCCCACTTGCCACCGCAGTGGAAATCGCAAGCGATTTATCAAACCAACCGGGTGACAATGGTGCGATTTAGTGGAAGAAGTGCTTTTGGTTTTCATGGGTTGATGATTTGGGCTTTCTGAATGAGTTTTGATTCATTAATCCCGCAACGCGGCCTTATCACACCATGCGCTTTCGCCATCAGAATCCGGCCAATTATTTTGAGTTGTTTCCGGCAGCCGTATGGCTTCACAAAGGTGAATCCAATTAAGTCCAATCAAACAAAAGGTTTTATGCATTTTTTTTATTTTTAAATAATCCAGCAGACTAGTCATTTCATGCTACCCAGAAAGAATTGTTACCCGCTTCAAGACCCTGCCAACATTCGTCCATGAAACGACGTATGTTCATAGCGTTGTCTTTGACGCTGTTTTTAACAAGGTGTCCAGCCACTTTTGCCGCAGGGCTTGCTACCCTCAAACCCGAGTTGGAAGAACAATTCCCCTCCCTTTTGGCTCTCTACAAAAAACTACACGCATTTCCCGAACTTTCTTTTCACGAGGAAAAAACATCCGCTTTAATCGCCGCCGAATGGAAGCGGGCCGGCTACGAAGTCACGTCGCACTTCGGCGGCTTCGGCGTGGTAGCCGTGATGCGAAATGACGCGGGACCCACCCTGCTCCTTCGCACAGAAACCGACGCCTTGCCAGTGACCGAGCAAACCGGATTGGATTATGCCAGCAAAGTCACAACGAAGGACGACGCCGGAAAAGAAGTAGGCGTCATGCACGCATGCGGGCATGACATTCATATGGCTTCGCTCATCGGCACGGCACGACTGCTGGCACAACTAACCAATCAATGGCACGGCACGCTTGTGTTGATTGCTCAACCGGCGGAGGAACGCGGGAGTGGTTCCAAGGCGATGATTGCAGAGGGATTATTCACCCGATTTCCAAAACCGGATTATTGCCTCGCCTTCCATGATTCTGCCGACGCGCCGGCAGGAATGATTACCTATAATGCCGGTTACAGTTCTGCTAACGCTGATTCGGTGGATATCACGGTGCGCGGCGTCGGCGGGCATGGGGCTTATCCACAAAAAGCCAAAGACCCGGTGCTACTCGCGGCACAAGTTGTCGTCGCATTACAAACCATCGTCAGTCGCGAGACCCGCCCAGGCGATGCGGTGGTCGTCACCGTAGGAACAATTCACGGCGGGACAAAAAACAATATCATCCCGGACGAAGTGAAAATGCAGCTAACCGCGCGCACATACGGTGATGCTTCGCGCACGCAGACTTTGAATGCCATAAAACGCATCGTGAAGGGTTGCGCAATCACCGCAGGAATTCCGGAGGACTTGATGCCCATCATCAAGCATGGTGAAGACTACACTCCATCACTCTACAACGATCCAAAACTGACTGAACGGGTCATTCGTGCTCTCACCACGCGTTTTGGTGAAACGAATATTACCACCAAGCAACCGGGGACCGGCGCGGAAGATTTTAGCCGCTATGGTCGCACGCCGGAAAAAATTCCGATCTTCATGTTTGGCGTCGGCGCGGTGAGTCAAAAGGTTTTTGATGAGGCGAAACAAAATGGCAAGGCCCTCCCATCGCTTCATTCCTCTCATTGGGCACCCGACGCTGAGCCGACTATCCGAACGGGCGTTGAGGCTTTAACCATCGCCGCCTTGGATCTACTTGGTAAATGATTCCAATTTAGGGAAAACTTTTTGTCTCCGTTCAACGCCGCTTCACGGGAAGGCGATGCGATAGAACTGGCTGGGGTCGGTGCTGGTGGACGGTTGATAGTTGATCGCGCCCCCTGCGGTCGTGTTCGTAAATACCGGCGTCCACACCGGCGCGCTCAGGTTCGTCGCTGTCTCCACTACATACACCAATCCCGCCACCGACAACCCGCCTAGCACGAACCCGCCATTCGTATATACCGCCGTCACTTCCGGCGGCAATCTCACCGTCAAACCCGCAACGCTGCTCGTCACCACCCCCGACCCATTCACTACCGTCACCATGTAATTCCCCGCGTTCGCGCTCGTCACGTTCGGCAACGTCAGTCCCGCGCTGGTGGCCCCGCCTAATCCTCCTCCGTTGTAATACCATTGGTAGCTCAACCCAGCCCCCGTCGCCGTCACGTTGAACTGCGCGGTCTGCCCCTTCAATTTGCTCACGCTCGCCGGTTGCACCGTGATCACTGGCGGCGGGATAAACGAGAACACACCGCCCGCGCTCACATACGCGTTCGTCGGCACGACCATGAAGTCTACATAGTCCGCCGTCGTCAGCACGATCACCGGCTCCGTCGCGCTATACGGGCCCGCGTTCGTCGTCGCGAACACGTAATACGTCGGCGAGGCCGACGGGGTCACCGTGATCCCGTAATGGCTCATCGCCGGGCTCGATCCCGAGATCGGGAACTCCACCGGCGACGCCTCCGCCGTCCAGTTCGATACCGGCAACGATAGATTCGTTGTCGACCACACCGCAAACGTCCGCCCGCTGAAATCATCGTGCACCAGGTTCTCATCCCCGCTGAAAAAGCCCGCACCAGTGTCATATGCACTGAAAAACTTCTGGTAGTTCACATACAGCTTACCACCTACCAATGACGGCACGCCGAAGGCGCGGGATGGAAAAGACGGGCCAGTTATGTTCACGAAGGCAGGCAACGTGCCAGTCACAGTGCCGCCAGAAAACGTGTCGATGAGGAGATGACTTCCCTCTGCCCAAGGCACGCTATCGGTTACAACCAAACTGATGGCTCCACCATTAAGAGTCAACGGTCCACCGCCGACCTTGATCACGGGAACGCCATCGGCATACGGAAACACAAATGAATTTGGCGGACTCAATGTCAGGCCAGAACTGCTACCACAAATAATCGTGACGTTGGTTCCGTTGAGATTGGCTAATTGAAGCGGCTGAGAATTCGAAAGCGTCAGCGTGTGACTCATCCCGGAAACGTCCAACGTTGTTCCGCCCCAAAGCGTCAGGTTAGTTGCGTTGACCAACGCGGCATTGCCGCTGAAGCCCAGTGTGCCATTGGCAACAATGACCGAGCCGTTGAAGGTATTCACGCCGCTCAACAAAAGTTTGCCCGAGCCTTGCTTGACGATGCCCAGCGAGCCGGCCGCCGCGTTCGTCACCCCGCCAGCAAAGGTCGTGACCGCCGTGTTACTGATGATGAACTGCGTGAAGTTGGTATGAATCAATATGCGCCCGCTTAAGGTCAGGTTCTTAGAGCCTTTGATTTGCAAGTTTGTGCAACCAACCGAAGTGGAAAGCGAACCGCTGTTCACATCCACATAAATGTCATTCGTCAACGTCCGCGCCACATCCACCGCATACAGACCAATCGGGTTAGGGTCAGAACCGACCAAGATATTGCCGGTGCCTAGACAATTGTTCGCGCCCAGCCCAAAGAATCCAGCGCGGAGTTCAGTTCCCCCGGTGTAACTGTTGGCGTTGCTGAAGATGACATTGCCGCCAGGATTCACATCAATATTTTTATAAACCACACCGCCGCCTTTGATGAGTCCAGTGAAGACATCGTCAGAGCCGCCCGCGGGATTGTTCGTGTTAAATAATTCCAAAAACGTGCGGTTTGCAGTTCCGTTCGCGCCGAGAGTGATATTGCCGGCGTAACTGATTCCGCCCGCATAAAGCCGGAAATGGTTTGTGCCGAGCGTTCCCGTGTTCGTCAAAAGTAACGTCGTTCCAGCGACACCTGAAAATGGTGCTTCAAAATGGATCGTGCGCGTGCTTGTGGTAGTGGTTCTCATCGTGGAGTTGCCAGTGATCGAAACAGGAGAGAGATAGGCATTATTTCGACGCGGAATGAATGTGTTAGCCTGAGATGCCCGCTCCAGTATTCCACCGCCCATGACAATTGTAGAATTATTCAAATACGCGTTGTCAGTCAGCTGGAACACACCGTTGCTGATCGTTGTATTCCCGGAATAAAGATTTGAAGTCGTCAAAGTGAGTGTGCCAGAACCGATTTTTGTAAACCCACTTCCCGTGATGAGACTATAGATGACGATCGGTGAACTGGCGTCGACAACGCCGCCGGCCAGCGTGTTGCTCAAACCCATCGGAAACAATGGCGCAGTGCCGAACCCGTTGGTGATGACCAAGATGGTTGTGCCAGCTCCGGCATTGCGAAGTATGGTGTTTGCGACACCATTGACCGTAGCGCCATTGAGCTGAAGCACGCCGCTATTGACCGAACCGGAATTGCCGACAATCAAGTTGGCACTGCTGCGAGCGCTGGTCACCTCAATCGCTCCGACCGACAGCACTCCACCCGCAGTGGTCATGTTTATCCCGATACCAGCGGTGCCGACGGTCGGTGAAGCTCCAAACCTGACGACTTCGTTTCCGCTGCTCGGTGAAACGTTTGGATCCCAATTTAAAGAATCAAACCAATCGGTGGTGACCACGGCATTCGTCCATACGCTTTGGGCGCGCAAAGAATTTACGGGTAGAAGAAGTGCGCCTAGCACGGCAACAACAGCCAGCTTGAGTTTCAATTTCACAAGTTGTGACACCCAAAACCGACTGCGTTCTGAGTGGAATAATATGAGTTTGTTTCCTTTTTATGGGCGTGACTGAACAAGTCCTTAACCCACTTCTGACTAGCCAGCGCGCAATCACAAATCCTAAACCGCACGCGGCAGCACGCATGGTCTAGGGCAATTGCCCAGCGAGGTCAAATGGAAAGCCAAATAAAAACCCGAGCAACGAATTGGCGATCCGTTGCTCGGGTCAAGTGAACCTCTAAAATTATCTCATGGGAAAACGAGCCGGTAGAATTGGTTGGGAGCGGTGTTGGCTGGCGGCTGATAGTTGATCGTTCCCCCTGGACCGGTGTTGTTGGTGCTGATGGAAATCCAATTCGGGCTCGTCAAGTTCGTGGCCACCTGCACCACGTAAGTCAAACCTGTCAGCGACCCGCCACTAAATTGGAACGCCCCGCCGCCGGTGCTGCTGAAGTTAAACGCCGGTGGCTGGGCGACGCCAAGCAGAGCCGCGCTGCTGGTCACCGCGCCATAGACGTTCGTCACCAACACGCGATAAGCGCCAGCCTGCGACAGATTCACACTGGCAAGTCCCAACGTCGATGAGGTGGCGCCATTCAGATTCGCGCTATTGAACTGCCACTGGTAGTTCAATCCTGGTCCGGTTGCAACGACAACGAAGCTGGCATTCTGACCAACCAAAACGGATTTACCTGATGGAGATTGTGTGATGATGGGAACCGGATTACTGACAGTGAGCACAGCCACCGAACTCGTCACGGAACCAAAACTATTGGCGACGACCACATCGTAATTTCCAGCGTCGCCAAGCGAAACCGGGTTGATGACATAGTTTGTGTCGGTGGCAAAGCCGATGGGGCTTCCGCCTTTTCGCCATTGATAGGTCAACGGCGCGGAACCACTGGCGGCCACGCTGAACGTGACGCCTGACCCAGCCGTCGCGGTCTGACTCTGCGGATGTTGCGTGATGCTAGGCGCAGTGCCGAACGCGAAGATGCCATTCGTGCTAATAGGCATGTTCGTGCCATACAGATTGAACGTCGCGTAATCATCCGTCGTCAGCCACATCAACGGCTCACTTGTAAGATAAGAACCGGTGTTTGTGCGGGCAAAGATGTAGTAAGCTGGAGATGTTCCAGGAGTCACTGTAATTCCATAAACACTGTTGCCAGGCTTACTGACAATCGGGAATTCTGCTGTGGCGCCTTCCGACTTCCAACTGGTCACCGGTAGTGCCGGATCAGCGGAAGACCAGACGGAATACGAGCCACCGCTAGCGTTAGTTATGTATAGATTCTCATCACCGGTGTTAAATCCCGGGCCGTTGTCGTGGGCAAAATAAAATTGATTCGATGCAATGCCGGTATTCACCGAGAAGCGCAGGATCGGCAACGAATTACTGACAATGGAGACACGGCTGCCGGCGCTGCTGTTCGTGTTCGGCGTGGTCGCTTCCATTGCCGTGATGGCCAAAATTAATTTGTTATTTTGGACGAACTGGCCCCATGGAGCGGGAATAATAAAGGTGTTCGTGCCCGTGCCGCCACCGACAAAGGTGGTCAGCAATGATGTGGCCGTGAAGGTTCCATTCGTGAGCATCGAATTGCTGTTTGTTTCATTGGCTTGCGCCGTCCCCCAAACAATGTTGTTCGAGAACGATGTGTAGGGCTGGTTCAACGCCCAAAGCTGCACCGCTTGCGAGCCACCGCTGGAGAAACGCGTGCAAGTGAGAGTAAAACTCGCGCTGGTGTCCGGAGACTTGCCGGCAAGATCGAATTGCAGATACTCCTTCGCTGCCGCACCGGTCAGACTGTATTTCGTCAACACATAACCAAGCGACGCTTCATCAATGTCGAAATTATAATTCGTTCCATCACGAACGGTAGCCCAGCTAGATGCCACAACATTGGTGTAAGAACCCGCTGCCAACACGGTCAGGCTCGCATTTGAACTAGTTGCGCTTCCATATAGATTGGTCACCACTACGCTGTAGATACCAGCATCACCAGAAGTGACGGCTGATAGATTTAAAGTAGCATTGGTTCCGCCGGAAATCGGGTTGACGCCTTTGAACCACTGATAACTTAGCGGCGATGTGCCGTTGGCCGTGATAGTGAACAGTGGGTTTTCACCAGCGACCACCATCTGACTCTGCGGCTGCAGTGTGATGACCGGCGGCGTGGGAGGAATGTTTGTGATGAGCACGATGGCGACCGAACTGGTCACCGAGCCGTAGGCGTTGGTCACGACAACCATATAATTACCACTGTCATTTGTGTTGGCCGGACTGATGTTCAACAACGCACTCGTCGCTCCCGACACATTACCGGCATCCTTGCGCCATTGATACGCGAGTGGCGCATCACCGTTCGCGGTAACGGTCAATGTGATACCGCTGCCGGCCGCATTCGTCTGGCCTAGCGGCTGACCAACAATCACTGGCGCTGAAAAACTAAAACACAACGCCGTCGGACTGGCGCTATTCAACGGCGTGGGTGTTCCCAAAACGAAATCAATGGCGTTATTCGGCGTGTTCTGGCAGCCATTCAAGAGACGCTTGGTAGCATTCGTATTGCTACCGCCAGGCGCAACCCCTGTGCCGATGTAAGAGATGGTGGTTGCCGTCGCAAAGTAGCCAACCAAATCGACTATATTTGTCGCTGCGCTAGTCAGCATGATGTTTGTGCTATTGCCCGTGAGCTGCGTGGTGTTTTTTACCAGCGCCACGGCGCCACTGCCGCTGATACTTAAATTCCATGCACTGGTCTGCGGCGTCGCGGCGTCAGGAGTTGGCAGTGAACCGGACGCGGTCAAGCCGCTACCGTCGTTGAAACACTTGATCAAATAATACCCGCCAGCAGGAATCGATGCGTTTGGCAAATTGAACGGCGTCTGCCATGTGCCGGCTTTCTGATGCTGTAGCGACCAGCCGTTGATGCTTTGAGAAAATGCGCTGACGTTTTTCAGCACGACGTAATCATTGGTGTAGGAAGCCGTCGGAGTTGCTTTACCACCAGCGCCATAAATTTCCGAAATTACGACGGTGCTGGAACTCGCGGCGGAAGAAACTGCGAGAGTCGCAGCCGAACTTGAAAGGGTGCTGCAGTCGTTGTTGACGTAACACGTGTAGTAGCCGGCATCAGCCAGTGTGACATTGGTGAACGTCAGGGTTGCATTCGTCGCCACGGCGTCGGTGATCGGATCAGCGTCATTGCGAATCCACAAATAGGCGTAACTGCCGCCGCCCGTCACCGCGATTGAGAAACTAGCTGTGCCGCCGACGGTCGCCGAAGAATTGGTCGGCTGCGTGGTGAAGCTGACCACGTGATTGGCGCTCACCGTAAGTGTTGCGCTGCCGCTGACGACGCCACCAAAGGCATTTGTCACAGTGAGGTAATACGCTCCAGTGTTTGTGGTGCTGAGATTGTTAAGGACGAGAACATTGCTGGTCGCTCCGCCGATGATGCCGGATGGACCGAACCACTGATAGTTAAGCGGCGAGACGCCGATGGCCGTTACGACCAACGTTGCGCTGTCGCCAGAACAAGCGGTGACGCTCGCTGGATTGCCGGTTATGGTCGGCGGACCATTGACCGCCAATGTCGCCGCCGCACTTGCCACCGCGGAGCAGGAATTGAAAACGATCACCTGATAGCTACCCGCATTCGCATTGGTTGCGCTGGAAATATTAAACGTGGAATTGGTCGCACTTAAAATCACCTGATTGTTGAACAACCACTGATAGGAAAGCGAATCGCCTGTGGCGGTCACGCTGAAGTTGGAGGCTTGGCCGACGGAGACGGTGAGATTCGTCGGATCGGATGAGATTGCCGGCGGCGTGAGATTGTTTACCGTCAACGCAACCACGCTGCTGGTTATTGAACCGACGGAATTGGTGATGACCACTGAGTAGTTGCCAGCCAGATTCGTTGCCAGACTTGGAATCGTGTAATTGGAATTCGTTGCACCAGCAATGCCCCCGCCCGGCCCAAACCATTGATACGCCAGCGGAGTTGTGCCACCAGCCGTGACGTTGAAACTGGCTGCGTAACCGACGCAACCAGATTGACTGGTGGGCTGAATGGAGATGCTGGGAGGATTCGCAGCGTTCAGCAGATACTTGTCGAAGAAGTCCATCGTATCTTTACGCAAATCAATCGTGCCACTCGTGCTGCCCACCGGCCAAGTCCCACCTTTCGTCGTGTCGTAAATGCAGAATGTGTGAGCCGCTCCCGGTATCGCATCGAACACATACGCCACGGAAGCTTGCTTCAAGGCGTTGGTGAAAGTCCGGCTTTGTTGGATGTCCACTGTCGTGTCAGAAGTCCCGTGGCAAATCATCACTGGCGCGGCACCGGGGTGAGCATACAAAATCGGCGAGGCATTCGAATACGTCACGGTCGTGGCCGTGCTTGGAAATTGCCCCATGCCGTCGGCATACGGAGCCACGCCCGTGAAAAGCGACGGTCCATAAAAATCAATCGTGCATTGGACATCGCCAGAATAGGAACTCAATTGCCCATCGGTATCCAGGGAGATGTTATTGAAGGTTGCGTTGCTGTCCGGATAAAGCGTCCGCTGTCCGTTCGTAATCCCACTCATCAACGCAGCGGAAAACCCACCGAACGAGCCGCCTGTGATGCCGATGTGATTTGGGTCAATGCCGTAGGTCGCCGCGTTCGCGCGCAGCCAGCGCACAGCCAGACGCCAGTCGCGAACGTTTTGTGGATAAACTTTTCCAATGGCGTAATCGATGTTGAAGGCGACGTATCCGTGGGCTGCCAGCAACTGACTGGTCTGCGTGCCGCGAGTTTCTGTGCGAGCGCCGCTCGTGCCGCCGCCGCCGTGCACGATCACCACTGCCGGACGATTATTGCTGTTTGCTGGAGCGGGCTTGCCGTTATAGTTCGGTATCCAAACGTCGCCGATTTCAGTGGCTTTAGTTCCATATGCGATACCGCTCGCGGTCTGGGTCGCGAGATAAGGAAAATAATTTGTCGCTACCGAATCGTTGGGGAGCGCGCCGCCCGGCGTCGTCACCCAGGATTGCGCGAAAACTGTCCCGGCTGAAAGGCCTGCGACCAGCAAAGCCAGCTTTATCCCGGCAGAAAAAAACTTCTGGGCGGCAATCATGGAATCAAGGACGGAGGCGCGGTTGGTTTTCATGTCTAATTGAATTGGGTGAACAAATCCAATCTAGTTGAAATATTAGAAATACATACCCGATAAATGTTCTGTTCACCGCGGAAAGCAAAGTTTGAATGGCGACCATGGATAAATATAATCGCTCCATGCTGAAATCGGACGCTTCTTGAAAGCGATAACTGGGCATTAAAATTGGCTTTGAAAATCCAAAATGTCTGCCTAATTTATTTCTGCTGGCGAAAGTGGGCGATAAAAGGTGAGGCCTGCCAGAATCGAGGCTGAACAAAATTTCCAACATCATCAAACATCAAAAACACGATGAAACACGACTGTGTTTGGCATGCGTTTCCCTTACGTTTTTTAGGGGTAAAAATTAAAAACCAACGGAATTATTAATTCCATTGGTTCATATTATAATGGTGGTAGGTAATGGATTCGAACCATTGAAGGCGTTAGCCGACAGATTTACAGTCTGCACCCTTTAGCCACTTGGATAACCTACCCCAAAACGGATGCAGATTAAGCCAGACCGACTTGCGCTTGTCAATCCGCGCCTGCACGGTCAACGGTTCAACTTGCCGAAATAAAAACTCACCGAGCCGGCCAACTGCGCGTCCTGCACAACCGGTTGTCCCTGTGGGCCACCAAATTTTGCCTCCTTGAACTTGCTGCCAATCGGCGGAATCGCGTCAAGAAAACCAAGCCCACATTGCGGGACGGGCGCGACAGCTTTCGCCATCAGGTTCGTCGGTGCAAAACTGGGCGTGAGCACCTGTAAAAATTTCGTGTCGCCTTGATTGACGACGGTTAAGTCGCCTTCTTTCGTGTTCAGTTGTAGCCAATGCCAGTTGGCAAAAAAGCCTTTGAACTCCGGATAAACCCAGCCACGCAGGCCGGTGAGCGTGTTATTGTAATCGTTCTCCCACACACCAGCAGTGACACCGCGCAGCCGGTTTTGCCAGACGCGAAACGGGCCGTCGCCGCGCCAGCGTTTGTGCGTCACCAGATTTTCCGGGTAGTCAAATAGCACGCCCAGAAAATCATTTGTGCCGTGCGCAAAGTATGTCCAGGTGCATTGGACCCAGCCGTTGCCGTTTACGCGCCATAAGACCGATTTCAAATCGCCGTCAAATTTTGCGGAGACGATTGCATCCGGGCCGTCATCGGTAAAATGGATTTCGCGCAACGTCGCGCTACCGGTGGCGAGGCGCGGGCCATTCGCTAGCGAAAACTGTTGTGCGCCATGCTGCACGCCGGTGAGCAGTCCGGTTTCTTTGCTAAATGTCGCGGTCAGTTCACCGACCGTCACCGTGATGATACCGTTTGTCTCCGCTGGAATGGCGTGGTGTTCCGCCGGCTCCTGCGTGAGCCGAAATGAGGCGTCCTTTTTAAGCGGCCACACCCAAGTCCATAGCTCGCGTCCGTCTGGGCCGCTCACGCGCAAGGCAAACGCATCGGCATTCTTGTTCGGCGGCGGAGAAAATGAAAGCACCCCTCCCTGGCCGGGCGCAATTTTTGGAGCAGGAATTTTCCCCGCGCCCAACACCTTGTAGTTTCCGGTTTCAACCAGCGAAGAAAATTTTCGCTGCTCCCATTCAAACTGACATTCACTTGCATCGGTAAAGCTAAAGTAATTTTTCACCGTCAGCTTGCCGCCTTTGTCACGTGTGATTTGAATCGGCGACCAGATTTCCTTGATGGCATAAAAACTTCCTTCGCGTTCGCGATACGGGCCGACGATGCCATCAGGTGCTTGATTGCCGGCGACATCAATCTCACCGGTGTCGGGGCGTTTCACGCCTTCGTCCACGAGCGCCCAGATGAAACCGCCACCGAGGGTTTTGCTCGCGGTCATCATGCGCCAGTAATCATCCAGCCCAGCACCCGCACCGCCGTCATAGAGCGCATGCAGGAATTCAGTGGGCATGTAGATGTATTTTGCGGGGTCGTTGGTAGCGATAATCTCCTGATAATTGGTCGTCGAGAAATAGACATGTTGACCATGCGCCGCGATTTCCGCTTTGTCGTATGCTAGGTAATGCGCCGTGTTCAAGCCGCTGAATGTGGCCCACGGATGGAGCACGCGGCGTTTTTGGGGATCGAATTCGCCGTAGATTTTGTCGAGGTTGGTGTTCCAGCCGCCTTCGTTGCCGTTGTCCCAAAAAAGAATCGAGGGATGGTTCACATCGCGAACGACCATTTCTTTCACGAGCTTGGTTCCAACTTCGGTATCGTAGTGATTGTGCCAGCCGCCAAGCTCATCCAAAACATAGAGGCCGAGTTCATCGCACAAATCCAGAAACTGCGCGTCTGGCGGGTAGTGCGACATGCGGACGGCATTCATATTCACGTCTTTCATCGTCTGGATGTCGAGGCGATGAACGGCTTCGCTCAGACAACGGCCCGAATCCGGCCAGAAGGAATGGCGGTCGGCGCCCTTGAGAATCACGCGCTGGCCGTTGAGATAAAGACCGTCGCCATCGCGCACCTCGAATGTGCGGAAGCCGAAGCGTTGGGTAAAGGTGTGGATAACTTTGCCGTTTTGTTTCAACCGGAACACCGCCTGATACAGATTGGGCGTTTCAGCAGTCCAGAGTTTGGGTGAAGGAATTTGTGCTTGGAAAACCGCCATGTCAGGCAGCGCGCTGCCGGTGATGACTGCCGCACTGAGAGGTTCACCAATGTTTTTCCCGTCAAGAGTCTGGATTTGCCCTTCAGCTTTCCAGCTGTTGGTAACCCCGTTGAAATATACGCGTCCCGCAAAAATCCCATCTGCCTTTGCATTAATCGCCGCGCGCTCGATGAATTGTTCCGGCACGGCTTCAAGATACACCGGACGGAAGATACCGGAGTAAACCCAGTAATCTGCGAGACGCTCGGCCTTGTTCACGGATTCATTCGCCGAATGGCGAGAGACGGTGACCTCCAGCTTGTTCGTCGTGCCGAATTTTACGAGCGAGGTGATTTCATATTTGAACCGATAAAAACTTCCCTGATGCACCGGGCCGACGGACTGGCCGTTTAGCTTCGCGTCTGTGTCCGTCATCACGCCGTCGAACACGAGGAAAATCCGTTTGCCGCGCCAGCTTTCGGCCACGGAAAATTCATGTTCATAAAGCCCGCGTTCATTCCACGCGTTCGTCTGGTCTTTCTTGTATGTCAAGGTGCCAAAACCTTTCACGTCCCATTGCGAAGGCACTGGCAGATTCGTCCAAGCACCTGAGTTTGCGCCGCTGGTGCAGAAAAATTTCCACGGCACGGCGTCGTCTTTATCATGGCCGCTCAAGAATTGAACTTCGGTTTGCTGCGCGCTGGCGATAGAACCGCAGAGAACGTAAAGCAATACAAACCGGCTGGAAAAAATATTCATTTTTGCGTTTTGTGGGGTTAAAAAATCAGCCCTTTAGGTGCTGCCGAAAATCCGTCGGCGTCATGCCGGTGTGATGGCGAAAGAAGTGGCTGAAATAAAATTCGCTGGAGAAATTCAACTGGCCTGAAACGTCCTTGATTGAAAGCCGTTTGTCGGCAAGAAGCAGCCGCGCCTGATCTAGCCGGGCGCGCTGGATGTGTTCGTGCGCCGTGCCTTGACCGGATTTTTGAAATGCCGCACGCAAGCCGGAATAACTCACCTTGGCGATGACGGCTAGCTCCTTCGCCTTCCAATCGCGTGAGGGATTCGCCGCAATGGCGTTCAACACGCGCATGACGGGCGCAGGCAGTTCCGCGTGCGGCGAGGTGAGAAGTTCGCGTGCCATGAGCAATTGGCCAAGAATTTCCGTAATGCGCAGATGCACCTGCCATTCCCAGCCCGTCGGTTTTCGGCGGACTAGCCGTAGCAATTCGCTTTGCAACGTGGTGGGAAAACGCGCGTCGTCCAGCGTGAACTCGGGATTTTCCTCCACGCGCATCGCCTCGTGCCAGAATTCCAAACCCGGACCGCCAAATCGGAATCCGACGATGGTCAGATGTTTGCCTGGCGCGGGAATGTAGGTGCGCGGCTTACTCATATCCACGAACCAGATTTTTTTGCCGCGCTTCAGTTCGAACTTTGTAGATTTGTATTCCAGCTCACCCTCGCCCGACTGCACCCAGAAAAGATGTGCGCCAGGTTTTTCAAAACGTTCATGCCGGTCTTCCTGCGTGACGCGCCGCGAGCCGATGGAAAATAAATGCCACAGCAGCCGCCGCGCGACCGTTGAAGGGTCGACGAACGTCAGATTGTCGGTGGACGTGTTCGCGTCGGGCATCAGCAAAGTTGTATCAGATGAATCCATGTTGTGTCCACTCACTGACACGCGAACTTCTCAGGCCACGAATAACTTCCCGGCTTGATGGTCAGCAGAAATTTTCTATCGCCCACCACCGCGAGCGTCGCCACGCCGGGCGCAAGCTCGCGGACAATTTCCAAAAGCGGCCAGTTCATGCGCCGCACCAGTTCCGCTGCCGTCGCGCCGCCCTCCGCGAAAATGTTTTCCACCGGCACCGTTCGCAACACACGTTCCGCCACGCGCACAACGTGCCCGGACAATTGCCCAGCCACATCTTTAGCACGCACCTGCGGCAAGCCGACATGCAAAATCACCCGTGAATTCAATTTGAAAGCCGCCTCCACCCGCAAGGTTACCGCCTCCACTGCCGCCGCCGAAAAGGTCGCGCCCCACGCCAGCTCCTGCGGCAACGCAAACACGGGCGTCTTCCGCCGTCGAGCGGCGGTGACAAATCTTTTCGCCGCCGCGGTCGCGGTGCCGACGATGAAAAACTCTTTGCCGGTAAAAACCGGCCATTCGTCCCGCCTGCTCGGTGAGCACTTAATCGGGAGCGCTTGCGCATCATTCCGCGCCGACCTGACAGACAAGATGCCCGCCCGCTTATTTTTTAAAAGCGCTCCAAAAAAATCCGCGCCGCCCGCCGGCAACATCTGCGCATCACAATTTTCCGCCCACCGCTGCAAGTCCAACGCCGACTGTGCATCGCCAATGACAATCATCCCGTCCGCCACCGCCCGGTCGCCATTCGCCACGCGCATGGAAAACATTTCCGGCACCTTCACCAACCGCAGCACTTGTGATGAGCGACGTGGAAAATGTGGATCGTGGCCAAACTCGGTTTTATGCAACGGCTTTCCGTTCAGAAAATAATGGCCGTCCTTGATCGTGCGACCCAATGTTGGATTCGCTGGCAACAGCAGTGCGCGCTGAAGTTTGAGTTGTTTCAGCACCGCCTCGAGTTCCGCAGTGACCTGGCCCCGCAAAACCGAATCCACTTTTTTGTAAATCCATTTAGCGCCCGCCGCGCGCAACATCTTCGCCGCCGCTGCCGCGCGCTTAGCCGCCTCGTCCGGATCGCAAGCGCGCGAATCCGTGTCCACGCAAACGAGACCCGCCGCACCACTCGGCTTGCCGCTGCGGACGATTTCTGCGCGCAACCCATGCCGCCAGCCAAGGGCGCCGAGCTCGGCCGCGCCGGTCAAATCATCTGCAATCACGCCAATCATTTTTTACGGAACTTATCGGTCACGTGGGTCATGCCGAGACCCGTGCGACTCTTCGCCAGCCGCGCCGCCACGCTGATGGCGGAAAACAAACTCGTCACATCCGCCTTGCCCTGCCACGCGATGTCGAACGCCGTGCCGTGATCCACGGACGTGCGAATGATCGGCAAACCGAGCGTGATGTTCACCCCCGTGTCGAACGCGAGCATCTTGAACGGGATGTGCCCCTGATCGTGATACAGGCATACGATGGCGTCATATTTTTTCCGCTGACCGGTGGTGAACACAGCGTCAGGAACAAGCGGGCCAGCCACGTTTAATTTTTTCTTCAGCGCGAGCCTCACCGCCGGCTCGACAAATTTTTCCTCCTCGCGCTGCCCAAACAAACCGTGCTCCCCCGCGTGTGGATTCAAACCGCATACGCCGATGCGTGGCTCGCGCTGCAACATCAGCCGCATCGTGGCGGCGGTGAGTTCGATGACGTTCAGCACGCGCTCCACGGAAAGTTTTCCCGGAACTTCATGATAGCCGATGTGGGTTGTAACCATGCTCACGGTGATCTTGTCCGAAAAGAGCATCATGCAACTACGCTTCGACTGCGTGAGCGCGGTAAAAATTTCGGTGTGACCGGGAAATTTTACGCCAGTTAAATTCAGCGATTCCTTGTGGATGGGCGCAGTGACGACGCCATCAATTTTCCCTGCAAGCGCCGCTGCAATCGCGCGTTCGATGTAGATGTATCCCGCGCGACCACAAGCGGCGGAGACTTCGCCCGGCTTGATTTTTCGCACATCAATCGCGCCACAATCTACGATGAGCGGCTCGTTGATTGGCGCGACATTCGACAAATCCCGCGCCCGTAAAATCGGCAGGAATTGCAAGGGCTTTTTGGAAATACGCTCCAGCACGCCAACATCTCCGAACAAAACTGGCGTGCACCTCTTCAGCACCGATGGCTCGCACATTGCCTTCAAACAAATCTCCGGCCCAATGCCCGCCGGGTCGCCCATCGTCAGGCCGAGAACAGGCTTGTGGCTGCGCAGACGAGCCGCGACGGATTTCACGTTCATAGAATTCCGTTCAGCAAATGTAACTGTTCCATTACGCCGCGAATTTTCTCCACCTCCGTTTGTGGCAAGGCCAACAACGGCGGTAAAACCGCTGGTGCGCAGAGGCCACGACAAGATACCGCCGCCTTAAGCGCCGCAAGCGACTCATTCAGCTTGCGGCCTTTCTGATACACCGCCGCCACATCGCTCATGCGCGAGGAGAAAGTTTTAGCGTCATTCCATTTTCCGTTCTGCGCGGCATCGCACAATTTCTGGCAAACGTCAGGAATCAGGTTGCCGACGCTCGGCACGATACCGTCCGCGCCGAGTTTCAAACCCTTTTCCATCAGCGCGCCCACGCCGACAAATACCGCAAAATCTTTTTTGCCGCCGAAGCGCCGCATCGTTTCTTCCAGCCGCGCCGGGTTGTTCTCGGAATCCTTAATACCCGCGAGCCGTGGATGGCCAAGCAGTTTCTCCACCGCGTCAAGCGGCACGGAAACACCTGTGGTCATCGGCATGTTGTAGATGAGCAAAGGACCTTCTAGGCTATCCAACAGCGACTGATACCAGCCTTGTAAATGCTCGCCGGGAATTTTTTCGGCTATGGGCGGATGCCCGACCACCGCATCCGCACCGGCGTGAAAAAAATCGTTCGCCTCAGCCACGTCCGAGCGGCGGATGTCGCCGAGGCCGACAAAAATTTTGGCTCGCCGGTTTGCTCGGCGGACGGTTTGTTCAACCAATTGACGCCGGATTTCACGCGGCACAAAGGCACCTTCGCCCGTGGTGCCGAGCACAAAAATCCCCTCAACACCGCCGGCAATCTGCGCGTCCAACAGCCGATTCAGCGCGCCGGTATCCAGCGCCCCTGCCGGTGTAAACGGCGTCACCAGCGGCACGACCGCCCCGTGGTATTTCAATCCATTATTCATTTTCAAATTTAGTAGGCCGCCGTATAAATCTGCGCGGCATCCGCCTCAGTGACAGGACGTAAATTATTTTTCAGCAAACGCTGGACCGTCAGCGCAGACTTCGCCATTTCAAGAATCGCAGTGTGCGGGATTTTCAGCGCGGAAAGTGTTTGCGGCACGCCGCAGTCGCGCGAAAGTTGCGAGAGAAATTCCACGCCATGCTCCGACGTCGTCAGCGCAGAACCGTTGTGCGCGACGCCGAGAGCGACGGCAATCTCCGCGTGTCGTTCCGGCGCAGCACAGAAATTGAAACGCAAAACGTGCGGCAGCAGCAGCGCGTTGGAAACGCCGTGCGCAATGCGGAATTTTCCACCAAGCGGATATGCGAGCGCGTGAACGGCAGCGGTGTTCACCGGCCCAAGGCATAGCCCGCCATAAAGACTGCCGAGCGCGAGTGCGGCGCGGGCTTTGAGATTATTTCCGTCGCGCACGGCGGCCAGAAGATTTTGCGAAATCAGCTTGATGCCTTGCAGTGCGTAATTATCCACGATGGGATGCGCGAATTTGTTCGCGTAGGCTTCGATGCAATGCGTTAGCGCGTCGAGGCCGGTCGCCGCCGTCACGTCGGGCGGAACGGAAACGGTGAGCAGGGGGTCAATGAACGCCGCGTCAGGAACGAGGTGCGGGCTGACGACGCCCTTTTTCAAATCACTGGCTTCGTCGAGCAGAATTGCGTTTGGCGAAACTTCTGCGCCCGTTCCCGCCGTCGTCGGCAGGCAGACGAGCGTGAGCTTGCGCGAGGTGAGCAAGTTGATGCCGAACACTTCGGAAATTTCTTGCGAGTTGTCTGTGAGCGCGGCAAAAAGTTTTGCCGCGTCAATCACGCTGCCGCCGCCGATGGCCAGGACGGAATCGACTTTGGCCGACCGCACTTCGCCAAGCGCGCCCTCAAAAAATTTCAACGTTGGTTCGGCGGGAATAAATGGGCTTTCGACAATTTCAACGCCGGATTTTTTCAACATCTCAACCAACAACTCAAGCTGTGGGCGCACGGATTTGCTAGTCACAAGCAGCACGCGCTTCGCGCCGCGCCGCGCGAGAAATTCAACGGCTTTCGGCGCGCAGCCGTTGCCGAAGACGATGCGTGGCGGTTGGATGAGCGTGACGATGTTCATGCGCCGACCTCCGTTACGGGTGCAGAGATGATTTTATCTGCGGGCAAAGTTTTACGTTTTTCCAGCCAGCCCCAAAGCGTCATCTCGCGCGTGATTATTTCCGGCGCGGGAAAACCGAAGCTCGCGAGCCAGCCAACCACGAGCACGATGACGTGCGCGATGACGCCGAGCATCACGTCCGGCCAGGTGTAATTCCAGCCTAGGTCGAGCATCTTGTATTTGCCGCCGGTGAGCGTGGCCCACGCGGTGAAGATCAGCGCGGCGATCAAGCCGCACCAAAGCCCCTGCCGGTTCGCGCGCCGTGAAAGGAAGGCGAGCAGGAACATTCCCGCGAGACCGGCGGAAACAATCGCCGTGGCCGCGTAGTAAAGCGCCAGCGCGCTGTCACCTTTGCGCGCGATGAATGCGCCGATGGCCACCGCCAACGCACCGCTGACGGCGACGATGATTTTGCCGATGAAGAGCCGCTGCTTGTCGGTCGAGTTGGGGCGCAGCTTGCGGTAATAATCTTCCACGCCGACGGCGGAGAGGCAGTTCAGGTCGGACGACATCGTGGACATGGCGGCGGACATCAGTGCGGCCATGAAGATGCCGGCGAGGCCCACGGGAATTTTCGTCGTCAGAAAATACGGGAACACGCGGTCGGCGATGACCTTGCCGTTGGCGTCGAGAAGTTGCGCTGGAAAAAGTTCGCCCGACAACTGGTAATACGCCCACAGCAGCGTGCCGACGAGCATGAAGGCCGTCCAAGCCGGCACGCAGAGCAGCGCGCCGAGCGCCACGCCTTTGAGCGCGTCGCGGTCGGACTTGGCGACGAGGTAGCGTTGCACGAGCGTCTGATCGGCGGCGTATTTTTGGAGATACCAGAACGCGCCGTAGAGCAGCATGACCCAGAAATTTCCGTTCTGCGCGAGGTTGAAATCGAAACTGCCGAGGCTGAATTTGTTTTTCTCCGATGCCAGATGAAGCGCCGCGCCAGCACCGCCGGGCATGATGGAAATCAAAACACCGAGGACGACGAGCACGCCCGCGAGCTTCACGATGCCTTGCAGCACTTCCGTCCAGATGACGGCCTCAAGTCCGCCGACGAGCGTGTAGGCGATGGTCAGCACGCCGACGCCGACGATGACGTTGTATTTGTCCCAGCCTGTCATGCCGCAGATTGCCGTTGTGATAGTGAACAGCACGAAGCCCATTTTGGAAAAATGTCCCGCCGTGAACGCCAGCGCCGAATACGCCCGCGCGCCGTAGCCGAAACGTTTTTCAAAATATTCATACGCGCTCATGCCGACGGCGTGGCGGAAAAACGCAATCAATACCGCGCCGACGACGAGCAGCACGCCCAGCGCCATGAAGCCAGGCACGAGTTGGTTCCAGTCGCCCTTGAACGCCGCGCCGGGATACGCCACGAAGGTGATGCTGCTGATGATGGTCGCAAAAATGGAAAGCCCCATCGCCCAGTGTGGAATGGTACGGTTGGCGACGAAGTAGGCTTCCGTCGTTGTCTGCCGTTTAGCAAAGCGCAAACCAATCCACGCGACCGCGATGAAATAAATCGCGATGACGATGAGGTCCGGTGTGCGGAGGGAGTTCATGTCAGCGTTAGTCTGCTCCTGTAAAAACGCCGTTCACAAAAGCGCCGGAAATTTTCAACGAGCCATCCTCGTTCCACTGTTTAGCTGGGCCGTCCGCAACCAGACCGAAGAAATTGCGTTTCAGATCACGCGCTTCGGGACGCGTGTTCCACTGCGATTCAGATTTCTTTTTTTCATTCGGCCAATACTGCGCCCAGACCGAGCGATGATTTTTCAAATCATGTTTCCAAGTCCAAATAATTTTGCCATCCGCCGCTCGGAATATTTCTTTGCCGGTCTTGCGTCCGTTGGAGTAGGCGACTTCGTGCTGCTTCGCACCGCTCTCATAATAGTCAGTCTGTTTACCATCTAGCAGGTAGCGCCCATTTGGACATATCCGTGCGCTCCACGCCGAACGCAAATTTCCATTCGGATAATTTTCAGAAAACTTCTTCACCACACCGCCAGATGTTTCAGGCGCGATGTCGCCAGCATCGGACCAAATCCACGCCTCGTTCAACTCATAATGCAGACACGGCTGCGTGATGGTCGTCAAAATGTGAATGATGCCGTTCGCGCCTTGCCGCGTCGTAACGTAGCCGAGCGTGGGATGATTCGTGCGCTGATGGCCGGGTAGTTGCACAGGCAACGTTTTAATGCGCCATGAAACACCGTTGTTGGTAGAGAGCGCCAAGAAACAGTTATCGCCGAATTTCCAACTGGCGGGCGCGGCGCGATCAATCTTGTGGAGATAGGAATCGCCGACGTAGAGCAGGTTTCCAGACGCGAGCCGGATGAGTGATGGTCGTTGCGCCGTTCCGAGCGGCGGAAATGCGGAGGGAAAACTTTCACCCCAGCTTTCGCCATAGTTCGTGGAAATGTTCTGCGGCGACCAACCGTTCGTGGCCGCGTTTTTTCCGCCGATTGAAAGTAAGGTCCCGTTGTCGTCCAATGGCACGATCACCGAATGGCGTCCGCCGGTGCGCCCGCCCATGTCGTGCCAGTGAATCCCATCATCCGCACTGCGCCACAAAAAACTTGAGGCCTCGACGCCGTCCATCGCCATATAGATGGAATGGTTGGGAGTGCGAAAAGCACTGATGATCGGCTGGGCGGTGATATTTTCCGCGGGCTTGTCCAACAGTGGTAGAGAAAATGTCCAATTGGCACCATTGTCGGTAGAGTTGGCCATTTTGAAGGGCACTCCGGCAGACGATGCGCGACCACCACCGAAGAAACGAATTGTTCCACCATCGTTCCAAAGCAAACCGGACTGGTCGTTGAAATTCTCGGTCTTGAAAAATAGTTCCGGTAAATCCCAATCTTCAGCACCGTAGCGCAGCCGTGCTTGCACAAACGAAGTGGAAATATCCGACTCTGCCTTGCTGGGCGGCGTGCTGAAATAAATCGCGAGGGCGTCGCCGTTTGGGAGAATTTCAAAACCCGGCGAATGGTTGTGCGTGAACACATTCGTATCCATCCCGGCCAATGCGGCTGATAAATTCGTCGCGTTCGATGGCGGCACTGGCATGGCGAAGCGCACTGTGAAATAAGGCTTTTTTGCGTCCGGGCCAAATTGCGCGGCGGCAGTGTCTTGTTTCACCGCCGACTGATTGAACGGCAGCGGAGATGCAATTACCGTATCGAGCGCGAACTTAAATTGGTTCGTGGCATCAGCGACAATTGCATTTTCCCCAATCTGAAAGCCCGCCGCGCGGACAAACACGGTTTGCGTCGCCGCCATGCTAGAGTTTCGCATCAATACAAGCGCCAGCGCCGCCAGCGTCAGGACGACAGCGCGCCACGCGAAACTTATTTTTACTGGGTTCGAATGCACAAGAGTGGATTACGGTGACAAATTAACCTAAAGAGCCGCTTTCTGTCATATTGGAAATGCCAAAGAGTTTGATGATTACGCCAAAGAGCAGGCGTGTGGCAAAGTCCTTTCGTAACTCTCCGCAATCAAGGGATGCTTTTATTGCAAACATTTACCCCAAAGCAATCAAAGAGAACGGAAAGAGCGCAGACTAGAAATACCATGCGTTTTGGGAGTTATTCATAAGTTCATCAATTTTTATGTGAATCGCACCTTGCCACCCGCACTCGGCGGCAATTCTCGCGGAATCGTTTAGAAATCATCCAACCCGGAATGTGCCACAGCATAAACAAACTCCAAAACACATTCCAGACACGCACTCTTCCAGGATGCAATTTAGAATTATTCTAAATCTTGACCCATGGCTGCAGCCGTGTAAATTATCCGCGCATGAAAGCGCGCAGCCAACAGCAAGATGAACAGCACCTGACTGAACAGTTGGGTGCCACCGGTTTGCGCCTCACTCCGCAACGCCAACAAGTTTACGATGTGCTGCGGCACAAACGTGATCATCCGACGGCCGAGGAAGTTTTCATTCGCGCCAAGAAAGCGATGCCGGAAATTTCCCACGCCACGGTCTATAACTGCCTCGACGCGCTCGTAAAAAGCGGCCTGGCGCGGCAAGTCACGCTAGATCGTGGTGCAACGCGCTTTTGCCCAAACATGATCGAGCACGGCCATTTTCATTGCGATGTGTGCGCGACAGTGTTTGACGTAGATTTGCCCGAACAAGCAATGAAATTGCCCAAAGGTTTCAAGGCCGACCATTTTGATATCGCCATCCACGGCGTCTGCGCGGATTGCGCGAAGAAAAAATAAATTTTACGAACGATGAGCACTGCCACCGATACAATCGAGGAATTAGTTAAGACGGAATACAAATACGGTTTCGTCACCGATGTTGAAACCGAATCCACGCCACCGGGCTTGAGCGAGGAAACCATCCGCCATATTTCTGCTAAGAAAAAAGAGCCGGCGTGGCTGACTGAATGGCGCATCAAAGCTTATCAATACTGGCTGAAAATGCCGGAGCCGACGTGGCAGTTCGTCAAGTATCCCCCGATTGATTTTCAGGATATCAGCTATTTTTCCCAGCCGAAACCGAACGCCAACGCGCCGAAAAGTTTGGACGAGGTGGATCCGAAGTTGCTCGAAACTTACGAGAAGCTTGGCATTCCGTTGCGCGAACGTGGTCGTCTCGCCGGTGTGGCGGTGGATGCGATTTTTGATTCTGTCAGCGTCGGCACGACGTATCGCGAAGAGCTGGCGAAGAAAGGAATTATTTTTTGCTCGTTCAGCGAAGCGGTGCATGAACATCCCGAACTCGTCAAAAAATATCTTGGCTCGGTCGTGCCTTACACGGATAACTATTACGCCGCGCTGAATTCCGCCGTGTTCACCGACGGTTCGTTCTGCTACATCCCGAAAGGCGTGAAATGTCCGATGGAGCTTTCGACCTACTTCCGCATCAACGCCGCCAAGTCCGGCCAGTTCGAGCGCACTCTCATCATCGCCGACGAAGGCGCAAGCGTGAGCTACCTCGAAGGTTGCACCGCACCGATGCGCGATGAAAATCAATTGCACGCCGCCGTCGTGGAACTCGTCACGCACAACGACGCGCAGATCAAATACAGCACGGTGCAAAACTGGTATCCCGGCGACGAAAACGGCGTGGGCGGCATCTACAATTTCGTGACCAAGCGCGGT